>NZ_JAQGLV010000250.1 GCF_028292705.1 Collimonas fungivorans | reverse complement strand
AAACCCGGGTATCGGCCAGCTTGGCGGCGTCGACCCGGATCGGGAACAGCTTGGCTTCATAAAAGGTGTCGGCGATCTTTTGCAGCTGCGCGGTGATCTGCGCGTCGACCGGCACCAGTTTCGGATGCTCGCGTTTCAGCACCAGCGCCACCACGTCGTCCGGCAGGCCGGTCAGCTTGGCGAACACCTTGGCGTATTCGGCGGGATGGTCTACCACCCATTCGTTGGCGCGCGCCAGCCGTTGCAGCACGTCGGCCAGCGCGGCGCGTTTGCCGGGATCGGCCAGCGCCTTGTCGGAGGCGGCGATGAGGCCGGTGCCGCTATAGATGCCGACGCCGTCGCGCAGCACGCGGGCGCCGTGCAGTTCGGCCGACGCCTGGTAAGTGCCGAAAGTGGCCCAGGCTTCGATCTTGCCGGACGAGAAAGCTACCGAGGCATCGCCTGGCAGCATGAAACCGATGGTCAGGTCATGCTCGGTCAGGCCGGCCTCGCGCAGGGCGCCGAACAAGACGTATTGCGCCACGCTGCCACGTGCCGAAGAGACGATGACAGAACGGCCTTTGAGGTCTGCCACGTTCTTGATCGGCGAACCGGGCGGCACCAGTATGGCGACGCCGGTGGGTGCGGTCGGCGACACGGCCGCCGCCACCAGCTTGATCGGCGCGCCGCCGGCGGCTGCCGCCAGCACCGGCGTATCGGCGGCAGGTGCAGTATCGACATCGCCTGAGCGCACCGCTTCGAACAGCGGCGCCGCGCCCTGGAAACTGGCCCATTCGATCTTGTAAGGCACGCCTTCCAGCACGCCGGCGGCTTCGGCCTTGGTGCGCGTGAAATTGACCTGGTCGCCAAGCACCAGCGTGACCTTGCTGAGATCGGGCGGACCGGACTGGACTGCCGGCGTTGGCTGCCTGCCGCAGCCGGCGCAGGCCAGGGCGGCCAGCAGAAGCAAACCGGCAAGCGACGCGTGTTTAGAACTCATAAGTAGCCTTGGCATAGTAGAAACCGCCGGTCGGCGCAAACGGCGACGGACCGTAGTAGAAGCTGGAAGCGCCGGTGCTGGCGTCGCCGGGACCGTTCTTGTCGGGCCTGACATCGAACAGGTTGGCCGCGCCCACGGTCAGCTTGATGGACTTGGTCAGCGCATAGGTGACGTCGAGATCGGTGATCCACTTGGCGCCGAACTTGTAGGACAGGGTCGGCGTGGTGCGCCACAGGTAGGAGTCGTAGCGGGTGGTCTGCAGGTTGATGTCGAAATCCCGCACTAGCCAGCGTCCGCCCAGGATCAGCTTGGTGCGCGGCTGGGCCGAGGTCAGTTCGCCGATGCCGCCGCCGGCCGAGTAGCCGAACCAGGTCAGGCTGCCGCCGGGATTGGCGCCGAGTCCGCTCAGCTGGGCCGGGGTCGCCTTGATGCTGGTGATGTCGGTGCGGTTCCAGTTGAGCGCGGCGTTCCAGCGCACGACGCCGAGGCGGCCGAAATCGGTGGTGGTGTCGGCCACCAGGTCGAGGCCGCGGGTGCGGGTATCGACGCCGTTGGCGAAATACTGCACCCATTCACTGCCGGTCAGGCCATACGACTGCAGCAGCGGCGACAGCGCCGGGCCGAACAGGTAGCCGGTGCGGATAATCCGGTCCTTGATCGTGATCTGGTAGGCATCCAGCGTGATGTTGAGATTGTCGGTCGGTTTCAGGACCACGCCGAGGCCGAAGTTGATCGATTTTTCCGGTTTCAGGTCCTGCGCGCCGAGCGCACGCGCCAGCGCCGAATCGTTGAGCAGCAGTTTCGACAGGCTGGGACCGACCGCGCCGGTGACCGGGTTGATGTTGGTGCGGTTGTCGGTCTGGGCATAGCCGATCTGCGTCAGCGACGGCGCGCGGAAGCCGGAGCCGACGGTGCCGCGCACCGCAATCTGCGGCGTCAGGTCATAGCGCGAATTGAGCTTGCCGCTGACGGTGTTGCCGGCGCTGTCGTCATAATGCTCGCCGCGCACGGCGACGTCGACAAACCATTTGTCGGTCGGATAAAAACCGGCGTCGGCGTAAACCGCCTGCACGTTGCGGCGGATATTGGCGGCATCTTGCGGCGCCAGCGCGATCGCACCCTGGGCGCCCACCGAAGCCGGGCTGCCGACATTCGGATCGCCGGCCTGGTCGCCGGGCTTGAAAATATAGCCGCCGTTGATATAACCGAGCGGATCGCCGGCGTAGGTGGAGAAACGTTCGCTGCGCTGTTCCAGGCCCCAGGACAGCTGCACCGGTTTGGCCAGGCCGAGGTTGAAGGCCTTGGTGAAATCGGCGTTGGTGGTCCATTGCTCGAACTGGAAAGTGGCCAGTTCATCGAAACTGGTCGGCGAGGCCGGCCCCAGCGAAGGATTGATGGTCAGGTTGCTGTACTGGCGCACGTGATTCTTGCCGTAGCCGCTGCTCAGGTCCCAGTTCCAGCCGTCGAACTTGCCTTTGGCGCCGGCGGTCGCCTGGAAATCGTAGGAACTGGCATTGTTCAGCGCGAAATAGCCGTCCGGGTAGATCTGCGAGATGGTGGCCAGGCCGTTCGGGCGGCGGAAGTTGTTGCCGGCGACGACGTTGCTGGTGCCGCCGGTGGCGAACGAATACAAGGTGACGCCGTTGTTCAGCGGCAGTTCTGCGTTATAGGCGATGTTGTAGGCTTCGACGCCGGGATCGCCGTTGTGCGCGCCGTCGCGGTTCCAGCTGGCGTTCTTGGGATTGCTGGCAGGCGAATACACATTGGTGTTGGTGGCCGGCAGGTTCCACCAGGACTGGCCGCGCTTGCGGGCGTCGGCGCTGAAATGGATGAAGCCGCCGTTGGGTAGTTCGAAACCGGCATCGCCCGCCACTTTGCGGTTGGTCAGGTCGCCGCTGCCGCCATACAGGCTGCCGTAATCGACGCTGATGCTGCCGCCGTGGCTGGCGCTCTTCAAGACCACGTTGACTACACCTGCCACGGCATCGGAACCGTACTGGGCGGCGGCGCTGTCTTTCAATACTTCGATGTGATCGACGGCGGACAGGGGGATGGTGTCGAGATCGACTGCGTTGACGCCGCTGCTGTCGCCGCCGCCGTTGGTCAGCAGCGCCGAATTGTGGCGCCGTTTGCCGTTCACCAGCACCAGGGTGTAAGCCGGGCCCAGGCCGCGGTTGCTGACCGGGCGGATCACCGAATTGACGCCGGCGATGTTGGTGCCGAAATTGAATGACGGCAGCAGGCGCGCCAGCGCTTCGCTCAGTTCGGCGCGGCCGGTATGCTGCAATTGCTCGCCGTTGATGACATCGATCGGAGCCGGGCTGTCGGCCACCGTGCGCTGTTCGCCGCGCACGCCGGTGGTGACCACCACGTCTTGCACCTGGCCGATGCTGGTAGCGGTCTTTTTGCTGCCGTCGCTGCCGGATTCCTGTTGCGCATGCGCCAGGCCGTAGCTGCTGGCGAGGCCGGCCGACAGCAATGTGGCGAAAGACAAGCTGCGTACCCGCCGGCGCTTGTGTTGATGCAATGACCGCATGAAACTCCCCTGTGTGGTTGATATTGATATGGCCGCGCGATGTCTTCTGGAGTGCGCCCTGTGTCCGGGCTTGTGCTTGAAGGCAGCGCCGGCGTGATGCCGGCTGCTATCGTGAAGTGATGATAGGGGGAGTCTGATTATTACAAAACGAATTATTTATAATAATAAAATATGAAAATTGAGCATAATGAAAATGCCCGCCCGAATGGGTTATTTCAATTTTCGCTATTTCAGTTTGAAGCTGGTGTCGAAGCTGGGAGCGACGTCAAGATGGCGTGGGATCACGCCGGCGCTTTCGTAGACGTCGGCGGTATGCTGCTGGGCCCGCATCACGGCGGCGTCTATCGGCACCGGATGCAGCTTAGCGCGGGCATAGACGTAGGTCAGCACTTCTTTCGGCAAGCCGGTGATGCGCGCCTGCGCTTCAGCCACCTGCTGCGGATGGGCCAGCGCCCAGCGCTGGCCGTCGGCCACGCGCTGCAGGAAATCCGCCAGGATGGCGCGCTTGTTGCGGATGGCGTCGTCGGTGGCGGCCTGGTAAGTGTATGAATCGCGCAAGCCGACGGCGTTGACAACGACCTTGGCATGATCGTGCAGTTCTTCGATGGCGACATACGGATCCCAGGTCGACCATGCGTCGATCGCGCCGGCTGCCAGCGCCGCCTTGGCGTCGGACGGATTGAGGAACAGCAGGTTGACGTCGCTGGTCTTGAGCCCGGCCTTCTGCAGGGCGACGATCACCAGGAAGTGGCCGATCGAGCCGCGCGTGGTGGCGATGCGCCGGCCTTTCAGGCTGGCGACGTCGGTCACCGTCGAATTGGCGCCGGCGACGATCGCCAGGCCGTCCGACTGCAGCTTCGAGACGCTCACCGCGCGCGCCTTGGCGCCGGCGGCCAGGGCGAAGATCAGCGGCGCATCGCCGAGGGCGCCGGTATCGATGACGCCGGCGTTGAGGGCTTCGCCCAGCGGTTGCGCCGCCGGGAAATCGGCCCACTCGATGCGGTAAGGCAAGTCCTTCAGCAAACCGGAAGCTTCGAGGATACCGCGCGTTCCTTGGCGCTGGTCGCCTACCCGCAAAACCGGAGTGTCGGCCGCGTGCAGCGCGGAGTGGCATGCCAGCGCAACGGCCGCGGCCAGTATCGAGCGCATCAACGCCGGAGGGCGGATGAATGAAATGTTCATATCTACTTTCAGGCTGGTAAACAAAATGGGGAGCGGTTCATTTCAACGCAGTTTCTTCACATCCTCCGTCGTTACCGCGTCGAGATAGTGGTTGCCCAGGTGGGTGCGGGTGTAGTTCACCACCGCCGCCACCTGTTCATCGCTCATGTACTTGCCAAAGCTGGGCATGCCGTGCAAGCCGTGCAGCACGTTGTAGACCGGATAGGCGGCGCTGGCCAGACGCGGATTGTCGGCCAGCGCCGGGAAGCGGCCGGCGCCTGCCGCGCCTTCGCCCTTGGCCATGTGGCAACCCTGGCAACTGGCGCGATACAGGCTCTCGCCGTCCTGTTCGGCGAAGCGCCAGCCGTCGGACAGGGGGACATCGCTGGCGTCGCTGGCGGCAAGGGCCTGCAGCGTTGTGCCGGCGAAGAGGCAAAAAAATGCGACTTGCGCTAGTCGCCATGCCGTTTGTGGTTTGTCTTTTTTCATGATTTTCCGGTTCAGACCTTGGATTTGATGCGCGCATGCAGGCGGCTGATGGCGTCCAGCGACGACAGCACCGCGCCTTCCTGCCAGGCTGGAATGTAGGAGGCATGTTCGCCGGCCAGTGCGATGCGGCCGTCGATCTGGCACAGGTTGTTGTAGTGCTGCGCCCGCATTTCATCGGTCCAGGCGCCGAAGCAGCCGTTGATGAAGGGCACCCGGTTCCAGCTGACCGCGATGCCGTTCTCGAATTCCGCCGGATACTGCGGATGCAGCTGCGCTCCTTGCTGCAGCGCCAGTTGCACCCGTTGCTGCGGCGGCAGGGCGCCGAACTCGTAGGCATTCGGTCCCCAGATGTAAGCACCCAGCAAGACGCCTTTGCCGGGATGGCCGAAACCGGTCGAGGGATAGCCGATGGTAGAGATCGCCTGGTCGGTATAGCTGATGCCGCCATAGATATGCTCATCCTGTTCCCAGAAACGGCGCTTGAACTGCAGGCCGACTTTCACCGAATTTTCATATGGCACGGCGCGTATCGCGTCTTGCAGCGGCTGGCCGGCATCGATCTCGATCTGGCTCAGGATCGACAGCGGGATGGTGCACAGCAGCCAGTCGCCCTTGACTTGCCGCGGCGAGCCGTCGCCATCGGTGTCGCTATAGGTAACGGTGACGCCGCCTGCGCTTTGCTCGATCTTGCTGACCTTGGCGTTGAGCTGCACCAGGTCGCGCACCTGGCGGTACAGCGCCTGCACTATCTGGTCCATGCCGCCGACCGGCTGGAAGATAGAACTCTGGAATTCCTGCACGCTGCCGATCGCCAGCTTCTGCCACAGGCCCGATTGCAGCAATTCCTTGAGTTCCAGCGGCTTGGATGGCGCCGAGGCGGGCATCAGGCCACCGCCGTGGCTGACGTCGTAGCCGCGGCGGTCGCTGCTGAGCGGGCTGGACAGGTAGCGGTAATCCTTGTCGAGCGCACCCCAGCTCTTCAGCGACTCCAGCAGTCTTTCCTGGTCTTCGCGCGTCAGGGGCGCGTCGAGCTGGTTCTTGTTGACCGCCTTGCCCAGCAGTTCCGCCACGTAGCCGTGATAGTCGGCCTGCACCTGGCGATAACGCTGCGGCTTGCCGCCATAGGCTTTTTTCGCGTGCAGGTAGGCGTTGTAGTTGATCTGGATGAAGGGTTCCAGCGGCACGCCGAGGCGCTTGGCGTAGTCCAGCACGGCGTGGTGGTTGTAGGGGATGCGCCAGGGGCCGGGATTGAGGTAGTGGCCCTGGTCGAATTCGCAGCGCTGCCTGGCGCCGCCCAGTTCGGTGTATTCGTCGCCGCCGCGCAAGGTCCAGGAGCGGCCGCCGGCGCGCTTGTTATATTCCAGCACCTTGACCTGGTAGCCGGCCTGGCGCAGCTCGTAGGCCGCCACCAGTCCGGCGATGCCGGCGCCCAAGACCAGGATCGTGGTGTCCTTCGGAGCGCCTTGCAGCTGCAGCGGTCCGCTATAGGTGGACTGGGCGGCGAAACCAAGGCTGCTCATGGCCTGGTACATGGCGGCGCCGCCCGCCGCCTTGCCGACCAGGGATAACAACTGACGCCTGCTGATAGTGTTTTGCATGTTTTATATCGCCCTCGGGTTGTGCAGGAATCAGAACTTGTAGTTGGCTCTCAGATAATAAAAGCCGCCGTTGACGCCGATCTGGGAAGAGTAGATGTTGTACTGCGATACGCCCAGGTAGCGGTTTTCCTCAGGCAGCTTGGTTGGATAGATATTAAACAGGTTGTTGGCGCCCAGCGCCACCTGAAAATTACCGGTGAATGCGTAGCGGACTTCGAGGTCGGTGATGAACTTGGGCGTGTTCTCGATGTGGTTGAAGGTGGTGGTCGAGAATGCGTTCGGGCCGGTGTAGTAGGTGGCTTCGGTGGAAGTCTTGCCGAACCGCGTCAGGTGCAGGCTGGCGCCCCATTTGTCCTTGCTCCAGACGCCGCCCAGGATCAGCTTGTTGCGGGGGGTGGCGCTGGTCAGGTAGCCGATCTGCTGCGCGTTCAGCAGGATATTGCCGTTGGCGTCGCGCGCCACCCTGGTGACGCTGGTCTGGTTGAAGTTGGCGCCGAGATCCCAGTCTATGCGGCCCCATTCCAGCAGGCTGGTCTTGTAGGCGGCGACGATGTCGACGCCGCGGGTGCGGGTATCGACGCCGTTGGCGAAATAGCTGGCTTGCACCGAAGTCAGGCCGGACGGCAGGTTGAGGCCGGAGGATGTCAGGGCGTCGATCGCGGTCTGGCCGGAATAGCTGCCGCCTTGCACGATACGGTCCTTGATGCCGATCTGGTAGGCGTCGACCGTGACGCTCAGCTTGTCGATCGGCTCGGCGACGATGCCGAGGTTGAAGCTGGTCGATTTTTCCGGCTTCAGCGGCTGCGCTCCCAGGCTTTTGGCGGCGGCCGAATTCACGCCCAGCAAGCCGGTGGCGCTGGTCGGCGATACCGCCAGGCTGGTGTAGTACTCCTGCGCCAGCGACGGCGCCCGGAAGCCGGTGCTGACGGTGGCGCGCACGGCCAGGCGCGGATCGAGTTCATAACGCGTCGAGAACTTGCCGTTGGTGGTGTTGCCGGCATCGCTGTAATGCTCGAAACGGCCGGCCAGGTCGATTTCCCATTGCGGCGTCAGTTTGGTCGATACATCCAGGTAGCTGGCCAGCACGTTGCGCGAGAACTTGCCGACGCTGAGCGCGCCCAGGCCCGGCAAGGCCTGAGCGCCGCTGCCGAACGACGAAGCGGCGTCGCCGGCGCCGACTTCATACGTCTCCTGCCGGTGCTCGGCGCCGAGCGAGACATTCAGCGGGGCCGGCAGGAAACCGAGATCGAGCGGCCGCCCCAGCTCCAGGTTATTGGTCCATTGGAAATTCTTGTATTGCGCCAGGTGGAAACCGGTCGGCGTGCCGCCGGTGGCAGCGAACAGGCTGGTGTTGGCGGAATCGCGCATGCCGATATCGATGTCGTCGCCGCCGTAGGTGGAGCTCAGGTCCCAATGCCAGGCCCCGAGATGGTCGCCGCGGGCGCCGCCGGTCAGCGAATAATCGTTCTCGCTGCTGGTTTCCTGCGGCGTGAAGCCGTTCGGATACAGCGCCGGCAAGACCGACGGCAGCCGGTAGTTCTGGTAGCTGGCGCTGGTGCGATGCGCGTAGGTGCCAAAGCTGTACAGTTCGACATCGTTGTTCAGCGCATAACCGGCATTGAAGGCGACCGATGCGCGCTCGATTTGCGGATCGCCGAGGATCTTGTTGACCTTGGTGCCGGTGCGGCTGTCGAGGCCGCCGCGATTGGTATGCTCCTGCTTGCGGTACTCGGCGCTCAGGTGCAGGAAGCCGTCGCGGCCCAGTTCGGTGCCGATATCGGCCGCGGCGCCGTAGTTCAGGCCGTCGCCGGCATTGTACTGGCCGGCGCTGGTGCTGGCGCCGCCGCCGCGGCTGGACGATTTGAGGATGATGTTGATGACGCCGGCGATTGCATCCGAGCCGTATTGCGCAGCGGCGCCGTCGCGCAGGATTTCGATGTGGTCGACTGCGCTGACCGGGATCAGGTCGATGTCGACCGGCGTCGATCCCTGCTGCGGCCCGGAGTCGGCAGTGATATTGGCCGAGGTATGGCGGCGTTTGCCGTTGACCAGCACCAGCACATGGTTAGGGCTGAGGCCGCGCATGGTGAGGGCGCTGGTCAGGTTGGCGGCGTCGGCGCCGACCGCTTGCCGCGTGATCGAGGGCGACAGCTTGACCAGCGCATCGCGCAGGTC
>NZ_JAQGLV010000212.1 GCF_028292705.1 Collimonas fungivorans | reverse complement strand
CCGCCAGCTGGAAACCAATTTCTTTGGCACCCTGGCCATGGCGCAGGCTTTCGCGCCTGTCCTGCACGAGAACGGCGGCGGCGCCCTGGTCAATGTGCTGTCGGTCCTGAGCTGGCTCAACCTGCCGTCGATCGGATCCTATTGCGCCTCGAAGGCCGCCGCATGGGCGCTGACCAACGGCCTGCGCAACGAGTTGCGCGGCAACCGCACGCTGGTGGTCGCTGTGCATGCCGCCTATATCGACACCGACATGGCCAAGCATGTCGAAGGCCCGAAAACCAAACCGGAAGAGGTTGTCCGGCAAACCCTGGAAGCCATTGAACTCGGCCGTGAAGAAGTCCTGAGCGACGACATCACGAAAAAAGTGAAACTGGAATTGAACGCCGAACTTCCCGTCTACGTACGGGAATGGGGTAAATAAAGCCGCCGCAAGCTCCCTCAATCAAAGCCTCGCGTTTACAACTCCGAGGCTGTTGCGAAACCAGCCCGCCGTCGTTGCGCCTGCCGGCCGTACTGCACTTGCTGTATGGCCCGGGGCAGGCACGCCTGTGCACTTTGTTTCGCAGCCGCCGCGCCATAAAAAGACTTGGAAAGTGCCCTATGCTGATTCGAAATGCCTGGTATGTCGCCGCACTGTCGTCTGAAATCAAGACCGAACTGTTCGCCCGCAAAATCCTGAACGAAAACATCGTCATGTACCGCACCTCGAACGGTGCGCTGGCGGTGCTGGAAGACCGCTGCCCGCACCGCCAGGTGCCGCTGTCGAAAGGCCATCTCCAGGGCGATACGCTGGTCTGCTGGTATCACGGCCTGCAGTTCGACGCCAAAGGAAAATGCATCCACATCCCCAGCCAGCAGCTGATTCCCCAGCGCGCCTGCGTCAAGACTTATCCGGTCGCCGAAAAATACGGCTTCGTCTGGCTGTGGATGGGCGAAGCCGCGCTCTGCGACGAGGCGCTGATTCCGGATCACTCGGTGTGCGACTCGGCGCAATTTGCCGGCGAGATGTGCTACACCCACGTGCTCACCGATTACCGGCTGGCGATCGACAACCTGCTCGACCTGACCCATATCAATTACGTGCATACGGAAACCATCAGTTCGATAGCGGTAGCCGAGACGCCGCCCGACATCACCGTGAACGAGCGCGAAGTGCGTGTGCGCCGGGTGCTGCGCAAGGAAAAGAATTCGCCACTGCTCAAGAAAATGATGGGGCTCGACTATATCGACCGCACCCAGGAAGTGATTTTCTGGCCGGTCGGGAATACCCGCGTCGAAACCACTGCACGTGCGCCCGACGACCAAAACGGCGCGGCGCTGCGCCTGTTCACCACGTCGATCTTTACGCCGGAAACGGTCAACAGCAGCCATATCTGGGTCGGCATGCACCGCGACTTTGCGCTCGACAACCAGCCGCTGACGCAGATGATCCTGCAAGAGGTGGTCAAGACCGTGCTCGAGGACAAGGACGTCACCGAACACCTGCAGCAGAACTGGAAGCAGAGCGCGCCCATCGTCCATCTTGCTGTCGACCAGGCTGCTGCAGCTGCGCGCCGCATGCTCACCGACCTGCGGCTGCAGGAATCCGGGGTGCGCGAACGAGGCATCGTCGAATTCGATTTACGCAACGGCGCGCCCTCCGAAAACTGGGTGGGCGAGGCCGGCGTCGAAGTCGTCTAGCGGACTTCCGCGGGCCAGTTCCGTCCCGCCACCGACAGTTCGTTCGGTACGCCGGTAGCAATATGGCAAGGAGCGCGTCACCCGGCTCCGCGTCATATTAATAATGCGCAGATCGATATGCACTCGACGGTGCATTGCAGCAAATTGTCTCGCGCAGCAATCAAATTGGCCGCCGCCGCAACAGACACGGCACAACGTAATCCATATAGTCGTCTCGTAGATTGAGCGGCCGTGTGCAACGGCGCAACGCCGGTCTGCCCTCGGCCGCGCGGCGTTTTCCTGGCAATCAAACAACGGAGTATCGAATGACATCCAGCTTGAGCATGAGCGAAGCGACAGTGTTGGTCCCGGAACAGGCCGCGCAGGATATCGACATGGATGCGATCCTGCGCCGGCGCGCCGCGGCGACGCCGGACGAGGTTGCTCTGCGCTTCCTGAAAAACGGCGAAGACGACATTGTTGAATTGACCTATCGTCAACTCGACCTGCGCGCCGCCCGCCTGGCGCGCCAGCTCAAACAGCAGCTGACGCCGGGCGCCCGGGTGCTGCTGGTGCTGGAGCCGGGCCTGAATTACGTCACGGCGCTGTTCGCCATTTTCAAGGCGGGCGCAACCGCGGTGCCGTCGTTCCCGCCGGTCGGCAGCCGCGCAGTCGCGCGTTTCGCCGGCATCTGTAACGATTGCAATGCGCAGCTGGTGATCGCCGAAGGCAGCCTGCACGCAGCCGTGGACCGTCTCAATGCCTCGCTCTCCGCCGAGGGCAATGTTCCTGAATGGCTGTTTATCGGCAGCGACTTTTTCGAAGCGCAGGACGCGCAACCGCTGCCCGCTGATGCGAACGATGAAGCGGGCGGCAGCGAGCAGTTCCCGGCGCTGCTGCAATACACATCCGGCTCCACCGGCAATCCCAAGGGCGTGGTGCTTTCCGCCGCCAACCTGATCAGCAATAGCCGCGTGCTCGACATCAGGCTGGGATCGGCAGAAAAACATATCGGCTTCACCTGGCTGCCGCCCTACCACGACATGGGCCTGATGGGAGCGCTCCTGCTGTCGGTGTACAGCGGATTCACGCTGGTGGTCATGACGCCCGCCCATTTTGTGCAGCGTCCGCTGCGCTGGCTGAAAGGCTTGTCGACGCACCAGGTCACGACCTCGGTGGCGCCGAATTTCGCGCTCGACCTGTGCGTCGATACCATCACGGATGACGAAATCGCCGAGCTCGACCTGAGCAGGCTGAAGATGCTGTTTTGCGGCGCCGAACCGGTGCGGCAAGCCACGCTTGACCGCTTTTCGGAAAAATTCAAGCCGGCCGGATTTTCCAGCGCGGCGTTTGTCCCGTGCTACGGCCTGGCTGAAGCCACCCTGTTCATTTCCGGCAAAGCGGACCGCGACGCGACGCCGAAGACGCTGTTGCTGGACCATGAAGCGCTGGCCTGTGGCCAGGCCATACCGGCCACCGCAGACGCGCCTGCTGCGGCGGTCATCAGCTGCGGCACGGTAGCCAGCGGACATGTGATGGCCATCGTCGATCCCGACACCCTGCAGCAGCTGCCGGCCGGCGCGGTCGGCGAACTGTGGTTCAAGGGCGCCAGCGTGGCGCAAGCCTATCTCAACCAGCCCGAAGCCAGCACCGAGACATTCCATGCCTACATTGCAGGCGATCAGCAGGACGGCCCCTACCTGCGCACCGGCGACCTCGGTTTCATGCTCGACGACGAGCTGTATATCACCGGCCGCATCAAGGACGTCATCATTTTCGCCGGCCGCAACCTCTATCCGCAAGACATCGAAGCCGCAGCCCAGGCCAGCCATCCAGCGATCCGCACCAACGGCGTCGCGGCATTCTCGGTAATGCGGGACGACACGGAACAGCTGGTGGTGGTGGCCGAGATCCTGCGCTCAGCCAAGCTGAACGGCGAAGACCTGGAAAACGTCGAAGACGCAATTGCCGCCGCGATTACCCGCAGCCATGGCGTGGCGCCGCATACCGTGCACCTGGCGCCGGTGTCCACCATTCCGCTGACGACCAGCGGCAAGGTGCGCCGCAGCGCCTGCCGCGATGCCTTCAACGCCGGCTCGCTGGCCTACGCCAAGGCCCGTCCGACACCATCCGCAACGACAGCGGAAACCGACAGCACCACACTTTTCCAACAGGGGTAAGCAGTGACCAATACCAAAAATCCCGCTGCCGCAGCGCCTGACGAGAAAAAGCAAGCGCTCAGGGACGGCGACAGCAAGGCGCGCAGGCTGGCTTACCTGACCGTGCTGACGCC
>NZ_JAQGLV010000208.1 GCF_028292705.1 Collimonas fungivorans | reverse complement strand
CACCTGCGCCTGCGCGCCGGCTACGACTTCCTGCTGCTGCGTTGCGCCTCGGGCGAGATCGACAGCGAAATCGGCGAGTGGTGGACCGGCTTCATGGAAGGCGACGGCAGCGAGCGCGAATTGCTGCTGGCGCAAAAACCGAAGGTTGCGGCCGAAGCGGCGCCTGCCAAAAAACGTCCGCGCCGGCGCGGTTCGCGCAGCGGCGCCAAGGGTGTAAACACAGACAGCAGCGCGGGCGGCCGCGGCAATGATGAGCAAGGTGGTCAATGACGGCAATTTCTCCTGCCGCCGAAGCGGTCACTGCTTACATCGGCATCGGCGCTAACCTGGGCGACGCCAGCGGCCAGGTGCAGCGCGCCATCCTGCAGCTCGGCAAACTGCCTGACACCAGCCTGGATGCCCAGTCCAGCCTGTTTTGCACGGCGCCGCTGGACGCCGGCGGCGACGATTACACCAACGCCGTGGCGCGCATCAAGACCCGCCTGGACGCGCATGCCTTGCTGCAAGGCTTGCAACAGATCGAACAGGATTTCGGCCGCCAGCGTCCCTATCCCAATGCCCCGCGCACGCTGGACCTGGACCTGCTGTTATATGGCCAGTCGATCTTTGCGGACGCGGTGCTGACCGTGCCGCACCCGCGCATGACGCAGCGCGCTTTTGTCCTGATCCCGCTGTTGCAGCTGGATCCCTTCATCGTCATTCCCCAGCAAGGCCCGGCACACCAGTTTGCCCCGCAAGTCGCGGACCAGGCCATCCGCAAGATATAGGGATATAGGGATTTGTTTTATGAGGGCAGCCTGCCGGATGCGCCGGCTTCTGGCACACTGTCCCCTTCACGTAGGCAGCACACTTCTTAAACATGAATCTAGACAGCTATAAGTACATCGTCGTCGAAGGCCCGATCGGGGTCGGCAAGACTACGCTGGTCAACAAGATCGCCATGCATCTGGGCGGCCGGGTCTTGCTGGAGCAGCCGCAAGCCAATCCGTTCCTGGAAAAATTTTATCGCGATGCGCCGCGTTATGCCTTGTCGACGCAAATGTTCTTCCTGTTCCAGCGCATCAACCAGCTGCGCGATTTTTCCACAACCTTGGCGCAGAACGACCTCTTCGACAGCCCCGGCCACCTGGTCGCCGATTTCCTGCTGGCCAAGGACCCCATCTTTGCCCGCCTGACGCTGGCCGACGAGGAATTCAAGCTGTACCAGCAAATGTACGACCACCTGCGGCCGCAGGCAGCGACGCCGGACCTGGTGATCTACCTGCAAGCAGAGCCGGACACCCTGGTGGAACGCATCAAGAAGCGCGGCATCGAGATGGAAGCCAGCATTTCGCCGGAGTACCTGGCGCGCCTGTGCGAAAGCTACAGCCGCTTCTTCTATCACTACGACGAAGCGCCGCTGATGATCGTCAATAACGAACACCTGGACCTGGCCGGCAACGATGCCGATTTCAGCTTGCTCTTGGCGCGCATCGACGGCATGCGCGGCAAGCGTGAATTTTTCAATCGTGGAGAATGACAATGGCAGGATATTTACAAGGCAGCGACCCGGCGGCACGTAGCAAGCCGATCACTATTCCGGCGTTGCAAGCCTTGCGCGACAAAGGTGAAAAAATCACCATGCTGACTTGCTACGACGCCAGCTTCGCCGCCCTGATGGATCGCTGCGGCGTGGAAACCTTGCTGATCGGCGATTCGCTCGGCATGGTATGCCAGGGCCACAGCTCAACCCTGCCGGTCACCATCCAGGACATCGTCTACCACACCGCCAGCGTGGCGCGCGGCAACCATACCGCGCTGGTGCTGGCGGATCTGCCGTTCGGCACTTATGCCACGCCGGAAAGCGCATTTGCCAACGCCGTGCCGGTGATCCAGGCCGGCGCGCAGATGGTCAAGATCGAAGGCGGCACCTGGCTGGCGCCTACCGTGCGTTTCCTTACCGAACGCGCGATCCCGGTCTGCGGCCATCTCGGCCTGACGCCGCAGTCGGTGCACCAGATGGGCGGCTACAAGGTGCAGGGCAAGTCGCATGCGGCTGCCGAGCAGCTGAAAGCCGACGCCCTGGCGCTGCAAGAGGCGGGCGCCAGCCTGCTGGTGCTGGAAGCGATTCCGGCAGCGCTGGGCAAGGAAATCAGCGAGCTGCTGTCGATCCCGACCATCGGCATCGGCGCCGGTCCGGACTGTTCCGGCCAGGTGCTGGTGATGCATGACCTGCTGGGTGTTTTCCCCGGCCACAAGGCGCGTTTCGTGAAAGACTTCATGGAAGGCCAGACCAGCATTGATGCGGCTGTGCTGGCCTATGTCAGCGCGGTGAAAGACAAGTCGTTTCCGGCGCCGGAACACTGTTTCTGAGTTTTCCGGGCTACGGCCGGTGCTGAAGCAAAGCCTGAATTGAAAACGGCGCCGAGATCCGGCGCCGTTTTTTATTGTCGAGCTTGTTAGTGCTGTTTGCCGTTGCTTCCCTGGGCGAGGGTTTGCAGCGGCGCCGGCTGGCTGTCGCTGCCGACTCCTTGCGGCGGCGTCACTACCAGCGGTTCGCTGCGCGAGCCTTGCGCCGACAGCACATTCGAGGTGGTCGCAGGATCGGCGTTCCAGACCGGATCGGCGATGCCGTCGAATACGCTTTTGAGCTGCTTGCCCCAGTTTTCGCGAATCATCTGGAAATACTGATTCTTCTCGCCTATGGTGACAAAGCGCGTGACAGCCAGCGTATCGTTTTCATACAGCAGCATATCCAGCGGCAAGCCAACCGAGACATTCGAGCGCAGCGTCGAATCCATCGAAATCAATGCGCATTTTGCCGCTTCGTCCAGCGTTGAGGCGGGCGTGATGACCCGATCGAGTATCGGCTTGCCGTATTTCGATTCGCCGATCTGGAAGTAGGTGTTTTCGTTGTGCGATTCGATGAAATTGCCAGCCGAATAAATCTGGAACAAGCGGCAGCGCTCGCCCTTGATCTGGCCGCCGAAAATGATGCTGACGTTGAAATCGATGCCGAATTTTTCCAGCGCCTTTGCTTCTCGCTCATAGACGGTGCGAATCGCCTCGCCGACGATCTGCGCCGCTTCGTACATCGAATCCGCGGTCCAGATGGTCTTGCCGGCGCCATTCGTATGTTCGCCGATGATTTCCTTGATCGACTGTGAAATCGACAGGTTGCCGGCGGTCATGAACACCATCAGGCGTTCGCCGGGATGTTCGAACACGCTCATCTTGCGCGAGGTGGCGACATGGTCCACGCCCGCATTGGTGCGGGAGTCGGAAAGAAAAACCAGGCCGGTTTCCAGGCGGAGGGCAACGCAGTAAGTCATGGTGTCGAAGGAAAATGCAAAGTGGCGATTTTACAGGAAGCCAGGGCGGTTTCCCGGTCAGATCAGGGTTTTATGTTAATAATACGACAATTTATTGTAAATTTGTGTAAGCCGCTTATTGATTCTCTTATTGATCAGATGGTAAGGCAGAAACATTGACTTGCACAGTCAGTGTTTCTTCGCCGCCGCCGCGCCGCACGCCGCGTACCGGCGCGGCCGAATCGTAGTCGCGTCCGATTGCCAGCCTGCAATAATTGTCGCTGGCAAAACAGGCATGGGTCACATCGATGCTGATCCAGCCGGCAAAATCGCCTTCCTGCACCCAGACGTCGACCCAGGCATGGCTTTCCGCGTGATTGGTGTTGCCGGGATCGATATAGCCCGACACATAGCGCGCCGGGATGCCGGCAATATGGCAACAGGCTAGGAACAGGTGCGCATGGTCCTGGCACACGCCTTGGCCCAGCGCCAACGCGTCGTCGGCGCTGCTGGTTACCGCAGTCGAACCGCTCTGGTAAGCCACCGCCGCGCAGATCGCCTGCGCCAGCTCCAGCAGCTGCCTGCTGTCGGCGCCCGCGCGCAAATTCTTATGGGCGAAATCCATGACTGCCGCGGTGGCTTGCGTCAGCTGGGTTGGCACGGTAAACACCAGCGGTGAAAATTCTCCCGCCTGCGGCAGCCGCCCTTGCTGCAGCGGGATCACCGCGACCGTGCCTTCGGCGATGATGCGTACCTCATGGTGCGGCTTGGTGACAGTCAGCGTATGGCACAGGTTGCCGAACGCATCGATGTAGGGGTGGCGGTTGCCCGAACTGCTGATATGCCACGCCAGCGTGCGCTGCTGGGCTTCCGCGCGCGGCGATAGCCGCAGCTGCTGGATCGTGTAGGTCAGCGCCGCGGTGTAGTGGTAAACCGTTTCATGCCGGATGGTAAGGAGCATCAGTGGGGAAATTCGCTATCAGGTATTCAGCGGCACCAGGAAATCGCGGCTGATGCGATTGCCAAGCTCGAAGA
>NZ_JAQGLV010000202.1 GCF_028292705.1 Collimonas fungivorans | reverse complement strand
CTGGAAAGCATGTATGCGCAATTCGGCAAGACCGCCAAGGTGCCGATGCTGTGGATATATACCGAAAACGACCTGTATTTCGGCCCGCAATACAGCCAGGCCTGGTATGCAGCATTCAACAAGGCCGGCGGCCAGGCCGAATTCAAGCTGCTGCCGCCGTTCGCCAAGAACGGCCACATGCTGTTTGTCTCCGGCCTGAACATCTGGGAACCGCTGGTGGCCGAGTTCCTGGGACGAAACGGATTTCCCGCAGAGCCGCTGAAACAATGATGCAGCAATATCCTGCAACCATGGCCCGCACCTGGCCCGAACCGTATCTTTTCTATATGTTGCAAGCGGAGATGAACAAGTGACTTATCAAACTTTGGCAATACAGCATGCGCCCCAGGTAGCGACCATCGTCCTTAACCGTCCCGACGTGCGCAATGCCTTCAATGAAACCATGATCGCCGAAATCACCCACGCCTTTGCCGAACTGGGCAGTACCGCCGAAGTGAGGGCGATCGTGCTGGCCGCCAATGGCGCGGCGTTTTGCGCCGGCGGCGATTTGAACTGGATGAAGGCGATGGCGGACTACACGCCGGAGCAGAACCGCGCCGACGCCGCGCTGCTGGCGACCATGCTGCGCACCATTTACCAATGTCCCAAGCCAGTGATCGCCAAGGTGCAGGGCGACTGTTATGCCGGCGGACTGGGCCTGGTGGCTGCCTGCGATATCGTGGCGGCGGTGGATACGGCGCAGTTCTGCCTGTCGGAAGTAAAAATCGGCCTGATCCCGGCGACTATCTCGCCCTACGTCATCAAAGCGATCGGCGAGTCGGCTGCGCGCCGCTATTTCATTACCGCCGAACGGTTTTCTGCTGCAACCGGCCAGAAACTGGGCCTGGTGCATGAGGTGGCGGCAGCGGAGCAACTGGATGAAAGCGTGGCTGTGCTGCTCAAGGCCTTGCTGGCGGCCAGCCCTAACGCGGTCACCGAGGCCAAGCGCCTGGTGCGCGCGATTGCGGGCCAGCCGCTGACGGCAGTACTGATCGCCGACACCGTGGAAGAAATCGCCAAAATCCGCGCTTCCACCGAGGGGCGCGAGGGTGTGCGCGCCTTCCTGGAGAAGCGCAAACCGTCCTGGCTGGCCTGATCACATACAATCACGTCCTTGCTGAACGATTTTGCCAAAGTAAGCGCAGGAAAAAGATATTAAATGATTAACGAAGATTTTTTGAACAATCCCTATCCCGCCTATCACGCCCTGCGTGCGGCGGGTGCGCTGCACTGGAGCCCGGAGTTCTGCGGCGGCGCCTGGCTGCTGACCGGCCATGCCGACGTCGCCAGCGTGCTGCGCGATCCGCGTTTCTCGGTGCGCCGTGCCGGCGGCTGGGCCAACAGCAGCGGCCCGGAAGCACTGACCGAGCTGCGTGAGTTCAAGCGCATTTTTTCGCGTTCTCTGCTGTTCGTGGACGCGCCGCAGCATACGCGCCTGCGCCAGGTGATGAATGCAGGCTTCAAGCCGTCGGCATTGCAGGAGCTGGGACCGCAGATCCAGGAGATCGTCGACCGCCTGCTGGGCCAGGTGCTGGCCAAGGCCGCCGACGCTGTACCTGGGCAGTTTACCGAATTCGACTTTATGCGCGATTTCGCCCGTCCCTTGCCGGCGCTGGTGATTGCAGGCATGCTCGGCATCGCCGCCGAAGACCGCAGCGAATTCGTGGCCTGGTCCGACGATATCGCAGCGTTCATCGGCAGCCCGACGCCGACCCTGGAGATCGCCCGCGCGGCCCAGGCCAGCCTGGTCGCCATGAACGAATATTTCCGCCAGTTGTTGCCGCAGCGCCGCGCGGCGCTTGGCGACGACCTGATGAGCCAGCTGATACGCGCCGAAGCCACCGGCGGCATCATCACCACCAAGGAACTGCTGGCGCAGTGCTGCACGCTGCTGTTCGCCGGCCATGAAACCACACGCAACCTGCTGGGCAACGGCATGCTGGCGCTGCTGCAGCATCCTGAACAATGGCAGGCCTTGCAGGACGCGCCGGCGCTGTTGCCGTCGGCCCTGAAGGAACTGCTGCGCTTCGACAGCCCGGTGCAATACACCGGACGCCGCCTCAAGGTCGATGTCGAGATGCATGGCCAGCGGATGAAAAAAGGCGACCTGGTGATCCCGCTGATCGGCGCCGCCAACCGCGATCCGGCCAAGTTCACCGATCCGGACCGGCTCGATATCCAGCGCAACCAGGGCGCCCACCTGTCCTTCGGTTATGGCCCGCATGTCTGCATCGGCGCCACGCTGACCTACCTGGAAGCGGAAATCGCCCTGCGCAGCGTGATGCAGCGTTTGCCGCAGCTGCGGCTGGCCGGCGCCGCCCAATCCTGGGGCGGCAATGCGGTGTACCGCAGCCTGAACCAGCTGCCGCTGCAATTCGCGCGGCCGGCGGCGGCTGCATACGCAGAACCAGCGGAAGTGCTGTATGCCTGAACTGTTAACGGAAATCCGCGACCAGCTGGCAGCGCTGCAGGAGCAGAAGCTGCTGCGCAAGCGGCGTATCGTCAACGGACCGCAAGGGCCCCTGCTAGACGTCGAGGGCCGGCAATACCTGGCTTTTTGCAGCAACGACTATCTCGGCCTGGCGAATCATCCGGCGCTGCGCGTCGCGGCGCAGGCCGGGCTCGACCAATACGGCGTCGGCGCCAGTGCCTCGGCCCTGATCAGCGGCCACACCAGCGTGGTCGAGGAACTGGAGCTGGCGCTGGCGGCATTCACCGGCATGCCGCGCGCCCTGCATTTTTCAACCGGCTACATGGCCAACATGGGCACTATCCCGGCGCTGGTCGGCCCTGGAGATATCGTCTTCTCGGACCGGCTCAACCACGCTTGCCTGATAGACGGCGCGCGTTTGTCGGGCGCGCAGTTCCGCGTCTATCCGCATGCCGATGTGGCGAGGCTGGAGCAGTTGCTGGCCAAGAGCGAGCACCCGCGCAAGCTGGTTGTCACCGATGCGGTGTTCAGCATGGACGGCGATATCGCGCCGTTGCCGGAATTACTGGCCCTGTGTGAAAAATATGATGCCTGGCTGCTGGTCGACGACGCCCACGGCTTTGGCGTGCTGGGCCCGCAAGGACGCGGCAGCCTGGCGCATTTCGGTTTGCAGTCGCAGCGCATCCTGTACATGGGAACCCTGGGCAAGGCCGCGGGCGTGGCCGGCGCTTTTGTCGCCGGCGATGCGCTGCTGATCGAATGGCTGCTGCAGCGGGCGCGCACCTATATGTTTACTACCGCCAGCCCGCCCATGCTGGCGAGCGCCTTGCTGGCGGCGGTCAGGCTGATGCAGGAAGAAGACTGGCGCCAGCAGCATTTACGCGTACTGATCGCCCGCTTGCGCAGCGGACTGGCCGGCTTGCCATGGCCTTTGCTGCCATCCGAGACGCCGGTGCAGGCGTTGATCGTCGAAGACAACCAGCTGGCGCTGGACCTGATGGCGGGGTTGCGCGAGCAGGGCATCTGGGTGCCGGCGATCCGGCCGCCGACCGTGCCGAAGGGTACGGCGCGCCTGCGCATATCGCTGTCGGCGGCGCACAGCATCGAACAAGTGGATCAATTGGTCAGCGCTTTGCATGCGCTGGCCGAAAATCATGCAGACGCGGATTCGCGACGCATAGCAAGGAGCACAGTTGAATAATGCAACAAATAAGGTAACAAATAAGGTGGCAACATCCGCCGCACAGCCGGGCCTGGTCCAGCGCAGCCTGGACAGCGTCTGGCATCCATGCACCCAGATGCAGCACCACGAATCGGTGCCGCTGATCGCGGTCAGCCGCGGCCGCGGCGCCTGGCTGTACGACACCGACGGCAAACGCTACCTGGACGGGATCAGTTCTTGGTGGGTCAACCTGTTCGGCCACGCCAACCCGCGCATCAACGCCGCACTGAAGGACCAGCTCGACCAGCTGGAACATGCGATGCTGGCCGGTTTCACGCATGAACCGGTAGTGCAGCTGTCGGAACAGCTGGCGGCGCGCACCGGCAATGTGCTGGGCCACTGTTTCTACGCGTCGGACGGCGCTTCGGCGGTCGAGATCGCCCTGAAGATGAGTTTCCACGCCTGGCGCAACGCCGGCTACACCGACAAGCAGGAATTCGTTTGCCTGAAAGGCAGTTATCACGGCGAAACCATAGGCGCGCTGGCGGTTACCGACGTGCCTCTGTTTCGCGACGCCTATGGCCCCTTGCTGCGGCAGGCGCATGTGGTGGCGTCGCCCGATGCGCGCGGCGCACGTGACGGCGAGAGCGCCGCCGACGTTGCCCTGCGCGCTGCCGCCACGCTGGAAAAACTGCTGCAGCAGCGTTCCAGCCATATCGCCGCCATCATCATCGAACCGCTGGTGCAATGCGCCACCGGCATGGCGATGCACGATCCGGTTTACCTGCGTGAGCTGCGCGCATTGTGCGACCGTTATAAAGTCCATCTGATTTTCGACGAGATTGCCGTCGGCTGCGGCCGCACCGGTACTTTTTTTGCATCCGAACAGGCTGCCGCACCTGGAGAGCCACCGGTCTGGCCGGATTTCCTGTGCCTGTCGAAAGGCATCAGCGGCGGTTACCTGCCGCTGTCGCTGGTGATGACGCGCGACGAGATCTACCGCGCCTTCTACGACAACGACTTGGCGCGCGGTTTCCTCCATTCGCATTCCTACACCGGCAATCCGCTGGCCTGCCGCGCTGCGCTGGCGACGCTGGCGATTTTCGAGGAAGACGACGTGATCAATGCCAACCGCGAACGCGCCCAACGCATCACGGCAGCACTGGAACCGTTGGCTCAGCATCCGCAAGTGCGCCATTTCCGCCAGCGCGGCATGATCTGGGCTTTTGACGCGGTTATCGACAACAAGGCCCTGGCCGCGACTTTTTCGCGCCGATTTTTCGCCAGCGCGGTAGAGCATGAATTGCTGCTGCGGCCGATAGGCAAGACGGTGTACCTGATGCCGCCGTATATCCTGGACGACCAGGAAATCGATTTGCTGGCGACCCGCACCGCCGCCGTTTTCGAAAGCGTGATCGGCCATGACTAACATGATCGCCAATACGCCAAAGGCCGCCTGGTTCATCGCCGGCACCGACACTGAAATCGGCAAGACGCTGATCGCCGGCGCTCTGCTGCACGGACTGACAAAAACCGGCGTGCGCAGCGCCGGCATGAAACCGGTTGCCGCCGGCGCGGAACTGCGCGACGGCGCCTGGCACAACGACGATGCCGATGTCCTGGCAGCGGAAGCCAGCGTGGCGCTGCCGCAGGAACTGACGACACCGTTCCTGCTGCGCCAGGCGACCGCACCGCATATCGCCGCAGAGCGGGAAGAGCGGACCATAGAACTGGCGCATATCCTCTCCTGTTACCAGCAGATTGCAGCGCTGGCCGATGCGGTGGTGGTCGAAGGCGTCGGTGGTTTCCGCGTGCCGCTCAACGATATCCACGATACCGCCGACCTGGCGCAGCAGCTCGGCTTGCCGGTGGTGCTGGTGGTGGGTTTGCGGCTGGGCTGCATCAGCCACGCGCTGTTGACGGTAGAGGCGATTGCCGCACGCGGCTTGCGCCTGGCCGGCTGGGTCGCCAACACGGTCGACGCCGCCATGCTCAACGCCGACGCCAATATCGCGGCGCTCAAAGGCCGCATCGATGCACCATTTCTAGGCCATGTGCCGCGCATGAGCGAGCTGCCCGCCAGGGCGCTGGTCGAGGCCGCGGCCAGCCACCTGGATTTTTCACGTTTGCCGGATTGGCCTAAGCCATCCGTCGCTAACCTTATTTAACCGTATTCCCTCAACACAAAGGAAATCAGATCATGTCATCGCAACCAATCACATTCCAGCCAGCCGCTAAACCTATGGTCTTGCCAGCCGACGCCAAATGGCCGGTGCAAACCGTGCTGGACCTGTTCAACCTGCCGTTCAACGAACTGATGTTCAAGGCGCAGCAAATCCACCGCGAAAACTTCGATCCTAACGAAGTCGAATTGGCGACCCTGCTGTCGATCAAGACCGGCGGCTGCCCGGAAGATTGCGGCTACTGCCCGCAGGCGGCGCGCTACGACACCGGCGTCACCGCGCAAAAGATCCTGCCGCTGGACACCGTGCTGGAAGCCGCGCGGCAAGCCAAGGCGCACGGCGCGACCCGCTTCTGCATGGGCGCGGCATGGCGCGAACCGAAAGACCGCGACCTGGAAAAGGTCGAAGAAATGGTGCGCGAAGTCAAGGCGCTCGGCCTGGAAACCTGCGCAACGCTGGGCATGCTGGGCGAAGGCCAGGCTGAACGCCTGAAAGGCGCCGGCCTCGACTACTACAATCACAATCTCGATACCGCGCCGGAAATCTACGGCGACATCATCACCACCCGCGATTACCAGAACCGCCTCGATACGCTGGACAGCGTGCGCGGCGCGGGCATCAAGGTCTGTTGCGGCGGCATCGTCGGCATGGGCGAATCGCGCCTGCAGCGCGCCGGCCTAGTGGCGCAGCTGGCCAACCTGGTGCCGTATCCGGAATCGGTGCCGGTGAATAACCTGGTGCAGGTCGAAGGCACGCCGCTGCACGGCATCGATCCGATCGACCTGTTCGAATTCGTGCGCACCGTGGCGGTGGCCCGCATCACCATGCCGAAGGCGCGGGTGCGCTTGTCCGCCGGCCGCCGGCAAATGGGCGAGGCGATCCAGTCGCTGTGTTTCCTGGCCGGCGCCAATTCGATTTTCTACGGCGACAAGCTGCTCACCACCGGCAATCCGGAAGTAGAAGAAGACCGCGCCTTGCTGGAAAAACTCGGCATGCACTCGCGTTCATCGACATTCGATGCACGTTGTGAAGTCACCGCCGACAGCAACACCCAACCACAATAAAACCAACAGGGGGAGACCGCATGTTTACCAAGATACTGATTGCCAATCGCGGCGAGATCGC
>NZ_JAQGLV010000199.1 GCF_028292705.1 Collimonas fungivorans | reverse complement strand
GGCAGCAGCCAGTGGGCGAATGCCGAGGCCGCCGGAGCGACGTCGAGGCCGAGGCCATGCGCGGCCAGCAGGGCCGTCAGCGCGAAGTACGGCTCGACATAATCGCCCTTGGGAAAGACGGTGATGGCGCCGTCCGGCAACGTAAAATCGGCAAACGCGGCGACGCTGGGGGCTGGCGGCGCAGATTCTGCCGCGCTTGCCGGCGCCAGGCAGCCGAGGCAGAAAACGGCGGCAAGCATCCGCGATATCGTTGGTGCAGCGTGGGCATCAGGCGCCATGGTGCGTCTCCCGCGCAGTCACGGTTGCTCCGTCTTGCGTGGTAATCACACCATGCACGATGCAGCCCGCGGCAATCGTCAGTTTCCGGCAGACCATGGTGGTGGCGGAGCCGGGTGTGCCGATGCGGCAGTCGGGGCCGACTACGATATCGTTCTGGCTGATGACCGGACCGAGCACCGAACAGCCTTGGCCAAGCACGATATCCCGGTTGGAAACCAGGCTGCCGGCGACGCAGGAGCGCTCTCCCAGGTGCAGGTCGCCGTAGGTCTTGATGCTGCCGAAGACCGTGGTCCCGGCACGTATGCGGTGGGCGCCGCGCACCACGAAGTCGCCGTCCTGGCGGATCGCGGCGGATTGCCCTGCGCTATCGTCCAGGATATGGCGCGGCCGCGGCGACGGCGCCTGGGGAGCCGGGCCGGCGGCATTGCCGCAATCGCCGAAACGCATGCTGGGCGCTCCGGCTCGTACAAAACGGCTGCCGCCGGAAAAATCGATTTCCTTGACGGCAGTGATGCGGCCGTCGATAGCGGCATTGCTGCCGACACGGATGGCGGGGGCGTCGATCCAGCGATGCACTACCGTATCCGGGCCAAGAGTGATCAGGCCCTGGGCGGAGCAGGCGCGCAGGCTGGCGCCGGCGCCAACCAGCAAGTCGGCGGCGGCAAACAGGTCGGCCTGGCTGTGGCTGCCCGGCGGCAGGCAGGCGTCGTGCAGGAAGATGACTATGCCATTCTTTTTTTGCAGTATTTCCAGGGTGGCCGCAGGGTAGCCGGCATCGACATCGGCGCTCAGCTGCCGGTGCACGACATGCAAGTTGTTGCTGACGCGGACGGTGCGGTCGGTTTGCAGCTTCTGCAATTGCGGTAAGTCGATGGCCGGCATGCGGGCGATGGTTTGCCGGAAGCTGTCGGCGAAATAACGCAGGTTGTTGATCTCGTTTCTCCTGACCGGCAGAGGGGCGACGTCGGTCGGGCGCAGCCACTCGGAGATGGCCGGAATAAACGGCAGGAACAAGATCAGCAGCACGCTGACCAAGAGCAGCGCTGGGGAAGCCATGATCAGGAAACCTCCCCATGCAATTCGACGGCGCCGCTTATCTGCACGCTGTCGAGGGGAGATATAAGGTCTTGCACCGGGTTTGCGGACAGCACCCTGAACCTTTCGGTCTTATGCCATACCAGTTCGCGCTTTTGCAGCGCATCGAGGATCTGCGCGATTGCCGCGCGCCAGATGGACACCAGGCTGACCAGGAAGCCGAATATGTTTAGCGGCAGCAGGCGGATGCGGTTGCGGTTGCCGTCCAGGTAAGTGGCCGCCGCCATTTCAAAAAATGCTGCATTGGTGCCGAATGCGCCGTAAGCCACCATGCCGCTCAAGGCCAGCCAGCCGAACAGCCATTGGTGCGAAGTCATGAAGAACTGGATGATGGTCAGGGTCCAGCCGATGGCCAGCAGCGGCGGCATGATGAAGACGCACAGCAGGAGCGCGCCGTCCGCCCTTTCGCGCAGGCTGATGCGCGGATTTTTCAGCAGGCGCATCAGGTTGTGGCTCATGACCTGGTTATGTCCGCGCGACCATCTGCTGATTTGCCTGATTCTGACCGGCCAGGTTTCGGGGACTTCCTCGTAGCATTCCGAACGGTTCTGGTATACCGTTTTCCAGCCTTGCTGCAGCAGGCGGAAAGTGACATCGGTGTCCTCGGCCAGCATGTCGCTGTTCCAGCCACCGATTTCCTCCAGCGCGCAGCGCCGTACACCGCCGACCGTGCCGCCATACTGCGGCACCAGGCCCAGGTTCATGCGCGCCGCCTGGTCGACCTGGTAGCCGCCGGCCCGTTCCAGGTCGAGCAGGCGCGTCAGCAGGTTGGCGCCGGCGTTGATGGGCACCACGCGGCCCATGATGGCGCCGACTTCGGGATCGAAAAAGGGCGCGACCAGCTGCTTGATCAGGCCGCGCGCGGGGAGATAGTCGGCATCGAAGACGATGATGATTTCAGCCTGGATTTTCTCGGTGGCGTCGCGCAAGGCAGCGGCCTTGCCGGGCCGTCCGCCGCTGCGGTGGAACGGCGTGAAGCGTCCCGGATTGGCGTCGGCGATGCGGTCGATGATGGCCCGCGTGGCGTCGCTGGAGCGGTCGTTGACGGGCATGATGACCAGCTTGTCGCGCGGGTAGTCGACTTCCAGCAGGGCATGCAGGGCATCGGCAATCACCCTTTCCTCGTTGTGGGCGGCCACGCATACCACCACAGATGGCCATGCTGCCTGTTCGATATCGAGGTAGGGCTGGCGTTGCCGTCCGAACAGGCGGTTGAGGGTGAACAGGTAGTGGCGGATCGTATAGACCACCAGCAGGACGATGATGCCGCCCAATATGGCGGTCATCAGGTCGAGTTCAATTGTGCGGGCGTCGAATTCCAGCGGCGATGAGCGCGCTTGTCCCATCAGCATCATCAGCGAAAAAAATGCGCAGCGCGCCGGCAGGTGTGGCAGCCTTCGGTGCGCAGCCGCCTTGCGAGGAGTGTGCGGCGAATAAGGCATGGTGCGGCTCCTCGAAAATGACGCCAGCGGCTAGATAGGTTGCAGCGCCGCTGCCGCGAGGTGCGCTGTCCTGGCCGGGCTGCGCTGATCCATGCCGAATTCGGCGATGGACCTTCCGCACAGCACGTTGGCGATCCGCTCCGCGGCGCGGCCGTCGCCATAAGGGTTGACGCGTTGCGTTGCCTGCTGCCAGAAGATGTCGTCGTCGCAGAGCCGCGTTACCGCGGCGACAATCCGCGCCGAATCGGTGCCGACCAGCTGCACCGTGCCGG
>NZ_JAQGLV010000192.1 GCF_028292705.1 Collimonas fungivorans | reverse complement strand
CGCCGGCATGCAGCGCTGCGGCGGCTGTCGCAAAAAAAGTATTGGCAGGAACCACCACCTGTCTTCCCTGCACGCCAAGCGCGCGCAGGATGATTTCCAGTGCGCCGGTGCCGTTGCTGACGGCGATTGCGTGCGCGCCGCCATGCATGCTGGACAAAGCCTGTTCGAAGGCCTCGGTGTAAGGCCCGAGGATAAGCCGCCCGCTTTCGAGAATGAGGCGGATGTCTCGCGTGATTTCGTCGATGTCCTCCGCTGGCATGACGATCCTTGCCGAAGCGATGTTCATTGCAGGTCTCCCTCGAATTCGAAGCGTACATAACCATCTCCGCAAGCGATCACTGCATGGCTGCCGCTGCTGATCGCCACTTCTCCCGGCCGGTGCTGCTTTCTGCGCGGCAGGGCGATGCATTCGCAGGCGCGGATGGCGCGCGCGCCGAATCGGGGAAGCTGGCGCGGCGGAAAAATCAGGGAACGGACCCAGCCATCGACAACACACGCCGGCCGCTCGAAATCGCCGACATCCAGGGCCTGGAAATCGATCGAGTCTCGCGCGTAAAAAGCTACCTGGCCGGCAGCTTGGGGCTGCAGAACGTGATCGGCTGTGAGCATGCCGGCGAATTGTTCCTTCACCAGTTCGAATCCATGGCGTTGCAGGAGAAGATACAAATCGAAGGCGGTATGAAACGCTGAAATCTGGAATTGGCGAACAGCGATCACCGGTCCCGCGTCTATTTTTTCGGTCAGCTGGTGCAGAGTGGCGGCCGCGGTCGATTCGCCATTGCGCAGCGGCCAGGCACTGTTGAGGCAGCCGCGATAGCCAGGCAGCGCCGCCAGGTGGAGATTGTAGGCGCGGGCGCCGCCCAATTCTTCGATGCGGACCTTGCGATCGTATTCGACCGACAGGAATATGTCACTGCCGGTGAGCCCGGCGGCAGCGATGTCGGCGACGATGTCGACGCCAAGCTGGCGCGCAGTACGGCGCAACGACGGTTCCCAGGCGGTGTCATCGCCGGCATTGGGCAGCGCCAGCAGCGTATAGCCGATTGCGCCGATCGCCTGCATGTCGCGGGCATGGCGCAAGCTGTGGCAGCCGATGAAACTCTTGCCGGAGATTAGTAGTTTCATAGCGCTCCTTCCAGCTGCCTGGACCTGGCGTGAATCTGCTCCAGGAAGCCTGAGCCAAACCGTTCGCTGGGCTCGATAGCCGACGCCTCGGTCCATTCGTTGTAGGCGTGCAGGAAAACCACCCGGTGAGCCGGGTGCCAGCGTTCGTTGAAGGCAATCGCCTCGTCCAGGAAGCGGCCAAACAGCTGGGGCGTGACGCCGGCCACGATCGGCCGCCAGGGGAAACCACGCACCTGGCGGATGTCGGCGACCGGCGCGCCGCGCAGCGTGGCATCCCAGCCGGCGCAGACCACCGGCAGGAACGGGATGCTAAGCCGTTGCTGAAGGCGGTGCCATTCGGCGACCCGCTTGGGTATGAGTTCACCGTACCATTGCACCGGCGGGCCTTCCCAGTCGGGCAGCATGCCGTACCCGGTGACGGCGTCTACCGGCAAGCGCTGGAGGATCCTGGTGTGGTATTCGTCGATCAGCGGAAAGACGCCGATCAGAAAGGGATTCACGCCGAAATGGGAGACCAGCTTGCGGCGGATGTACTGCAGCAGGAACAGGAACCCGTCTGTCCCGTACAGCTTGTCGAAGTCGGTAACGTTGAGCAGCGACAGGACTGGGCGGCCGTCAATCCGGAGAAACGCTCGGCGCGAAGCAAACTGCGCGATCCAGTCGTCGAGAAAGCCGTCGACGGCGCCGATGCTCAGCCGACCAGAGCGCTGGATGACGGGGCGCAGCGGCTGCGGGTTCCTCGGCGCCGGGTTAGTCGACATGGCAGGCCGCATCCGATGCAGCGATATCGCGGGCCGGTGCAAGATCGAGCGGCGCAAAATAGCCGCCGACAGACATCGGGACTTCCGTGTTCACGCTGCGCATGCCGGTGTTCTCGAACAAGCGCGCCGGCACTGCGCGGAAATCGAAACTGAAGCGGGTGACCGGGCTTTCGTTGACGACATTGCCATGCATGAGGTTGGCGCCGTCGAACACCAGGATTTCGCCGTACTGGGCGACATAGGGATGGAAATCCTGTTTTCCTTCACTCGACTCGATCCACACCGCGGTATGTTCCGAGACCGGTGTGAGCGGCACCCAGAAATTGATTTCGGCAGTGTGATGATGGTTGTCCCGGTCGCGGTGGAAGCCGGACACGGCGACGTTTCCGGGCAGCTGGAACCGGAAGTTGGGCCGCGCCTGGTACACGATTTCGTCGCCGATCATCGGTGCAATCTGGTTCCTGATGAAGCGGCCGTAGACATCGAAGAATTCCTTGCCGATCGCATACAGCCGATGGTGCAGTTCGGTGGATTGCTCAATGGCGCAGTCGAATCTCGGATACTGGTGGACATGATGGATGGCGGCGAGGTTGGCGCATTTCAAGTGGCTGGCGACGATGCGCGCAAAAGGATAGCGCTCTATGTCGTACTTCACGATCAGGTGATTTAGCATGGAAGCCTCGTTTTCTTCGATATCGCTGCGCCTGGTCTTTCCTTGCCGCACAAAGTGGCCGGCTATTTCTTTTTCTGCCTGGGCCCGATTTGCGTCAGCCGCATTGCTGCGCTGAGCGAAAGCTGGTCGAGGCAATTCGGCCCTAGCACCCGGCCTAGTTCGCCGATGGTGAATTCGCCGTCCGGCGCGGCCTTGCCTGTAATCCTGTCGACGCTGATTCCCATGCCATCGGCAACCAGTGGAATCGGGAAATTGGTGTGGGGCAGGCGCAGGCACCAGGTTGTGCCGACTTCGAATGCGGTATCGGCGGCTGCGTCGGCTGCTGCATCGAGGGCAGCGTCAAGCGGCCCGGCCATGATTGGACCGTCGTTGCCGTAATAAAAAAAATAGGTGAAACCATTGATGCCGGCGTCAGCGGCTTCCTGCACCTGACGCCTTGAACACGACTGCTGGCTATCGTCATAGAATCCGGCAGCAGGGCGCGACGGCATCTGGTGCCCGTCGAAGTAGGGCGAGAACTTGTCAAACAAGGTCCATTCGTCAAAATCGCCGCGGAATGCGTTGGCGTGCCAGCCAGGGTAGACATAGGCGATGAACTGTGTAGGTTGTTTCATGTCGATATGTCCCGGTGGTTAGCGCCATTCAAGGTCAGGTCCGGAGCCGGTCCCGGTCTCGGTCCGAGCGGCATCGGGCGTGCCCGCTGCTTCAGCTGCCGCAGGAACTGGTCGCCGAAGCGGTCGCTGGGTTCGATCGCTGAAGACTCCGTCCATTCATTCCATGCATGCACATAGACCACGTTGAGCTCCGGGTGGTGGGCTAGGTTGAACGCGACGGCGGCATCGACGAAGTGACCAAACAATTCGGCGTTGACGCCATCGACTACCGGGCGCCAGGGAAAGCCGCGGCAATTGCGCAGGTCTGCCGCCCATTCGCCGCGCACGGTTGCATCCCAGCCGGCGCACACTACGGGAAAGAACGGCACCCGCAGATTCCGCTGCACCATGGCCCATTCGGCGGCCCTACGCGGAATCAGTTCGGCATAGTGCTGCACAGGCGGACCGGTCCATTCCGGCAGCAATCCGTAGCCTGTGGCGCCGTCGATCGAAGTCAGATTCGCCAGCGCGCAGTGCTTCAAGGTAGCTTCGCCAAACACGCCGATGACAAAAGGATCCTGCCCCAAGCGTTTTTGCATGATCTGGCGGGCCGTCTGGATGATGAGCTGGAATCCGTCCAGGCCATAGGTGTTCACGAAATCGCCCAGGTTCAGGAACGAGCACACCGGCCGGCCGCCGATGCGGAAATACGAAGGATGCGCGCAGTAGCGCTCGGCCCATCCTTCGAATAACGCAATCATGCTTTGCCAGTCGAGCAGTTCGAGCCGCTCGTGCGGATTGTCCCGATTCATGGCGGCGCCTGGACAGAATTATTTCTCGCTCTTCGCGAATACCCCTGATGTCGCCAATCCTTCCAAGGTGGTTCGCAGCTCGGCAAGCGTAAATGCGCGCAAGGCCGAATGCGAGAGCGAATGCGTGAGCAATTCTACGGTGACCTGGTCGAAGACGTCGACATGGCGCGCCTGGCGCGAGGCCAGCTTGGCGACGCCGACCAGGTCTTCCAGTTTCAGCCGCGCAAATTGGGGCCGCATGATGGCGCCCAGCTGGTTCATCGTCAGGCTGTCCAGCACCGAACTGCGGCCATGGGCGGCTTTCGCATGCTTGCTGCACAGTTCGACGATGCCGAATACCGAAGATACCGGCAGGAACGTTGCATTGTGGCTGCGGATGGTGGCCTCCAGCGCACGCAGCGTCACTTTGCCGGCGTTGCCGCCGGCTACGTCGAGCTCGGTGACCGCGCCGACCAGTTCACGCAGCTGGCCGAAGGTGATGTCGACCGGATCCACCACATAGGATCTGATGACATCGATCAAGTCTTCTACCCAGTCGTGGTGGAACCAAGAGCCATAGTCGCCGTCGTCGGACATGATGTTTCTCCCTTTTTTCGCCGGTCATCGGCGCATGAGGTGGATAAGCGGCTATCTGCAGTTTTTCATTCGCAGGAATGATGCAACCGAGAAGCCTTCCAGTTCGGAATCCCCGATGAGTTCGGAGACGTCGCTAAAAGTGTGTTGCCGTGGAATCTCTGCGCGCCTGGCGATATCCGGTTGCGGGCAGGGCTCGGCGGCGGCCTGGCGGGAATCGCGCCAGTGGCGGTAATCGAGCGGCAGCGGCAGTGCGCGATGCGGCAAACGCAGGCAAAGCGTCAGCGCCAATTGAAACGCAGATACCGTTGTGGCACATGCGAATGCTGCATCGACAGGCGCGTCGAGGACGAATCCGCCGCGCCGGTAGTAAGCGAAATAAGAAAATCCGGCAATGCCGTAGGCGCTAGCCTGGCGCATGCTTGCCTCGGCTGTTTCGGGACGGGAGTCATCGTAGTATCCAGCCTTCGGCCTGGGCGGCGCCACATGCCCTTCGTAGTAAGGCCGGAAGCGGTCGAGCAGTTTCCACTCGTCGAAACCTGGACGGAATGGCGACGCGTGCCAGCCGGGATAGACGTACGCGATGAACACTGGAAGTACGTTCACGATAAATCCATAGGTAATAGCTTGCCCACAAGCGTCTCCCGTATTGCCACGCGCATTGCCACATTTAACTGGAGCTATCTACCCGCGCGTATTCGGCGTGGTCCGCGAGATTCATGTGCACGGACACGTGCGTTTGCAGCGCATCGTGCATCGGACGGGAATTTCTAGTTTGTCGTTTTCGGCCCGTCGAATCTACGTTTATTTAACATAGCTTCTGCTTTCCGTAAGTCAAGTTTTTTGACTTTGCATCGTGCTGGATTCGATTGAGGAGTAGCTGAATATTCTGAGAAATAATCTGGCTTGGATCGTGTAAAAAAAACGATTTTAAAAAATCTCATAGCTAAGTCTTACGTCGTCCGATATCGAGTATTCCGGAAAATTATTTTTTTACGAAAACACATTCCAACAAATACCTGTCACTTTTAACAGGTGGAAAGTTGCGCCGCGCATGTCAGGGACTGAAAGTTTTCGACAGGTTTCCCATCAAAAAACTGTTTTAGGATTTGTGGAGGAGAATGAAGAGAGGGATGCAGCGCATATGCAGCGGTTTTTCCGGATCGCCCGGCGAGCCCGTAAAATAGCAGCTTGAATGCAGATCGAGAAGCCCATGACACAACACACACAGAACCACCTGCACGGCGTCACGCTGGAGGCCATGCTGACCGAACTGGTTGCTCATTACGGCTGGGAAGGATTGGGGCAGAGGATAGACATCCGTTGCTTCAAGGCCGATCCCAGCATCAAGTCCAGCCTGACATTCTTGCGCAAGACGGCGTGGGCGCGCGAAAAGGTGGAAGCCCTGTATGTCGGCATGCGGCGTGCAATGAAATGAGCTTTTGCAAAATGAGGTAAAGTTTTGTGGTGGGTTGTGTGACGGCGGGCGGCTTGCCGCCGCCTCGGAAAACTCTTTACCGCGCCAGGACCTCCCGGCTTGCCATGGCGCCTGTTGATTCACAGCACCGAAGGAAGAACCAGCATGCGCAACGTGATTTATAAAACGGTGGTCTTGAAAGCGACTCCCGACGCTTTGTTCGACATGTATGTCGATCCGGTGCTGCACCAGGCGATCACTGGCTTGCCGGTCACCATAGCCGCGGAAGCGGGGGCCGAATTCGTGGCCTTCGACGGCACCCTGACCGGCGTCATGCTGCAGGTGGTCAAACCGCGGCTGATTGTCCAGACCTGGCGCTCACCGGCGTTTGCCGAAGACGATCCGGATTCGATCCTGATCCTGTCGTTCCACCCGCAAGGCGAGCATGGCCGCATTGAACTGGTGCACCTGGACGTGCCGGACCAGGATTACGAAGAGGTCAAGCTCGGCTGGCGCGAAAAATATTTCGAGCCGTGGCGTGAATTCCTTGCGAATTGAGCCACCGCCAGCACCGGATCATCAACCTCACTGCGCAAAAAGCGCGACTGTCGCCTGCAATCCCTGCATTTTGGCAGCATAGTCCATGGCCTGTTCCAGGTCCGGGAAGGCGAAGCTTTTCACTTCGATGTCGTCCAGCGACAACAGTCCGGCCCGGATCAGCGACAGCAGCGCCAGGTAATCGGCTGGCGTATACATGAAATGGCCGATCAGTTCCCAGCTGTTGATCAGCATGTCACCGTAAGGTACCGGCAAGGGTACTTGCATGCTGCCCATCAGCACCAGCCGGCCGCCGCGCCGCAAGCTGCGCAGCAGCGCCAGCGTGCTGTTGGCGTCGCCAGCCTTGCCGACCATGTCGAAAGCCAGCTCGATACCGCCGCCGGCCGCGGCCCGGATTGCTGCCGCATCGGCGCCGCTGTCGCCCGAAAGCAGCACCGGCACCACTCTTCCACGGCCCAATTCCACCAGTTTCCGGAGCGCTTCGGGGCGACGTCCCAGCGCGATGACTTTAGCCGCGCCCAGCGCCAGTGCGGCCAGCACCGCCGCCGAACCAAAATAGCCGCCGGCGCCGTTGATGGCGACTGTTTCACCAGCCGCCAGGCGGCCGCGGCGCAGGCCGCCGAACGGCACCACGAATTTCGCCAGCACCGCCAGCCGTTCGCTGCTCAGGTGGTCGAGCCCATCCAGCGGCAGCAGGGTGGAAGCGGGCACGTCGGCTACTTCACGCAGGCTGCCATGGGGAAATTCCCCAAGCATCTGCGCGCTGTCATGGCTGATGCCGGACAGGCCAATCAGGACTTGCGGCGGTTCGGTCACCGCCTCGTTGGCGATCCAGTAGGGATTGATCGCGACCCGCTGTCCCGGCCGGAACTTCTGCACGCCGGCGCCGACGGCGACGATGCGGCCGATGCCGTTGGTGCCGGGCGTGAAGGTGCCGGGCGGATAGGCGTAGGGCAATTCGCCCTTCAGGTAACTGCGGGTATAACTCAGCAGCGGCACCGCCTCCATGCGCAGCAGCGCGGCGCCGGCGCGCAGCTCCGGTTGTGGTATTTCTTGCAACGCCAGCGTCAGTTCTGCGCGATTGAACATCCATGCTTTCATGTTGAACTCCTTTTGGTTTCCGGTTGAACGATGATTGAACTCTAGAGCGTGAGGACGTATATTTGAAATCAATTAATGGCATAGGACCTATCAACGTGATTGATCTACGCGGTGTCGACCTCAACCTGCTGGTGTCGCTCGACGCCTTGCTGGAAGAGTGCAATGTGACCAAGGCCGCGGCGCGGCTGCACCTGACCCAGCCGGCGGTGTCCACGCAGCTGTCGCGGCTGCGCAAGATTTTCGACGATCCCTTGCTGATCCCGGCCGACAGCGGCCGCGGCATGACGCCGAGCGCGCGGGCGCTGGGCCTGATCGTGCCGCTACATGCGGCGCTCAACGATCTGCAGGCGGTGGTCAGGCAACGGCCGGCGTTCGACCCTTTCCAGGACAGCCGGCGGTTTGTGATTGCGGCCAACGACAATGCCGCGGCGGTGCTCGGCCTGCGCCTGATGGAGCAGTTGCCGCAGCTAGCCGGCGCCGGCATCAAGATCGCTTTTGTGAATGCCGACCAGCGCCAGGTGGCGCTGCAGCTGGAGCGTGCCGAGATCGATCTGCTGCTTGGTTCCGTGCACATGGTGCCGCCGTCGATGAAAGCCAGGAAACTGTACGATGAACGGTTTGTGATGGCGCAAAGGAAAGGGCATCCGCGCGGCGCCGGTCCGCTGGACATGGACCAGTACTGCAGCCTGAAGCACGTACTGGTGTCGACCAGCGGCGGCAGCTTTTCCGGTTTCGTGGATGAGCACCTGGAGCGGCTGGACCGTCAGCGCGAAGTCTGTTTGTCGCTGCAGAATTTCACGCTGGTGCCGGATCTGTTGTGCAATAGCGACTATGTTGCAACCTTGCCAAGCCGTTTATTTGCGCGCTATCGCGACCGGCTGGATGCTTTTGAATTGCCGTTCCAGGCCGATACTTTTCCCCTGTTCGCCGCCTGGCATCCTCGCAACCAGGCTGATCCCGCGCTGCTATGGCTGCGCGAAGCGCTGGCTGCCATCAGCGCCGCCTAGCATCGCGGAAAGGATTGATTCGCAAGCTCGGACAACGGTGTTGTCATAGTTGACATGACTGTCAGGAGCACGAATTTGTAAACCTGTTAAAAGTGACAGGTGTGGCAGTTTCCAATTCTCACTAGAATAAAACCGTCTATCGGAGCCTATCCTCTCCTATGTTGATATTTAGCCCGCTGCCGCAAGGCGGTGGGCTTTTTTTTTCAGCTCTGCTCCAGGTGCCTCGGCGCCGCGCTTCAGGATCGCTTAACCGCGATCGCGCCATTAGCGCGCGATTTTTCCATGGCCGCCGCGGAGATTGCCTCCTCCCTGTACTTCCGCTTAAGATCTGCCATCGCTCGACGCCGGATCAGTTTCGCCACAGGGAAAACCGAATGCAAAAAATCAAATCAATCATATCTGCGCTTTTATTCTTCGGCTGCGCCTTGCTGCTTGCGGGTTGCGCTTCCCTGTCCACCTCGATTTCACAGTTCAAGGACGGCAACTATGTCGCCAGCGTGCAATCGACCCTGGTCTACCTCGACGACAAATACAAGAAAGCGGATTACGACGACAGCGATGAAAGAAACGGCATCCGCGAGCGCCTGCGGATTATCGAAGACAGTTACGCAACCACGGTGCAGAC
>NZ_JAQGLV010000156.1 GCF_028292705.1 Collimonas fungivorans | reverse complement strand
ACATCGGCGCCGCCGCTGTTCTGCGAACGGGTGGCGATCTTGTCGATCTCGTCCAGGAACACGATGCCGTTCTGTTCAACGTTGCTGATGGCTTTCTGCTTCAGTTCGTCTTCGTTGACCAGCTTGGCGGCTTCTTCTTCGATCAGGACCTTCATCGCATCCTTGATCTTGATCTTGCGGTTCTTCTTGCGGTTGCTGCCGATGCCGGAAAACATGGACTTGATCTGCTCGGTCATTTCTTCCATGCCGGGCGGCGCCATGATTTCCATTTGCGAGGCTGCTTCCGACAATTCGATCTCGATTTCCTTATCGTCGAGCGCGCCTTCGCGCAGGCGTTTGCGGAACGTCTGGCGAGTGTTGTTGCCCTTGTCGCCGGCGGTTTCGCCGTCGCCTGAGCTCTGTTCAGGATGGAAGCCGAAATCGCGCGCCGGCGGCACCAGGATGTCGATCACCCGGTCTTCGGCGGCGTCTTCCGCGCGTGTGCGGACCTTGCGCATTTCGGCTTCGCGGGTTTGCTTGATGCCGATGTCGATCAGGTCGCGGATGATGGTGTCGACGTCGCGCCCGACGTAGCCGACTTCGGTAAACTTGGTGGCTTCGATCTTGATGAAAGGCGCATCGGCCAGCTTGGCCAGGCGTCGCGCGATCTCAGTCTTGCCGACACCGGTAGGCCCGATCATCAGGATATTCTTGGGCGTGATTTCGTGGCGCAGCGGTTCGGCGACCTGCTGCCGGCGCCAGCGGTTACGCAGGGCGATCGCCACTGCGCGCTTGGCGCGATCCTGGCCGACTACATGTTTATCCAGTTCTGAAACGATTTCTTGCGGAGTCATGTTCATGGTGTTGGGTCTTAATCGAGAGTTTCGATGATGTGCGACTGGTTGGTGTAGATGCAGAGTTCGCCGGCGATCACCAGCGATTTCTTGACGATATCGGCCGGCGACAGCTCGGTGTTTTCCTGCAGCGCCTTGGCGGCCGACTGGGCGAAAGTGCCGCCTGAGCCGATCGCGCCGATGCCATCGGTGGGCTCCAGCACATCGCCGTTGCCGGTGATCACCAGCGTGGTTTCGCGGTCGGCGGTCAGCAGCATTGCTTCCAGCCGGCGCAGCATGCGGTCGGTGCGCCATTCCTTGGCCAGGTCGACCGAGGCCCGCATCAGGTTGCCCTGGTGCTTTTCCAGTTTTGCTTCGAACAGGTCGAGCAAGGTGAACGCATCGGCGGTGCCGCCGGCGAAACCGACCAGTACCTTGCCTTGATATAACTTGCGGACTTTGCGGGCGGTGCCCTTCATGACGACGTTGCCGAGTGTGACCTGGCCATCCCCGCCCAGCGCAACGCTGTTGCCGCGCCGTACCGAGAGGATGGTGGTGCCGTGAAATTGTTCCATTTTGCTAGCCTCAGAAAATGCGGCCGGGGTAGCCTGGCCGCGCATGCAGGGCGCAAGGCGCCGGGACTGCATGTGATTCGCTATCGAATGACAAATCGATACTGTCCCAAAAAAATGGGGACGGCCGGTCTGATTACAAGCGCTGAATTACGTGGATTTAGCGTTGTTTTTATGACTGCAGAGGGTGGAGTTTGTTAAAAACTTAATTTTTGCGTGGCACTACGCGCACGATTTCCTGTATGCCGACGACCTTGAACAGGGCGGTCACCAGGTGGTTGACGCTGTGGAACTCGATCGCATTGCCGTTGCTGGTGAGTAATGACAGCCCGTTGAGCAGTTCGCCGGCTGCGCTGAAGTCGACCCTGACCAAGCGCGAGCAATCGATGATCGCAGGACTGTGGGCGATGGCGTGGGTCTGGATCTTGGTCAGCAGCTCTTCGGTCCGGCCTTCGATCAGCACCGGCATGAGCAGGCTGTTGTTGCCGTTGAGGCTTACGCTCTGGGCATTGTCCTCGGCCGCCGTGATGATCTTGGAGTGGGGGGCGACGAACGGCGGCGGCGAGACTTCAAACGTGATCGAATAATCTATGCTGGCGTCTTCGTAGGCCTGTTCCAGGTTGAGCAGGTGCAGGATCTCCAGCAGCAGCAGCCATGGCGCAGCGGTTTCGTCGCGCCGTCCGACCAGCAGGATCTCGCGGATCTTGTCGGCCAGTTCATCGGCGCCGACCAGGATCAGGTCCAGTCCGGATTTTTGCAGTTTTTTCAACATGCGCAGCAGCAGGCCGCAGCCGATCGGATCGACCGAGCTGACCCGGGTAAACTCCAGGCGCACGGCCGGATGGGTAGCGCTCAGTTTTTGCGCGCGTTCCAGCTGCTTGCCGATGTTGGCGTCGAGTTTGCCGGAGAAGGCCACGGCCGGCGGCGCGCCCGCCTTTTCCTGGGTTTTTGCCTGCGGATCGAGGGTCATGATATCGATCCAGGTCGGCGGCGAAGTTTCAAACTTGTTGGCGAAATCGACCGACAGATTGTCGAATTCCTGCTGCTTGCCGGTGATCTGGTACAGGTCCAGCAGCATCCACCAGACGATGTGGGTGGATGAACCGAGATTGTTTTCCGCAATCGCGCTTAGCAGGAGCGCTTCGGCGATGTCGCTCTGGTCGCTGGCGAACAGTACTGCCGCCTCTTCAATCACTTCGGGGGTATCGGACACCGACACTTCGATGCTGCCGCTGCGCGACTGGTCGTCCAGGTATTCGGTGGTCCTGCTCATCACCGGCAGCGTCAGCTGGGTGGTGTTGCCGTGGGTAAGCGTGACCGGCGCCACGCTGTCCGGGCCGGCCGGCTTGGGGGAGGGTGGCAGATGGACGAACTCGGACGACATTTCCGATTCGATCGCATCGATCTTCATGGTCGTGGTGCTGCGTGCCGAACCATCGCGCAGCGTGGTCGAGTTGCTCAGTCGCTCATGGCTTTCGCCAAACAGAACCGGCGCTTGATTGTCTGCTGCGGCTGGTACCTTGTCATCCCCCGGCGGTGCGCCGTTTGGACGATTATTTTTGCCGAAGAGCGAGAAAATCCCCACGTGTTAATCCCGAAAGTAAGTTGCTATCAAAGCTGCGATTTTATATGTATCGGAGTGGTGCTTGTCTGTTCGGCACCGGCTCCGCGGATTGCGTTTTTATCATCGCATTTGCCATGGTGCCTGCTATGTTCATGGCTACATTTTTGTTTTGAGACTGTTCCCGCTTTTGCCCATTGTTACCCAAAAAAAGCACGATCAATCGATACCTCCAAAGGTAACACAAAGCAACTCAGGAAGTATGTCTGGACCCCCTAAGTTGTGACATAAATATGTTGCGATTTTTGCATATTCGACGTCAAGAATGGTCATCTTGTCTACAGCTTCCGCTGCCAACCGGGGGCGCGCGGCAAGTTGCGGCCTGGAGGCTTCGCTTGCTTTGCGATCCCGGTTTTTCCGGATTAGAACTTGGTGCGTACGCCAAGGATGAAACTGCGTCCAGGCTGCGGCGCGACATCTTTTAGCACCGAGGTCGCCAGGCGAATATCCTGGTTCAACAGGTTTTTGGCCAAGGCGAACCAGGTCAGCTGCAGCGAACCGACTTGCTGGGTATAAGAAAGATTGGCATCGATCTTGGTGTAGCCCGGCGTCTCGCTGTTTTCAAAGGTCGCCAGCCGGTCCTGCTGCTGCGCGCGCAGGATGGTGAGGCTGCTGCGCCATGCGCCCTGGACATAACCGAGATCGACGCCGAAGCGACTGGCCGGCTGCAGCGGCAGGTTGCCCATGTTGTCCAGCCTGCCGCGCGAGGTATCGGCAAAGCCGCGCACCGAAAAACCTTCGCCGCGCAGGTTATAGCTGATTTCCGCCTCTGCGCCGCGGATGGTGGCGTCCGCCTGTGACCAGAAACGTTCGGTAAACTCGCCGTCCGGATCAGGCGCGCCGCTCTCGTCAACGGTGCCGGCGTTGCGGCCAAACACGTAATTGCTGACGTGATTCTGGAACAGGTTGGCTTTCCAGCGGATCAGCCCGCTGGTTTTTTGCAAGGTCAGTTCGATATTGCGCGAGGTTTCTTTTTTCAAGGTAGGGTCGCCGATATCGAAAGTGGCAGTCGATTCGTGCGGGCCGTTGGAATACAGTTCTTCGGCAGCTGGTGCGCGCTGCGCGATCGACACCGTCGGGCCGAAGCCGTATCCGGGCATGAAGCTCCACAAGGCGCCGACCGAATAGGACGCCAGGTTGAATTTGCGGTCGGCGAAACCTGAGTCGGCATCGGGGCGGCGCTTGACCGATTCAAGGCGCAGGCCGGCGCTGGCCAGCACCGGGCCGAAGTTGCGTTCCTCTACCAGGAAGGCGGCGATCGAAGTCGATTTGGTGCGCGGCACGGTGTCCGGCAAGCCGCTTTCGGCGGCCAGGGCCGAGAAGCGCGTGTCTTCGGTTTGCATGCCGAAAGTGCCATGCCAGCCGGCCAGCGGCTTGTGCGCGAGCTCCCATCGGCTTTCGGTCGACTTGTTGGAGAAGATCGTATTCGGCGTGCCGTTTTCCTGTTTTTCGGTATGGGTGTAGTCGGTATGGCCCAGCTTGAACGTCAGTTTTTCGAATCCGGCCAGCGGGTCGTCGATCTGGCCGGCGATGTCGTAGCGGGTCTGGTGCAGGTCGATGAAGGATTTTTCCGCGGTAGGGATGCCGTAGTGGTCATCCAGGGTCGCCACCGAGGCGCCGATGTAACCCCAGGACGCGATGTAGGAGGCGCCGGCGCCAACCCCTGTTTCATGGGTAAACGAATTCGGCAGCCGGCCTGATGCCGAATCGGTGTCATTGCGGGTGGCGTGTTCTGGGATCTTGTAGTTGCCGGTGTCGCGCCAGTTGCCGTCCAGGTGCATGCCTATCGGTCCGGCAGAGCCGTCCAGCATCAGGGATGTGCTGCGGCCGTTGTCGCCGCTGCTGTAGCGGGCCTCGGCTTCGCCGCTGATGCCCTTTTGCAGTTCGGTAGGGATGCGGTCGTTGACGACGTTGACCAGGCCGCCGATCGCGCCGGAACCATACAATAATGCGGCCGGGCCGCGCAGGATTTCAATCTGGCGCGCAATCGCGGCTTCGGTGGCTACCGCGTGGTCGTTGGACAGGCTGGAGACATCGGCCACCGACATGCCGTTTTGCAGGATCTTGACGCGCGGCCCTTCCATGCCGCGGATGATGGGGCGGGAAGCGCCGGCGCCGAAACCGGAGGCCGACACGCCGAGTTCCTGCGACAGGGTGTCGCCCAGCGAGGCGCCGGTCTTGTTGCGTAGTTCTTCGCCGAACAATACCTTGGCCGGGGCCAGGATCTGGGTGTCGACGTTGGCGTTGAGCGGGCTGGCGCTGACTACGATGGGCGGCAAGGTCTTGGCCGCTTCGGCGGTGTCGGCCTGGGCCGATGCGGCAGACGATAGAACGGCCAGCGCGGACAGGACCGCACTGGATAACAGCGTACGTTGGACAGGCATGATGATTCCTAGACAGGTAATGGCCGCCGCTTTCCGCAGCGAGGCGGAATGCGCGCAGGAGCGCGATTAGTCACGCATGGTTCGCATGGTTGATATGATCCGGGCGACGGCGATAAATGATTCGATGCAATGGGTTGACGCTTCGCATAAGCGAAGCGGTTGACTGCGTTCTGTCAGGAGCGGGGTGGTGCGCGGGATGAGAAATGGCAGGTGAACGGGGCATCCCAGGAAGCGAATGCCTGCCACAAGGCCAGCAGGTGCTTGCCGGGCAACGGTGGCAGATTCAGGGGCACCGAGTAGATCGTTGCGGCCAGGGTGGCGTCGTCGAATGCTGCGCAAGAGTGATGCGCTTTGCCGCCGCCTTCGATCACGCGTTCAATCACCGACGTGATGTGCGTCAGGCTGGTCGCCTGCTTGTTTTCCCAGGCGGCATGGACGATGCTATGCGTCAGTCCCAGCCATTGCGAGAACAGGATCGCGCATATCAGCACAAGCGCCAGCATCGGCGCCGGGGCGGCGTGCTGGAGTCGTCTCGAACTGAGGGCTTGGGCTGACATCAAGGAATCTGGATAAGCGGAACACAACAACGGGAACGACGCAGGAACGACGCTAGCGGCCGGACTGCGGGGAAACCAGGCCGCTGTTCCGGCAGGTGTTTCTCCACAGCCTGGCCGCTCAGGGAATCAATCGCCGTAAAGCTTTTGTTTCAGTTCGCGACGTTGTTGCGCTTCCAGCGACAGGGTTGCAGTCGGACGCGCCAGCAAACGAGGAATGCCGATCGGTTCGCCGGTTTCTTCGCACCAGCCGTATTCGCCGGCGTCGATCGATGCGATCGATTGCTGCACCTTCTTCAGCAGTTTGCGTTCACGGTCACGGGTACGCAATTCCAGCGCATGTTCTTCTTCGATGGTGGCGCGGTCTGCAGGATCAGGTACGAGGACGGTTTCGCGCAGATGTTCCGTGGTTTCTCCGGCGTTCTTGAGCAGGTCGATTTCTAACTGCTGCAAACGCGCCTTGAAGAAAGCCAGTTGCGCTTCATTCATGTAGTCCTTTTCGCCCATCTTGAGGATTTGCTCTTCGGTCAACAGAATGGAATCAGATGTTGGTTTGGTTGTTTTAGTAGCCACTTCGCTTGCTTTCGATACGACGTTTTTTTCAATTTTATCCGTTAATCCGGCACTTGCGGGCTTGTCGCTGGTGCTGCTAGCGCCGGATCTGGCCGTTGGGGAACTCAGTTTCGTTGTTACAGAACTACTGGCCTGGGTATTGCGCGCTGCCTTGTCTGCCGCCGCTACGGAGGAAGACTTGGCAATCGCCGTTTTCTTGGCTAGGGATTTTACAACAGGTTTGGGATCGGGTTTGGCGACTTTGGACACGGCCTTGCTTGCGGTAGCAATTGGGGTCTCGGTCTTCCGCGGCGCCTTGGCGGAAAGTTTTGCTGATTTTTCAGCTACTTTTGCGGTGCTTTTAGCAACGCCTGTCACGGCGTTCTTGACTGCGTTTTTAACTGTACTGCTGGCGGGAGCGGCAGCCTGCCGGGCTTTCGGCGTCGATTTGCCTAGCGAGGCCGGTGCCTTCTTGGCAACGGTCTTTTTAACGGTCAGGTTCATGGTCCTCTCCCTTAATCAGCGGCCAAACAATGGTGTGATTGGCCCGCTATCCAGTGATTTCCCAGCGCAAAACTGCCATAGTTTATACCAAACATTGCTCCAAACCGCGAATAAAGATGTCTTTCGGCAGATTCTTGCCAATGAAGACCATTTTGCTGCCGCGTGTCTCATTTGCGTCCCATTTGCCGCCGACGTCGCTGCCCATGATCTGGTGCACTCCCTGGAATACTACCTTGCGGTCGGCGCCATCCATCAACAATACGCCTTTGTAGCGCAACATGCGCGGTCCGTAGACCTGCACCAGGCCGCCCAGGAATTCATCCAGGCGGGCGGTATCGAAAGGTCTTTCACTTTTGAAAACAAAAGCGGCGATTTCATCATCGTGATGTGCATGGTGATGGTCGTGGTGGCCATGTCCTTCGTGCTGGTGGGAGGGGTGGTCGCAATCGTCGCCGCTGTGTTCGTGGGCATGTTCTTCCTCTGTTGCCAAAAAGTCAGGATCGATTTCCAGTTTGGCGTTGAGGTTGAAACCGCGGATATCCAGGATTTCTTCTATCGGCGTGTGCTGCGGATCAAGGGTGATGATCGGCGCGCGCGGGTTGATGCGCTTGAGGCGGCTGGTCAGGGCGCTTACCTCTTCCGCCGTCACCAGGTCGGTTTTGGAGAGCAGCAGCTTGTCGGCGAAACCGACCTGGCGTTGCGCTTCTTCCTGCTGGTCGAGCTGCATCATCGCGTGTTTTGCATCCACCACGGTGACGATTGCATCGAGCATGAAGTGCATCGCCACTTCGTCGTCGACAAAGAAGGTTTGCGCTACCGGCCCCGGATTGGCCATGCCGGTGGTTTCGATGATCACCCGGTCGAAGTTCAGCTCGCCGGCGGTGCGGCGGCGCGCCAGCGTGGTCAGGGCGACGATCAGGTCGCCGCGCACCGTACAGCAGATGCAGCCGTTGTTCATTTCGACGATTTGTTCGGTGCTGTCCTGGACCAGGATTTCATTGTCGATATTTTCCTGGCCGAACTCATTTTCAATCACGGCGATTTTGTGGCCATGCTGCTGTTGCAGGATGCGGTTGAGCAAAGTGGTTTTGCCGGCGCCGAGAAAGCCGGTCAGGATAGTGGTGGGTATAAGTGCCATGACGGGATCCGGAAAAGTAAAAAACGATATAGGGTTGAGGAAGTGCGCGGGGGAGTTCGGATCAGCGAGAAGCGCTGTGACAAGTTTAATGCGCGCAGTCTGCGCACCAGCCCTTGATGGTCAGTTCGATCTCGTGGCCCTGGAAACCCTTGCCCAGCGTGTCTTGCAAGGCTTGCTGCAACTGCTTGCGCAGTTTGGCCGGCGTGGTGCTGCTGCCGGCATGGCTGTCGCCTAGCGCCAGTATGCTGTCGAGGAAACCGGCGTCGCCGCTGCCATCCAGGCAGAACACCTTGGCGCAGCGGGTGCACTTGAAATGGCCGTGCTGGTGCTGGGTTTGATGTGTAGCGTGGCCGGCATGGCTTGATTCGCTGTGTTCGGTGCCGGCGCTATAGCGGAATACGCGGTCGTCGCCGGCAATCTTGTGCGCCAGGCCGGCGTCTGTCAGGCAATCGAGAGCGCGGTACAAGGTCACCCGGTCCATCTCGGTAAACTGGTCTTGCATGTCTTGATGGGAAAAAGCGCAACGCGCTTCCAGCAGGGCGGCCAGCACCTTGATGCGGGCAGGGGTAATGCGCAGCGCGACCTCGCGCAGCTGCGCCTCGGCCAATGCCGCCGTATGTAGACGGGAGCTGTCGGCGGCCATGGTCGCGACAGATTTGGATTTTGGGCCTGGGTTCATAATGCAATATGGGTAGCTAAGGCTTCAATTATGCCTGAAATGCAATTCAGTTGCATATTTGAGTTTCAAATCGGCGTTTCAAGCGCTTGCTGCATGCGAGTTGCTTGTGCGTTGCTTGTGCGTTATTTATCGGTGATTTTTTTTGCCCGCGGATGGGCGGCGTCATACACCTGCGCCAGGCGCTGGAAATCAAGCGAGGTGTAGACCTGGGTGGCGGCAATCGACGCATGCCCCAGCAGCTCTTGCACGGCCCGCAAATCGCCCGAACCCTGCAGCATGTGCGAGGCGAAGGAATGGCGCAGCACGTGGGGATGCACATTGCTGGCGATGCCGAGCGACTGCGCATGATGTTTCAGGCGCAACTGGACCACGCGCGGCGAGACGCGGGTGCCGCGCTCGGTCAGGAACAAGGCTGCCGCATGTTCGCCCTGGTCGCTTTTGAGCAGCGCCGCGCGTTGCGGCAGCCAGGCTGCAATCGCTTGTATCGCTGGTTTTCCCACCGGCACGCTGCGTTTCTTGCCGCCTTTGCCGGTGACCGTCACTTCGGCGGCGTCGAGGTCGATCCAGCCGGCCGATTCATGGTCTGCCTGGCGGCTGTAGCGCAGGTCCAGCCCGGCCAGTTCCGAAACCCGCAGGCCGCTGGAATACAGCAATTCAAACATCGCCTGGTTGCACAGCGCCATGCTGGAGCCGGCATCGGCCAGCGGATTGCTGCTGGCAACCAGGTGTATCGCGTCATCCGCTGCCATCGCTTTCGGCAGCGGTTTGGCGCGTTTGGGCGCTTTGACGCCTTCGACTGGATTGCTGGCGAGCGTGGTCTGCTCCGCCAGCCATTCGAAAAAACCGCGCCAGGCCGACAGCTTGCGTGCGATCGAGCTGGGATTCAAACCGCGCGAATGCAATTGCGCGGCAAATTTGCGGATGTGGAAATGGGTCACGGCGGCGAACTGCCAGTTATCGCCTAATGCTTGCGTCAGGCTTGCCAGTTCTTTCAGGTCGCGGCCATAGTTGCTGATGGTATGCGTTGACAGCTGGCGCTGGCCCGCCAGGCTGTCCAGATAGCCGCTGAGGTAAGCCTGGTTGGCGTCGGCGCTCACGATCCTGGGTTATTCGAGCAGGCAGGCCAGCGCCGCGCTTGCGGTCTCGCCAATCTGCACCAGGAAATCGGTGGCCATGTCGGCGCTGAAGCGTTGCGGATCGGGCGAGCCCAGCACCAGCAGGCCGAAGGTGGCCGAGGCGGCGGCGCTGCTGCTGCGTAGAGGCAGCATGGCGACCGACTGGATCTCCTGTTCAAGCCAGGCGGCTGCTTCGAAATCATTGTTGCTGCCGCAAAACGGCAGGCTCAAGCCATTGGCGAAAATCTTGGCGTCCTCGGACGCTTCTGCGGCAAACCATGTATGCGAATAATCCTCGGCCACGCCCCACAGGCGCAAGGTGGCCTGCGGCACGCCAAAACTGGTGCGCAGGCCGTCGACCAGCGTGTGCGGCAAGTCAACGTCATTGCGCGCCAGCAGCAGGCTGCGGGTCCAGGCGTACAGCTTGTGCGAGCTTGTATCGTTTTCCTGGGCGTTGCGCATCATGTCGGCCAGGCGCAGGTCCTGCACCTTGATTTTTTCGCGCAGCACTTCCATTTGCCGCTCTTGCAGCGAAACGGCCCGGCCGAGCAAAGGGCTGCTGAGGCGGATCTTGGCCAGCAGTTCGGCATGCTCTTCGAAAAAATGGGGAGAGTCGATCAGATATTGGGCGACAGTATCGGGATCCAGTTGGAGGCTCATGTGCGTATCGGTGATGAAAACGGTGATGAAAAAAGAGAATGATCAAGGGTACACCGCTATGCCGGTGCATGACAACCTGAGGCGCCTGCCGCGCAGATAATAAAAAAGGCCCACATGGCAAGCCATGTGGGCCTTTTACATCTCTAGTCAAGCAACCTGGCCCGCTTGCTGCTGCGGGTTCGGCCAGCTTAAATTAGAACTTGTGACGGATACCAACAGCAACTGCTGTCTGGTTGCCAGTGTCGCCGAGGCTGTCGCCGTAGACGCCTGGATTGACAGCATCTTTAGCGCGCAGGTTCGAAACGAAAGCATACAGGTCAGTACGCTTCGACAGGAAGTAGTCTGTACCCAGGTTGAATTGGGTCAGCTTGCCCTTGTCGGCGCCAGCATCAGCAAAAGTCAGCTTGCTGTATTGAACGCTAGCCAACAGGTGCAGAGGAGCTGTAACAGCGTAGTTCACGCCCAGTTCGAAGATGTCAGCCTTGGTGTTGTTGAAGCTGCCGATTGTGAAGCTGCCTGTTTGCAGAACGCCAGTAGTAGCTGTGTTCGAGCTAGTAGCCAGAGGCTGCTTAACGCGCGACCAGTTACCGTACAGACGTGCTGGACCAGCTTGGTAGCTAGCACCGATGCTGAATGTCTTCAGAGCTGTGTCGCCGGAATTGCCGGAGAACGCTGCAACTGGAGCGCTGTTAGTCAGGGAAACGTCGCTAGGTGTCGAACCCAGTTTCGATTGGTAGTAAGCAGCGAACAGACCCAGTGGGCCGTTAGCGTACTGACCGCCCAGACCGAACGATTGGCCAGCCGAAGTTTGGCCAGCTGTTTCGCCGAAGCCATAAATCAGGCTACCAGTGAAGCCAGACAGATCTGGTGTGTTGTAACGGATCGAATTGTTGGTGCGTGTACCTTCCAAACGGTCCAGGTTATGACCGACGGAACCAGTTACGCCACCGAAATCTTGAACCGAAGTCCATTGGCTGACGTCGTCCAGGATGTCAGTTTGACGACCCAGCAGAACGGAACCGAAGTTGCCGCCCAGACCGACTACCGACTTACGACGGAACAGAGTAGTTGTACCCTTGTCGCCTTGCAGGCCGCCAGTGTCGTTGCTGAAACCAGCTTCCAATTGGAACAGAGCCTTCAGACCGCCGCCCAGATCTTCAACACCTTTGAAACCCAGACGCGAGCCTTGGATAACGCCGGAGTTGATGCCGAATTTGCTGCCGGTGTCGCCGGTCGATGTCAGAGCTTTGCTTGTGTAAACGATGCCAGTGTCAACGATACCGTAGATAGTGACGGAGCTTTGAGCTTGTGCTGCACCTGCGATTGCGCCGAGTACGGCCAGTGCGATTAGTGATTTCTTCATTTGACGTCCTTTATTTAGAAAACTGTCTTAAGGATCCGTACATCTTGCCGGATGGATGAACATTAAGGTGTCTCGCTGGCTATGCTGGCGGTTTGGTTTCCTGTGATGCTATAAATTGGTCGAAATTGAAGAAGATTGTTAATTGTGTTGTATTTTTGTGACAGGCAGGGAAGGGCATGAGCAATGCTTGTGGCGGCTCAGGCTTGCGCAAATTGGGATATGCGGGATGTGTAATTTGGCAATTACGCGTGTTGCGTAACTGATATCAGGCTTTTTGCCGGGGCTGGTAAAAAGCCCCGGGCGGTATGGGCCGCCCGGGATTTATTGCAACAACAAGCTTTGCCGCCAGGCGGCTAACTTATATTAGAACTTGTGGCGGATGCCGATTGCAACGGCAGTCTGGTTGCTCTTGCCGGTTTCGCCCTGCACGGCAGGGGCCGAGATGTCGCCGACCGGTGCGCCGTTCTTGCCCTTGGCGTAAGACGCCAGGGTGTACAGGTCGGTACGCTTGGACAGGTAGTAATCCACGCCGAGGTTGACTTGGGTTACTTGCGGCTTGGAGCTGTTGCCTTCAGTGTTGCCATCCAGCGAGTACTGGGTGTGCTGTACCGAAGCCAGCAGATGCAGCGGGGCTGTCAGAGCGTAGTCAGTGCCCAGTTCAAAAATGTTCTGCTTGTATTGCTCAGGAACATTGATGCGCGACCAGTTGCCATACAAGCGAGCCGGACCAGCCTGATAGCTGGCGCCCAGGCTGAAAGTCTTGTTCATGGTGTTGCCTTCTGCGACAGGGTTCAGCTGGAACAGTGGCGCAGTATCAGCGGAATTTTTACCTGCCTTCGACTGATAGTAGCCCAGGTAAGCACCAAGAGGACCATTGTCATAAGCAACGCCGCCGCCGAAAGCTTGGCCATTGGAGTTGGCGCCAGCTTCTTCACCGAAGCCATAGATGGCGCTGGCAGTGACGCCGCTGAAGTTCGGCGAGTTATAGCGGATCGAATTCTGGGTGCGCGAACCTTCCAGGCGGTCGCCGACGTGCGGGCTGCCGACGAAATTGCCGAAATCCTTGACTGAAGTGTATTGATGACCGAAGTCGTCCAGGATGTCCGATTGACGGCCCAGCAATACGCTACCGAAGTTGCCGCCCAGGCCGACTACCGATTTGCGGTTGAACAAGGACTTGTCTTGTTCGAAGCCGCCGGTGTCGGTATTGAAGCCAGCTTCCAACTGGAACAGGGCCTTCAGGCCGCCACCCAGATCTTCAACGCCCTTGAAGCCGATGCGCGAAGTGTCGATATTGCCGGAGCCTACGCCGAACTTGCTGCCGCCGAGGCGGCTGTTGGCGTCTGCATTGCCAGCCGGGACATTGTTGTTGGAGTAGGTAACGCCAGCATCAACGGTACCGTAGATGGTGACGGAGCTTTGAGCTTGTGCTGCACCTGCGATTGCGCCGAGTACTGTCAGTGCGATTAGTGATTTTTTCATTTGACGTCCTTTAAATAGAAAACGGTCTTAAGCATCCGTACGTCTTGTCGGAGGAGTGAACCTTAAAGGCAGTTGCCCTGGTCGCCTGCAGTTTGGTTTGTTGTACATTTATAAATTTGCCAAAACTGCATGTATGGACCGATTTTGTTGTATTTTTACTACTTATTACATGAAAAAACCTGCCGGTAGTCTATTTTTTTTGATTAGTTAAGTGGAGTTTGCGAATTTTGATGTGATTTGAGCGAAATTGTAGGATTAGTCCCTCATGGCAAAGCGTCATTCGAAGCACAGCGTGGCTGGCATGGCGCTTACTTGCAGGATGATGGTGTTGCGTAGAAGATTCACATATTGTAAAAATTAAGCAAAAACAAAATTTCATGCATTTATCGAGGATAATTTACGTTTTGGTAATGAGCATTTATGGCTAAACGTGAAGACCTGGCGATTATTCGCGCGGCGCGTGCCGGGCAAGCTGCCGCACAGCTGGCCCTCGGCAAGCGCTATTTATTCGGCGGCAACGGTTTGCCGCAAAGCTTGTCGACGGCGCTGCATTGGCTGGACCGCGCCGCACAACAGCAAGAGTCCGAAGCATGGATGCTGATCGGCAGTCATATTCCGCTGGAAGTGGCTGAGGCGGCGAGCGATCCGTTGGCGCTTTGCGTCTGGTATGAGCGCGCTTTTGATGCCGGCCTGATGCAGGCGGGCCTGGTGCTGGCGCAATTGGTGCTGAATCGCGAAGACGGCAATCCGCAAGTGCTGCCGGGCTTGCACGGCAAAGTCATCAAGGCCCTGGAAACCGCTGCGCACGCCGGCATCGCCGAAGCCCAATGGCTGCTGGCGCAGCATGCCGATAGCGCGCCGCCGCCAGGCCGCACAGCGCCAAGCGAGCAATTGGCCGGGATCCAGCCTGAGCCTAGGCTGGAACAGGACGCGACCCTGAAATGGACAGCGCGTGCCGCCGACGCCGGTGTGATGCAGGCGCAGCAATCGCTGGCGCAACTAGCTTGGGAAAAGGCCGACTGGCCGGTGTTCCTGGAAAGAGCGTTGCCGCTGGCGAGGGCGCTGTCGGAACAGTACGCCGATATCCTGGCGCAATTGAATGTGCCATCGGAAACCCTGGCGCGCCAGCTGGGAGAAGAAAACCTGTCCCTGTTGCTGCGCAGCGCCCAGGTGCTGCAGACCAGCGACGGTTTCGACGCGGCCGAGGTGCAGCAGTTTCTGGAACTGGCCGCGTATGGCGACGACAAGGCTGCGCAGCTGGCTTTGGGCCTGTGGTATGCCCGCATGAACAGCGACGGCGAGCGTTTGCTGGTGGGGACCGGATCGGCCAATTACAAAAAAGCAATCCGCTGGCTGACGCTGGCCGGCGAAGCCGGATTGGCGGATGCCTGGTATGCCTTGTCGCGCATCTACCTGAAGTCGGAGTTTTCGCAGCGCAACCTGGTCGATATGCAGCGCCATCTGGAGCATGCCGCCGAAATGGGGCATTGCGCGGCGCAGCTGGAATGCGGGCTCAGCGCCTGGCGCAACCGGCGCGAGAAACTTGCCAACGATGTGCGCGCCGTCTACTGGCTGCAAAAAGCGGCGGCGCAAGGCAGCGGCGAAGCGGCAAACCTGCTGGCGAGAATCGCCGACAGCGCACAGCCGGCGGCCTGGGCGGAAACCGCCAAACAGCAACTGACGCGTGAACAAGTCAAGGCGCACCCGTTCCTGGCCGCACGGATCGAACTGGCCGTGCTGTTCGGCCTGAGCCGGCCCGAGGCTTTGCTGCTGGATTTGAACCAGGCCGATTGCGGCCATTGCCTGGTGATCGATATCCGCGCCCACTATGCGCGCAGCAAACGCCGTTTGATATTGATCCAGACCGGCGACGAGCGCCAGGCACTGACCCGGATCGCCCGCCTGTTTGAAGATGTGGATTGCGGCCCGAACGGACCTGAAGGCAATTACCGGCAGCGGCTGTACCGCTTCAAGACTGCGGTGCCGTCTTCAGCGGCGGAAGCCGATGAAGTCCTTTAACACTTACGCTTACTTACGCTAATCGGCCGCGGCGATGTCGATTTCGCCCTCGAATACCGATACCGCCGGGCCGGTCATCATGACCGCCTGCTGTCCGCCGGCCCAGGCGATCGACAGTTCGCCGCCATGGGTCTGCACCGCGACCGGCGAGTCCAGCAGGCCGCGCCGGATGCCGGCAACCACCGCAGCGCAAGCGCCGGTGCCGCAGGCCAGGGTTTCGCCGGCGCCGCGCTCGAATACGCGCAGCTTGATATGGTGGCGATCGACAACCTGCATGAAGCCGGCATTGACCCGCCGCGGAAAGCGCGGGTGATGTTCTATCAGCGGACCGTCGACCAGCACCGGCGCCGCCTCGCTGTCCTCGACTACCTGCACCGCATGCGGATTACCCATCGACACCACTGAGATCCATGCCTGTTTGCCCTGGACTTCCAGCGGCCAGAGCGTATCTTCGCCCATCGCCCGGCTATCCAGATTGCTGGCGTCGAATGGCACTTCGGCGGGCGCCAGGACCGGCGCGCCCATGGCGACCGTAATGCGGCCGTCGTCTTCCAGCTTTGGTTCGATGATGCCGGACATGGTTTCCACCCGGATCGCGCGCTTGCTGGTGAGGCCCTTGTCGGTGACGAATTTGACGAAGGCGCGGGCGCCGTTGCCGCATTGTTCAACTTCGCCGCCGTCGGCGTTGTAAATCCGGTAGCGGAAATCGACGCCCTCCGCCTGCGATTTTTCCACCACCAGCATTTGATCAGCGCCCACGCCGAAGCGGCGGTCGCCCAGGCGCTGCCACTGCGCCGGAGTGAAATCGACATGCTGGTGAATCGCGTCGATCACGACGAAATCGTTGCCGGCGCCGTGCATTTTTGTGAATTTGAGTTTCATGCGGCCATTATGATGGAAACAGCGCTAGTGCGCAGCAGTGTCGGCCTGCTCCGGCGCTGGCGGGGAATAGACGTCGGCCTGCCCCGGGGGGCGTGTCTTGAAGCGCTTGTGGGCCCAGAAATATTCCGCCGGCGCTTCCAGGATGCGGGCTTCGATAAAGGCGTTCATGCGGCGCGTGGCTTCCGTCATGTCGTCGCCCGGATAATTTTCCCAGGCCGGATAGAAGGTCACTTTCCAGCCTTTGTAGCCGGGCAGGAAAGTTGCGATCATCGGTACCACGCTGGCTTTGGTGGCGGCGGCAATGCGGGCGGTTGCGGTCAGCGTCGCCGTCGGGATGCCGAAAAACGGCACGAATTCGGCATCCTTCATGCCGAAGTCCATGTCCGGCAGCATGATGAACGGGAAACCTTCGCGCATGGCGCGGATGATGGGTTTGACGCCTTGCTCGCGAGTAAAGAGCTTGACCGGACGGAAACGCGAACGGCCTTTCAGCAGCGCGGCATCGGTCACTGCATCTTGCTGGCGGGTATAGATGGTGCAGATCGACAGCGAGGAATTGAGCACCAGGGCGATGCCGGGAATTTCCAGGCAGACGAAATGCGGGCACAGCAGGATGGTGGGACCGGCTTGCAGCGTGCTGAGCGGCAAGTCGGATTCGATCTTGATCAGGCGCCGCAAGCGAGTTTCGGAAGCCCACCACAGCACGCTGCGCTCCAGCACGCTGCGCGAGTAAGCCTGGAAGTGGCGGCGCGCCAGCACCACGCGCTCGGCTTCGGTCATGTCCGGAAAACACAGCCGCAGGTTGGTCAGCGTGATGTGCCGCCGCGGTTTCATGATGATGAACAGTAGCGAGCCCAGGGCTTCGCCGACCGGCCCCAGGATCCACAGCGGCAGGAAATGCGCCAGCCACAGCAAGCCGAGCAAGGCCCTCATGCCTGCTGCTCCGGTGCGGCGGGGTTGGAAGCCGTGGGTGGCGCCTCGACCCCGGGCGGCGTCTTGTAGCGGTTATAGCTCCAGATATATTGCGCCGGGCAGCGTGCGATCAGCTTCTCCATCGCCAGGTTGATGGCCAGCGCGCGTTGCTCGGGGGTGTGGCCGGGCGTTTCATCGAAAGGCACGAAGCGGATCACATAACCGCGGCCGAACGGCAAACGTTCGGCGTAAGACAGGATAATCGGCGCGCCGCTCATCTGCTGCAGCTTGGCCGGCAAGGTCATGGTGTAGGCCGGGCGTCCGAAAAAATCGGCCCAGATGCCTTCGCCGTTTTGCGGCACCTGGTCCGGCAGCAGGCCGATCGCCTGGCCCTTCTTGAGTGCCTTGAACAGGGTGCGCACGCCTGCCAGGTTGGCCGGCGCCAGCAACAGGTTGTGCCGTCCGCGGGCGCCTTCGATCAAGGGCTTGAGCGCAGCTTTGCGCGGTGGCCGGTACAGCGCGGTAAGCGGGGTCTTGGTGGCGATCGCCTGGGCGATGATTTCAAAGCAGCCCAGGTGCGGGGTCAGGAAAATCACGCCGGTCTTGGCGTCCAGCGCCGCTTGCGCCAGCTCCCAGTTCTCGATGGTGGCGGTGCGCAGCACCCGTTGCGGCGCGGCGCACCAGATGAACGGTAGCTCGAACATGCTCTTGCCGGATTCGCTGATGGCCTGCGGCAAAGCCGCCCGGTAGCCGGCCCGGAACAGGTTGTCTTTCAGTTTGCCGCGGTACGAAGCCGAGGCCAGGTATACTAGCCAGCCGCCCAGCGTCCCTATTGCATGCAGGAAAAACAGGGGCAGCATCGACAGCAGGCGGAAGAGTGTTACAAGCATTGGCGGAGCTCATCAAGAGCCAAAAGAGGGTGGATTTTGCCGATTTTTTTCAAGAGGCGTAAAATAGCACAATAGTTTGAAAACCGAATATGGTTGCAAGGTGTTTTTGGATAGCGGATAGATTGCTTGCCAGAATCATCTTAATATATAGTAATTAGCATTATCCGCCGAGTTAATAGACAACTTGCGAGGCGGCATACAAATTTCGCTAAAGCGTCGCAGGCTCAACAGGTTTGACTGCGACATGGTCACCACTGTTTTTTTGTAGGAGCCTGTTATGGCACATGAGTACCTCTTCACTTCCGAATCCGTCTCCGAAGGTCATCCCGACAAAGTCGCGGACCAGATCTCCGACGCTATCCTCGACGCCATCTTTACCCAGGACCCGCAAGCCCGGGTCGCCGCCGAAACCTTGTGCAATACCGGCCTGGTCGTGCTGGCGGGTGAAGTCACCACCTTTGCCAATGTCGATTACATCGCCGTCGCGCGCGAAACCATCAAACGCATCGGCTACGATAACGCCGACTACGGCATCGACTACAAGAGCTGCTCGGTGCTGGTCGGCTACGACAAGCAATCGCCGGACATCGCCCAGGGCGTGGATGAAGGCAAGGGTATCGATCTCGACCAGGGCGCAGGCGATCAGGGCCTGATGTTCGGTTATGCCTGCGACGAAACGCCGGAACTGATGCCGGCCGCAATCTATTACGCGCACCGGATCGTCGAACGCCAGTCGCAGTTGCGCAAGGATGGCCGCCTGCCTTGGCTGCGTCCGGATGCAAAATCGCAAGTCACGCTGAAATACGTCGACGGCGTGCCGGTGGCGATCGATACCGTGGTGCTGTCGACCCAGCATGCGCCGGACATGCAGCACAAGGCGATCGAAGAAGCGGCGATCGAGGAAATCATCAAACCGGTAGTGCCGAAGGAATGGCTGCAGAACACCCGTTACCTGATCAACCCTACCGGCCGTTTTGTCATCGGCGGCCCGCAAGGCGATTGCGGCCTGACCGGGCGCAAGATCATTGTCGACACCTATGGCGGCGCCGCGCCCCACGGCGGCGGCGCATTTTCCGGCAAGGACCCGTCCAAGGTCGACCGCTCGGCGGCCTACGCCGGCCGTTATGTCGCCAAGAACATCGTGGCCGCCGGCCTGGCCACCCGCTGCCAGATCCAGGTGTCGTACGCCATCGGCATCGCCAAGCCGACTTCGGTGATGGTGACCACCTTCGGCACCGGCAAGATCAGCGACGAAAAACTGGCGCAGCTGGTGCTGGAGCATTTCGACCTGCGTCCTAAAGGCATTGTGCAGATGCTGGACCTGTTGCGCCCTATCTACCAGAAGACCGCAGCCTACGGCCATTTCGGCCGCGAAGAGCCGGAATTCACCTGGGAACGCACTGACAAGGCCGCCGCACTGAAAGCCGCCGCGCTGTAACAGCCGCCTGGCGGCAAGGCGGGGAGACATTTCCCCGTCTTGCCGTGCCAAATGCCGGCGCTGCCAGAATCGTGCTTTGCACGATGGTAACGACTTGCTACACTGACCACCTCAGTGACTACGATAAAAGAACAAGTCCCGCCATGGCCTCCGCCCCCCAATCCGTTTCCGAACCATCTGCCGATCAGCGTCCTTTGCGTCCCGTGATCACCACCTTGCCGCGTTTTCGCCTGGCTGCCTGGCTGGTCGCGCTTACCGGACTGTTTCTGGTGATGACCTTGCACATGCTGACGGCCTTGCTGGCCGGCCTGCTGGTATACGAGCTGGTGCGCACCCTGACGCCCCTGGTGCAGCGGCGCCTGACCAGCCAGCGCGCACACCTGATTTCGGTGGTGTTCCTGTCGGCGATCATCATCGGCGCGCTGACGCTGGCGATAGTCGGGCTGGCGGCCTTTTTTCACGGCGGCCCCGACCGCATCCAGGTGTTGCAAGGGAAGCTGATGGTGGTGGTGGACCAGGCCCGCACCCAGCTGCCGGCCTGGCTGCAGCAATACCTGCCGGACGATATCGACGACATCCGCGAGATCATCAGCGACTGGCTGCAGTCGCATCGCGGCGAAGTGCAGCTGGCCGGCAAGGAAGCGGTGCAGGTATTCGTCCATGTGCTGGTGGGCATGGTGCTGGGCGCCATGGTGGCCTTGAACGCCGCCCATCCGATGCCGCTGCTGCAGCCGCTGGCGGCCGAATTGCTGGGACGTGCGCAGTTGCTGGCGGATGCGTTTCGCCGCGTGGTGTTCGCCCAGGTCAAGATTTCCCTGCTGAACACCACCTTGACGGCGATCTTCCTGCTGGTGGTGCTGCGCCTCGGCGGCATCCACCTGCCGTTGACCAAGACCATGATCGTGGTCACTTTCCTGGCGGGCCTGCTGCCGGTGATAGGCAACCTGATTTCGAATACGCTGATCGTGCTGGTGGCCTTGTCGGTGTCGATCTATGTGGCGCTGGCGGCGCTGGTGTTCCTGATCGTGATCCACAAGCTGGAATATTTCCTGAACGCGCGCATCGTCGGCTCGCAGATCAATGCGCGCAGCTGGGAATTGCTGCTGGTGATGGTCCTGACCGAAGCCGCGTTCGGCTTGCCGGGACTGGTGGCGGCGCCGATCTACTATGCTTATATCAAGAGCGAGTTGCACGAAATGGGCTGGGTCTGAGGGTATTCGCCAGGCCGGATAGCAGGAATACGCGCTTCAGCTAGCCGAAAGCTTGCCGTTTGCTTTAAAATGGCGGATCGTATCCAAGGAGCGTTGCGACAGACACCGTCTGCCAGGCTTGGTACAGTCATATTGCAACTGCGCTCACGTTACTTTTTTTCTAACGAAAGGAGGGCGTGATGAACGCCGCAGTCATGAACGCATCTACACATTCCTCGACAACTTCCACCAGCCACGATTACGTGGTCGCCGATATCAGCTTGTCCACCTGGGGCGACAAGGAAATCAAGATCGCCGAAACCGAAATGCCGGGCCTGATGGCGATCCGCGAAGAATTCGCCGCCGCCCAGCCGCTCAAGGGCGCACGCATTACCGGCTCGATCCACATGACGATCCAGACCGCAGTGCTGATCCAGACCCTGGAAGCACTGGGCGCCAAGGTACGCTGGGCGTCCTGCAATATCTATTCGACCCAGGACCACGCCGCCGCTGCGATCGCCGCTGCCGGCACCCCGGTGTTCGCCTTCAAGGGCGAATCGCTGGACGACTACTGGGATTTCACGCACCGCATTTTCGAATGGCCGGGCGAACAGCAAGCCAACATGATCCTCGACGACGGCGGCGATGCAACGCTGCTGCTGCATCTCGGCACCCGTGCGGAAAAAGATATTTCGGTGCTGGACAATCCGGGTTCGGAAGAAGAAATCTGCCTGTTCAACGCCATCAAGAAAAAGCTGGCGGTGCAATCGAACTGGTATTCGACGCGCCTGGCCCAGATCAAGGGCGTGACGGAAGAAACCACCACCGGCGTGCATCGCCTGTACCAGATGCACAAGGAAGGCAAGCTGGCGTTCCCGGCGATCAACGTCAACGATTCGGTCACCAAGTCAAAGTTCGACAACCTGTACGGCTGCCGCGAATCGCTGGTCGACGGCATCAAGCGCGCGACTGACGTCATGATCGCCGGCAAGGTCGCCGTGATCGCCGGTTACGGTGACGTCGGCAAGGGTTCGGCGCAAGCCATGCGCGCCCTGTCGGCGCAAGTCTGGGTGACTGAAGTCGATCCGATCTGCGCCCTGCAGGCGGCGATGGAAGGCTATCGCGTGGTGACCATGGAATACGCGGCCGAGCACGGCGACATCTTCGTCACCTGCACCGGCAACTACCACGTGATCACCCATGACCACATGCAAAAGATGAAGGACCAGGCGATTGTCTGCAACATCGGCCATTTCGACAACGAAATCGAAGTCGCCGCGTTGAAGCAGTACACCTGGGAAAACATCAAGCCGCAAGTCGACCACATCATTTTCCCGGACGGCAAGCGCATCATCCTGCTCGCCGAAGGCCGCCTGGTGAACCTGGGCTGCGGCACCGGCCATCCGTCGTACGTGATGAGCTCGTCGTTCGCCAACCAGACCATCGCCCAGATCGAATTGTTCGTCAACACCAAGGCCTACCCGGTCGGCGTGTACACCTTGCCGAAACACCTGGATGAAAAGGTCGCGCGCCTGCAGCTGAAAAAACTGAATGCGAAGCTGTCGGTCTTGACCGAAGAGCAGGCTGCTTACATCGGCGTCAAGCAAACCGGTCCTTACAAGCCGGAACACTACCGCTACTAACCGCCAGGCTGCGCACCGGCACACACCGGTGCGCAGGCCTTGCAACACCAAGAGGAACACACGATGCGCTTACTGATTACCTGGCTGATAAATACCCTGGCCTTGCTGGCGGTGCCGTATCTGATGCATTCGGTGCAGTTCGCCAGTTTCGGCGCGGCGCTGATCGCGGCGCTGGTGCTGGGTTTCGTCAATACCCTGATCCGTCCGATCCTGCTGCTGCTGACCCTGCCGGCGACCTTGCTGACGCTGGGCTTGTTCATCTTCATCATCAACGGCCTGATGTTCTGGCTGGTGTCGCACCTGGTGAGCGGGTTTTACGTGGCCAGTTTCTGGTCCGCGGTTGGCGGCGCCATCTTGTACAGCATCGTTTCGTGGGCGCTGTCCACCTTGCTACTGAAGAAGAATTAGATGTCACAAAAAAACGCTCAAAAGAATTTCAGCATTGAGTTTTTCCCGCCCAAGACACCCGAGGGCGCGGAAAAACTGCGGGTGACGCGCGCCAAGCTGGCCGAGCTGCATCCCCGATATTTTTCGGTCACTTTCGGCGCCGGCGGTTCGACCCAGAAGGGCACGCTGGATACCGTGCTCGATATCCGCAGCGAAGGCCACGAGGCGGCGCCGCACCTGTCTTGCCTGGGCAGTTCGCGCGAATCGCTGCGGACCATCCTGGCGCAATACAAGGACCATGGCATCAAGCGCCTGGTGGCGTTGCGCGGCGATTTGCCGAGCGGTTACGGCGCGATGGATATTTCTTCCGGCGAATTCCGCTATGCCAACGAATTGGTGGAATTCATCCGCGCCGAAACCGGCGACTGGTTCCATATCGAAGTGGCGGCCTATCCGGAAATGCATCCGCAGGCGAAGTCGCCGCAAGACGACGTGCAGCGTTTTGTGAGCAAGGTGAAGGCAGGCGCCAACGGCGCCATCACGCAGTATTTCTACAATGCCGATGCGTATTTTCGCTTTGTCGACGAAGCCCAGAAACTGGGAGCGGCGGTGCCGGTGATCGCAGGCATCATGCCGATCACCAACTACTCGCAGCTGATGCGTTTTTCAGACATGTGCGGCACCGAGATCCCGCGCTGGATCCGCCTCAAGCTCGCCAGCTACGGCGACGATACCGATTCGATCCGGGCCTTCGGCCTGGATGTGGTGACCCAGCTGTGCGAACGTTTGCTGGCAGGCGGCGCGCCCGGCTTGCATTTCTACACGCTGAACCAGTCGCCGGCGACCATCGCTATCTGGCAGCGCCTCAAACTCTGAACCACGCTATAAATTCGCCGCCTCGGTGATGACGGCGTCCAGCGCGATATCGTGTGCTGCGCCGTCAAATTCCGCCAGCGCGCAGGAGTAGGCGATGCCGACTGTCTGCGGACGCGCCAGCGGCGCCAGCGTGCGGTCGTAAAAGCCGCCGCCGTAACCCAGCCGTATCTTGTTGCGGTTAAAACCCACGCAGGGAATCAACAAGGCCTGCGGGATCACAGTCACATAGCTGGCCGGTATGGCGACCCCGAAACTATCCTTGACCATGGCTTCACCCGGGCTCCAGCTGACAAAGCGCAGCGGGCTGTCGACATCGATCACCACCGGCAGCGCCAGGCGCATGCCGCGCGCCGCCAGTTCGGCATAGGCGGGTTGCAGGTCGGGCTCGCCGCGGATCGGCCAATAGACGCCCAGCGTGCCGTCCGGATGCGCCAGGCCCCAGCCGGTAGCCCAGGCGATCACTCGTTTTCCAAGTTCCGCATCCCAATCGTGGCGGTGCGCCGGGTCGATAGCCTGGCGCGTTGTCAGCAAGGTACGCCGCAGCTGCGCTTTGTCCGGTCCAGGTGTTGCATCCCTGGCATCACATGCTATGCTAGACGTCATCGTTCGCACTCGTAAAATAAGGTTGGCAGTTATATGTTTAAAAAGAAATGGCTTGCTGTTATCGCCGTCGCCGTGGTTTCTTCCGCTGTGATGACAAGCGCTGCTTATGCCCAGAAACGTTCCGCAAACGGCGCCACCGCAGCCAGCTACGCCGGCCAGGACGACAGCTTCCTGGCCCTGCGCGATGCCGCCCGCGCCAACAATGCGGATAAAGCAGAGCTGCTGGCTGCTACTTTAAGTGATTATGACATTCCTTCCTATGTCGATTATTACCGCCTGAAACCGCTGATCAAGGACCTGGTGGCGCCGCAGTCGGATATCCGCGACTACCTGGCGCGCTACGACGGCAGCGCGATCGCCGACCGCTTGCGCAATGACTGGCTGCTGGAGCTGGGCAAGGCCGGCGACTGGAACACCTTCGACGAGCAATATCCGAAATTCGTCCTCGACGACGATACCCAGCTGAAATGTTATGCGCTGACCTCGGCCGCCTTGAAAGACATCAATGTCGCCAAAGAAGCACGCGCCTTGCTGACTACGCCGAAGGATTACGGCCAGGGTTGCACCGGGCTGATCGGCACGCTGGCGCAAAATGGCCAGTTCAGCGCCGACGATGTCTGGTTCCAGATCCGGCAAGCGGTAGAAGCCGGTTTTGCCGGCGTTGCCCGCCGCATGACGCCGTACATCGACGCCGACGATTCCCAGGTGGCGCAAGCCATCGACAAATCGGCGCTGGTGCTGGCGCGCGGTCCCGGCGCCGGCCGCAGCAACCACGAATTATTCATCCTCGCCTTGGGGCGGGTAGCCAAGAACGATAGCGGCCGCGCAGCGGCGGCGCTGAGCGCCGGGTCTGACCAGCTGACTTCGTCCGAGCGTTCGCTGGCCTGGGCGCAAGTGGCGCTGCAGTCAGCGCTCAAGCTGGAGCCGCAGGCCATCGACTATTGGCGCCAGGTAAAGAGCAATGCAGTATTGTCGGGCGACGCCTATCAGTGGCGCGTCCGTTCTGCCCTGCGCGCCGGCGACTGGAAGCTGGTGCGCAGCGGCGTCGAGACGATGCCGGAGGCTTTGCGCAGCGATCCGGCCTGGGTCTACTGGCAAGCCCGGGCCGACCAGTCCCAGGGCAAATCCGAGCAAGCGCAGCAGCAGTTCCAGTCGATCGCCGACCAGACCAACTTCTACGGCCAGCTGGCGCTGGAAGAGCTGGGCCAGAAAATCATTGCGGTTTCTTCCACCCAGGCCTTCAGCCCGGCGGAAATGGCGCCGATGGCGAATAACCAAGGCTTCCGCCGTGCGTTGCGGTTTTTTGACATGAACCTGCGTTTCGAAGGCGTGCGCGAGTGGAACTGGGAGTTGCGCAAGATGACTGACCGCCAACTGTTGACGGCGGCCGAGTTCGCCCGCCAGAACAATGTCCTGGACCGCATGGTGAATACTTCCGACCGCACCAAGGTTGAAGTCGATTTCAACCAGCGTTTCCCCTCGCCCCACCGCGATGTGATGACCACCAATACCCAGAACCTCGGGCTCGACATGGCTTGGGTCTACGGCCTGATCCGGCAGGAATCGCGTTTTATCCGCAGCGCACGCTCGAATGTCGGCGCCAGCGGCCTGATGCAGGTGATGCCGGCGACGGCGCGCTGGGTTGCTAAAAAAATCGGCTTGAGCGGTTTCACCAACGACCAGATTTCCGACGTCAACACCAATATCCTGCTGGGCACCAATTACCTGAGCATGGTGCTGGCCGACCTGGACGGCTCGCAAGCGCTGGCGTCGGCGGCCTACAACGCCGGCCCCGGGCGGCCGCGCGCCTGGCGTTCGACCTTGCCGGGCACGGTCGAAGGCGCGGTTTTTGCGGAATCGATCCCGTTCAGCGAAACCCGCGGTTATGTAAAGAATGTATTGTCCAACGCGACTTATTACGCTGCCTTGTTCGACGGCAAGCCGCAATCCTTGAAGGCGCGGCTGGGCACCGTTGCGCCCAAGGGGTTTGTTGAATCGGCCCTGCCTTGATATGGCATAGAATGTCGGAATCTGGAGCAGCCTATGCAAACCACCGAGCTTGATCCCAGCCTTTCCGCCGCTTTGCAAAAAGCCGGCGCGGACGGCTTGCTGCTGGTGATCGCCAACAAGAATTATTCTTCATGGTCGATGCGGCCATGGGTGGCCATGACCGCTTTCGGGATTCCGTTCAAAGAGCTCAAGATCCTGCTGCGCCAGGCCGATACCGCGAACCGGATCGGCCGCTATTCGGCCAGCGGCCGGCTGCCGATCCTGATGGTGGGCGAAACGGCGATCTGGGATTCGCTGGCGATTTGCGAATACCTGGCCGAACAGTTTCCCGATCTCGGCATGTGGCCGCAAGACTTGCTGGCGCGCGCCACCGCCCGTTCCATATGCGCCGAAATGCATTCCGGCTTCGCGGCGCTGCGCTCAGACATGCCGATGGATATCCGCGCGCACAAGCCGGGATACGGCCGCACTGCCGGCGCCCAGGCCGATATCGCGCGGGTGGTTGAAATCTGGGAAACCTGCCTGTCCGAATTCGGCCACCATCAATTTCTGTTTGGCGCCTTCTCGATTGCCGACGCTTATTTTGCGCCGGTAGTGATGCGCTTCCGCAGCTACGGCGTTTCGCTGGCGCCTGCCTTGCAGGCCTACGCCGACCGGGTGCAAGCGCATCCCGCCGTGGCGCGCTGGATGCTGGAAGCGCTGGCGGAAACCGAAATACTGCCGGACGCAGTTCCGCCGGATTAACAGGCCCTAACCATGAAAGTTTTTGCAGTCGGCGGCGCGGTGCGCGACGAGTTGCTCGGACTCCCGGTCAAAGACCGCGACTACGTGGTGGTTGGCGCTACGCCGGACGACATGCTGGCGCAAGGATTCCGTCCGGTCGGCAAGGATTTTCCGGTGTTCCTGCATCCAGATACGCATGAGGAATATGCGCTGGCGCGCACCGAACGCAAGACTGCGCCCGGCTACAAGGGGTTTGTGTTCCATACCGATCCCGACGTCACGCTGGAGCAGGACCTGGTGCGGCGCGACCTCACCATCAACGCCATCGCGCGCGCCGAAGACGGCGCCGTGGCCGATCCGTTCAACGGCCGCCAAGATTTGCAAGACCGGATATTCCGCCATGTCTCCGACGCCTTCGCCGAAGATCCGGTGCGAATCTTGCGCGTCGCCCGGTTTGCCGCGCGCTTTACCGACTTCACGGTGGCGCCGGAAACCAATGCGCTGATGCAGCGCATGGTGGCTGCCGGCGAGGTTGACGCGCTGGTGCCGGAACGAGTCTGGCAGGAACTGGCGCGCGGCCTGATGGAAACCCGGCCGTCGCGCATGTTCGAGGTCTTGCGCGCCTGCGGTGCGCTGGCGCGCATCCTGCCGGAACTGGATGTCTTGTGGGGCATTCCGCAGCCGGAAAAATATCATCCCGAAATCGACACCGGCGTACATGTGATGATGGTGGTCGATACTGCCGCCGGCGAAAATTATACGTTGCCGGTGCGCTTCGCCGCATTGGTGCATGATCTCGGCAAAGGCGCGACGCCGGCCGCCGGCTGGCCCAGCCATCACGGTCACGAAGGGCTGGGCGTAGAGCTGGTGGAGCGGGTTTGCCAGCGCCTCAAGGTGCCGGGCGAGGCGCGCGACCTGGCGTTGATGACGGCGCGCGAACACGGCAATGTCGGCCGCGCATTCGAGCTGCGCGCGAACACGATCGTCAACCTGCTGGGACGCTGCGATGCCTTTCGCAAGCCGCAGCGCTTCATCGACATGCTGCGGGCCACCGAATGCGACTATCGCGGCAGGACCGGTTACGCCGGCAAGCCGTTTCCACAACTTGCTTATCTGCAGGCCGCCTTGAAGGCGGCGCAATCGGTCAACGCTGGCGTGATCGCCGGCATGTTCCAGCAGCAACCACAACGAATACCCGAAGCCATCCATGCGGCGCGGGTCGAAATGGTTGAGCAGGTAGTGCAAGCACAGCATTCATGATCCGAGTAAGCTTGTCCGAAAGGGAAAGCCGGGATGACAACAGCAGATGCCAAGGCAGGTAGCGCAAACCAGGCGCCGGGGAAAACCGGCGGCGCCGGTCCGGGCAAGGCATCGCGGCCAACCATTTTCGTCAAGGAATTGTCGCGCCGCGCCCGCTGGCGCCTGCTGCGCCATTTCCTGGCATTGAGCAGCGGCGATCGCCTGCTGCGCTTCGGTTCGGTATTGTCGGATGAACTGCTCAGCCGTTATGTCGAAAATATCGATTTCTCGCGCGACACGGTGTTTGGCGTCTACGACCGCAAATTGCGCCTGCTCGGCGTCGGCCACCTGGCGTTTGCGCCGCGCGAAGCGCTGCCCTCGGTGAGCGCTTCCACCAGCAAGGAGCGGGTGGCAGAATTCGGCGTCTCGGTGGCTGCCTCCGCGCGCGGCATGGGCGTCGGCAGCCGCCTGTTCGAACGGGCTGCGATCCGTTGCCGCAACGTCGATATCGATACCTTGTACATGCATTGCCTGTCGTCGA
>NZ_JAQGLV010000129.1 GCF_028292705.1 Collimonas fungivorans | reverse complement strand
CCAGCAGCTGGCTGCCGCTGAGCGACAGCAGAATCAGCGTATTGCCATAGGGCGTGGTGGCGGCGACCTGGGCGTAGTTGCTGCCGCCTACGCCGCTGTCCAGGCTTTCGCGGAGGCTCTTGTGGTTAGTCATGGCGATTTGCGCGCCCAGCTTGCGGGTCGCCGCCAGCTGCGAATCTGCGGCGACATCGCCCAGCGGCGATTCGCCGGCGTCATTGATCTTGTTGTCGATGCGCGCTACCGCAATGCGCGCAATCGGTTGCGCCAGCACCAGGTCGCTGCGGGCTTTCAGCGTTTGCAGGAAAACCGACAGGGCGGGATCAGGGGCAAAGCGCTGCTGCTCCATCAATACGTTCCGGGCCTCGATGGCAGTGATCTTGCCTTGCAGATCGGCGATGCGCGGATCGATGGTGAGCTTGATCCGCGTCAGCATGTGGCCGAAGGATTCGCCCTGCGTCACGGTGCGGCCGTCGACCTGGCAGGTATAGCCGTTATGGGTATGCGCGCTGATGACGAGCCTGATGGCCGGGTCGAGGCGTTTGACGATGTCGACAATCGGGCCGCGCAACTGGCTGCATGCCGCCATGTCGAACGGTTCGGGGGTTTCGCCGCCCTGGTGGATCAGGACCACGATGGCGCCGACGCCTTGCGCCTTGATCTCGGGCACCCAGCGGTTGATGGCGTCAGCCTCGTCGATGAAATCGACGTTGGTTATGCCGTCGGCGGACACCATTTTTTCCGTGGCGCGCACTACGGCGCCGATGAAAGCGATCTTGACGCCGCGTACCTGTTCAATCCGGTAGGGCGCCAGCAGCGGGCGGTCAGTGGTCTTGTCGATGACGTTGGCGGCCAGATAAGAAAATCCGGCGCCTGGAAAATGGTCGTCAAACTGGCACGCTTTGTCGGGCCGGTTCGACTTGCAGCCGCCATGCTGGTAGCGCAGCAGTTCAACGCTGCCCTGGTCGAATTCATGGTTGCCCACCGAACTGACGCGCAGGCCAAGCTGGTTGAGTGCGCTGATGGTCGGTTCGTCGGCCCAGATCGAGGACAGGGCGGGACTGGCGCCGATCAGGTCGCCGGCGCCGACCAGCAGCAGCTGCGGATCTTCGGCGCGCCAGGCGCTGAGCGCGCCGCCTATGGTGTCTATGCCGCCGACCTTGAACTTGCGCGGCACGGCGTCGGTCGCGCTGGCGTAGCTCCTGGTTTCGGCTTCCAGGTGGCCATGCAAGTCATTGATGGCGACCAGGTTGATTTCCAGCGGCGCCGCCGGTTGCAGGCCGCCGCATGCGCCCAGGAACGCAGCCGCCATGCAGCACAACAAGATGGTCCGGACTACAGGTTTTGCACACATGTGTTTCAAGCAGTCCTCGATTCTATCCCGCTTCCATCCAGTTTATTAGGCGAGATGCAATTTACCCGCTTCAGCTAGCGCCGCGGCCTTTGTATCGTGGCCGGCCACGCGACCAACGCAGGCGCGCAGCATCAGCACTTTCAAATGATCGTTGATGCGTTCTATCCGTTCCTGGAACATATTAAAGAAAAACATGCCGACTACCGCAATGCCGATGCCCAGCGCTGTCGCATATAAAGCGGTGCCTATGCCCTGCGATACCTGGCCCGGATCGGATACGCCGGATATCGCCAGGGCCTTGAAAGTATCGATGATACCCAAAATCGTGCCGAGCAGGCCGAGCAGGGGAGCGGCGGTGACGATGGTGTCGAGGATCCACAGCCGGTGCTGCACTTCGCCGCGGCTGGCGATGTAGACCGACTCGCTGAAGTCTTGCAGGTCTTTTTCACTGGTCAGCTGGTGTTTTTCGGCCAGGATGTCGGACACCAGCGTCAGCGGCAGGCTGGCGCGCGATGTCAACGCGGCAGGCAGTTCCTGCACATGCTGCACGGCGTGGGTCATGGCTTTTTCCAGGCCGATCGCCTGGCGCAGCGTGTAGTTGAAAAACAGCCCGCGTTCGACAATCACGAATATCGCCAAGGCGGCGCAGGCGTACATCAGGTAGAAAGCGAGCTCGTGGAATAATTGCATGTTCATGTTGACCTCTCTGCGCACGAATGCACTTTTGTTGCAGCGGCGGCCCCTGGTTCAAAGGCCGCCGCGATGGTTTGCTGCACTTGGCTTGCTACAGCTCGATTAAAAATCCGCAACCAGCGTCACGCTGAAAGTGCGTGGAGCGCTGACGTAGAACGACGGAGCCGATGCCGGTGCATTCGGACCGATCGCAACGGCATTAGTGGTGAACTGGCTGCCGCTGCCGGAACTGAGGTTCAGGTACTGCTTGTCAAAGATATTGCTGAGATTGAAACGCACTGTCGGTTTCTTCAGCCATGTCGACGATGGGAAGGTGTAGCCGGCGCCGGCGTTGAATACCGTATAGCCGCCCAGGCTGTCGTCATTGACCAGCGTGGTGTAGCGCTTGCCGGTGTATTTCGCCTGTCCGAACAGGTACCAGCTGTCTTGCGCGTATTGCAGGCTCATGCCGCTCAGCCAGTTCGGCGTATCCGGAAATTCCTTGCCGCCGGTAGGCAGTGCGAAATTGGCGGCAAACGGCATGTCGCTCTTCATCTTGCTCTTGATGTAGGACAGCGATCCGTACAGGCTCAGGTTCTTGGTGAGCGAGTAACCTGATTCCAGTTCGAAGCCCTTGGAGGTGGAATCGCCGACATTGAAGTCGGTGCGATTGCCGGTATCCGGGTTGTAGGAAGTGGCTATGCGGTCTTTGTAATCGACATAAAACAGCGAACCGGAAAATGTCCACTTGTCGCTTGCATAGCGGTAGCCGAGGTCATAGTTCCATGAGGTTTCCTTGTCTACCAGCGGGTTGCGCACGGTGCCGCCGGTATAGACGCCGTTGACGAACTTGCCGCCCGAGATCAGGCCGAAGTAAGAGAAGTTGCCCGGCGCCTTGAAATTCTTCGCCGCATTAAAGAATACCGATTGCACCTGGTCGAGCTGATAACGGATGCCGACGCTAGGCAGCAGATCGGAATACGATTTCTGCAAGGTATAGAAGCCGGGTGCGCTCTGGCTCGGGTTGTTGGTGAGATCGCGATCGATGCTCGAGTAGCGGGCGCCGAGCTGCAGGTTGAGCTTGTCTTGCATCAGGCTGATGTTGTCTTGCACGAAAGCCGATTTGCCGGTGCTGACGGTGAGCGTATCGCGATACTGCACGAATGAGCCATCCTGGTTGCGCAGCCAGGCATCGGAATTGTTTTGCCAGACATCGGCGGAGTTGCCGTTGTTGTCGATAGGCGCAAACGGACCGGTTTGCTGGTGGCGCGCGCGTTCGTACCAGTAGCCGACCATCAGCTTGTGGTTGTCGATCTGCTGGTTGTACTTGAGCGTGACGCCGGGACGGTAAGTGCGGGTGCGGCTGCCTTCATAGACGAACACGGTGTCCTTGGTGTCGCCATCGCCGTTGGCGTCGCGCACGCCGCCGCCGAGCAGGGTGCCGGAATTGCCTTCGCTGACGGTTTGCAGCTGGTTAGCGCCGGTGCCGAAGCCGTACCACATGTACGGGTTGACATCGATGCTGGATTGCGGCGCCAGCTGGAAGTGGGCGTTCATGGTGCCCAGCCAGTTCTTGAACGGATTCAGGTTGTAGCCGTAGTACAGGTCCTTGTTGCCGGTGTTGATGCCGGCGTTCGGTCCGTAGGTTGAATCATTTTGCGCGCCGGGGCCGCCAGGCTGGTGGATCGGCGGGACAGTACCGAAATCGAGGTTGCGTCCGTACTGGGCGATCTGGGCCTTGGTCAGCGAACGGTAATTGTTGTTCAGGGCCGAGTTGTACATGAAGCCGGTATCGACAAAACTGCCGCCGCCCAGGTCGAACTTGCTGTTGAAGTCGACGTGTTCCTTGTCGGCGCGGCCATCGCCCTTGAACTTGTCGGCCTGGGTCTTGGAATAGGAGACGAAGAACTTGAAGCGGTCGTTGAACAGTTTGCCGGAATCCAGGCGCACATAAGCTTTCCACAGGCTGTTCGAACCGAAAGTGTATTCGGTGCGGAAACGGCGCTGGTCTTCCGGTGTGCACATGGTCATGCCGATATTGCCGCCGGTGGCGCCGACGTGCGGTGCTTCGGTGTCGGTGGAACCCTGGGTGACGAAGATGTCGCACAGGTTTTCCGCATCGGTGTATTCCTGTGGATAGACGGCGAAGCTGCCGGAATCGTTGACCGGCGCGCCGTTGATGGTGAAGCCGAGCTGGTCGCTGTTGAAGCCGCGCACCCGGATATTGCCGCCGAACAGGCCGGTGCCGTCGGTATCGTAGCTGTTCACGCCTGGCAGCAGGTTGATCATCTGGAACGGATTGCTGGTGGTGCTTTGCTTGTCCATGTAATCGCGGTTGACCGAGCTGCGCGCTTTCGCCGATTCTTCCTGCTGGATCAGGCCGGTGCTCTGGCCGCCGTTATCGCCTTGCACCGTAACCTTGCCGACGTTGGACGTATCGGCAGCATGGACCAGCGGGCTGGCGGCGATGAATAGCCCGGAGATCAGCAGTGACAGCCGGGTGACTTTGAATTGCATGGCATTACTCCCTGTATATTTTTGGTGTGTGTTCAAACTAAGCATTCAAACAGCTGCTCGTTGCGGTTCGATTCGTTGTTGCTCGTTGTTGCTCGTTGTTGCTCTATCCCGCTCCCGGGATAAATTCCAGCTCCGCGCTGAATCTATGTGTCGCTTCTCCGGCCCAGCTGGATTCGGGAAAAGCAGGAAACGCGGCGCGGTTGATGGTCTTGCGGGCGGCTTCGTCGAGCAGCATGGAGTTCGACGATTCTTCTATGCCTTGCTCCACCAGGCTGCCGTCGCGGTTCAGCACGAACCAGACCTTGACCTTGCCTTGCGGCCGTTGCTGGCTGGCTTCGCGGCCGGTCGGATAGCGCTTGATGCTGTTCAGGTGCGCGCGCACCTTGGAGACATAACTTGCTTCGATGCTGGCGTTGTTTGGTTTGGCTACGGGCGGCGCCGGCTCGGGCGCCGGTGGCGTTGCCGGTGCCGCCGGCGCAGCGACTGCCTTGGGCGGCGCCGCCACTTCCGGGCTAGGATTGCTGCTGACCGGCGCCGCGCTCACGGCCTGCGGCGGCGTTGGTTGCCGGACCGGTTGCGCTACCGGCACAGGTAAGGGCTTGACGATTTGCGGTGGTGTCGGAGTGGGCGGCGGGGGCACGACTACCGGCGGCGCCGGCTGCTCCGGTTCGGTCAAGGCGATCTGCACCAGGGAGTCGTCCGGATGCGGCTCGATCTTCACCACTTTCTGGATACCGGCAAAGACCAGGATCGCCAGCATGAGCACGGCGGGCAATGTCGCCAGCGCATCGCGGAAGCGAAACAGGAACGGCATGGTCATCATTGCCTGCATCACGGCTTGCGGGTAGCGATGGAGATCGACTCGAAGCCATTCTGCTTCAGCGTGTCCATCACTTCCACCAGCCGCTGCACCTCGACGCCGCGATCGCTGTTGACGATGACGTTGAGCTTTTCACCATTCTTCCGCGCCAGGTTCAGGCGCGCCGGCAATTCGCTGATCTTGGTGTCGACACCGTCGATCTGCAACGCGTCGTTGAGGCCGATCGTGATGACCGCCTTGTTTTGCGGTTTCAAGTCTTGCGAACTGCTGGCGGTCGGCAAATGCGTTTTCAGGCCGAGCGCGGGGATGACGTTGAGACTGATCAGCACAAAAAACACCAGCAGGAACATCATCACGTCGATCATGGGAATGATTTCGACGCGGGCTTTCCGCTTTTTTGGTTCGTCCCAACTACGCATTGCTATACCCCGATGGAAGATGTGCGGCGATAGCGCGAAGTCGCTAACCGCTATAATTTCTATAACTGTCGGCAGAATAGCGATGAATTATTTCGGCAGTATTACAATCGATAGCGATGTGGCCGCGACACCACGCGGTTGCAGTCGGCTAGCGCCGCGGCAATGGGAAGAAAGACAACAGTATCTTGATCGCGTAGACCACGATCAGCGAGCCGGTCAGGTCGCCGATGGACATCACGATCAGGCCCGACCAGAAATGGTAGGAGACGCCGCGCAGGACGAACCACATCAGCTGCAGCAGCGGATTGGTCAGGCCGTACAGCAGGATGCAGGCCAGCAGGCGGGTGGTGGTCAGGTTGCTCAGCGAGGGCTGCAGGCGCATTTCCTGCAATGTGAATCTATAGGCAAGGTAGGGCGCCAGCGCCGAGATGATGCTGTAGCCAATCGTGGTGACCGGGTCGCCGGGGAAGAGCGCGTAGATGCTGGAAGTCAGCAATGAGGCAATCAGGATGCCCAGCACACCCGCTTCGGCAAACAGCAAGGTGCAAATCAGCCGGATCCCTGCCGGCAGGTAGATCCAGGCGATGCCCTGGGCGAACTCGATGTGCTTGAACAGCCAGTCGTTGGTCATGTACACCAGCATGTAGACGATCGCCGTGCTGCTGACTGTCAGCAGGTTGAGACGCAGTTTCGCGGCGGGAGAGGGGGTGGTGGACATGACGCGCGTATCTTACCGAAGTATCTGCGCCGGCGCAGGAAGATACTTGCGGCGGGCCTGAAATGACGGGTATGATCGATATGAATTTAACAGCGTTAGCAAACCGTTCCCGGCAGCAGCTTACAATATGGCCATGGAAAAAAATAATCGTCCGGCAGATATCTACGTGCGTTTCTTGCAACTGGCGAATGCCTTGCGCGGCTTGCCGTCGCTGCCGTCGCTGGACCCTCTGGAAGACCGCATCCTGGCCTTCGTCGCCCGCGCAGGGCAAGCCCGGGAACGCCTGTCGGTACGCGACATGATGGCGCAAAGCGAACTCGGTTCGCCGGCCATGCTGCACGCGCGGCTCAAATCGATGCGGGAAAAGGGCTGGATCGTCTTGAGCGATACCGACGATACGCGCCGCAAGCAGGTGGAGCTTAGCCAGGCGGCTTGGCTGCATTTCGACAAGCTTTCGAAGTGCTTGCTGCAGGCGACGCGGGATGTGAGCAAATAGCTGATCCTGTTGACTGCGGGAGTGCAAAGTTCGGTTATCAAAATACGCCTTCGGGCGTATTTTTTTGCCCATTCAATTTCAGCCAAGCCTTATGGGCATGCATGCAACCTGACCCGAAAGTTGGGCCATACTACGATTTTTCATTAATCGAATACTATTTGGCTTCAGTCGAATGGTATTTATGAGAGCGCCATGAAAGATGCTATTATTAGTGCTGTTAACAATACCTTTAAAAGTATTTCTATGGCACACCTGATTCTTGCCGAAACAACCGCCAGCGTTTCCGAGTTGAAAAAAGACCCTATGGGGACTGTTGCTGCAGGCGAAGGATTTCCTGTGGCGATATTGAACCGGAACCAGCCGGCGTTTTATTGTGTCCCGGCAAAAGCGTATGAAGCGCTGATGAACAAGCTGGAAGACATGGAGCTGAATGCGGTTGCAGACGCCCGCAAAGGACAGGCTGTTGTCAGGGTCAAGCTGGATGAGCTTTGAACTGGCTTTCCTTGAGGAAGCATTGAAGGAATGGCGCAAGCTGGATCAAGACATGCGCGAGCAGTTCAAAAAGAAACTGGCGGAACGATTGCTTGCTCCCCATGTGCCGTCCGCGCAGTTATCCGGCTCCAGGAGCCGATATAAAATCAAGCTGCGCCAGGCCGGCTACCGGCTAGTCTATGAAGTGCGCGACCAGGAGCTGATCGTGCTGGTCGTCGCCGTTGGCAAACGCGAGCGTAACGCGGTGTACAAGGCCGCGGAAAAACGTTAGGCCGGCGGCCTTCTTGAGCCAGCTCAGTTTTTGTTCATCATGCTCAGGGCGACTGCCTCCGCCACCCGGATTCCGTCAATCGCCGCCGACATGATGCCGCCCGCATAACCGGCGCCTTCGCCGGCCGGAAACAATCCAGTCGTATTCAAGCTTTGCAGGCTGTCGTCGTGGCGTTTGATGCGCACCGGCGACGAAGTGCGGGTCTCGACCCCGGTCAGCACCGCATCGGCCATGGCGAAACCGCGGATCTGTTTGTCGAAAGCCGGCAAGGCTTCGCGGATGGCGGCAATCGCGTAGTCCGGCAAGGCGGTGCTGAGGTCGCCCAGGTGGACGCCGGGTTTGTAGGAGGGGGTCACCGAACCGAGCACAGTCGATGGCCGGCCGGCGATGAAGTCGCCAACCAGCTGGCCCGGTGCATCGTAAGTACCGCCGCCCAATTCAAACGCTCGCGATTCCCAATGCTGCTGGAAAGCGATCCCGGCCAGCGGATGGCCGGGATAATCGGCCGGCGTGATGCCGACCACGATGCCGCTGTTGGCGTTGCGTTCGTTGCGCGAATACTGGCTCATGCCGTTGGTCACCACCCGTCCCGGTTCCGAAGTGGCTGCCACCACGGTGCCGCCCGGGCACATGCAGAAACTGTAGACCGCACGCCCGTTCTCACAGTGGTGCACCAGCTTGTAATCGGCAGCGCCGAGGATAGGATGGCCGGCGCTGGGGCCGAAGCGGCATTTGTCTATCAGCGATTGCGGATGTTCGATGCGGAAGCCGAGCGAGAACGGCTTGGCTTCGATATACACGCCGCGGTCGTACAGCATCTGGAAGGTGTCGCGGGCGCTGTGGCCGATCGCCAGCACCACATGGTCGGTGACGATGGTTTCGCCGCCGGCAAGCACCACCGCGCGTACCTGGCCGCTATCGTTTTTCCACTCGATGTCGATATCCTCGACCTTTTGCTGGAAGCGGAACTCGCCGCCCAGCGCTTCGATGCTGGCGCGCATCTGCTCCACCATCTTGACCAGCCGGAAAGTGCCGATGTGCGGCTTGCTGACATACATGATTTCGTCCGGCGCATCGGCCTTGACGAATTCGGTCAGCACCTTGCGGCCGTAGTGCTTGGGGTCCTTGATCTGGGTCCACAGCTTGCCGTCGGAAAACGTGCCGGCGCCGCCTTCGCCGAACTGGACGTTGGATTCCGGCTGCAGCTCGCGTTTGCGCCACAGTCCCCAGGTATCCTTGGTGCGCTCGCGTACCGCCTTGCCGCGTTCCAGGATGATCGGATTGAATCCCATCTGCGCCAGGATCAGGCCGGCAAACAGGCCGCATGGCCCGGTGCCGATCACCACCGGCCGCGATTTCAGCTGGCCCGGCGCTTGCGCCACAAAACGGTAATTGGTGTCCGGCGTCGGTGCCACGGTGCGATCGCGCGCCAGGCGCTTGAGTATGGCGTCCTCATTCTTGAGCTCGACGTCCACGCTGTAAGTCAGGATCACCGCGGATTTCTTGCGGGCATCGTAGCTGCGGCGGAAAATTGTGTAACCGAGCATTTCCTCAGCGGCGATTCCCAGCCGCCCCAGAATCGCTGCGTGCAAGGCGTCTTCAGGGTGGTCGAGGGGGAGTTGTATTTCATTCAATCGCAACATGGGTATTTCCGGGAAGTCAGATGGAGGCAGGCCGCCTTTGTGTTCTACACCGAGCGGCGGCTGCCCCGCAATTATTTTATAAAACGACAATGCCATGCGGCAGGCCGCCATTTTACCTTAGGGAGGGCGCAATGGCAGCCGGCAAGCCATTCAGGCGCTTGTTGAGCCTGTATCTTTTGGAAACACAAAATAACAAGCCGCTACATGGTTATCGCCTATATTTTAGTCATCACCCGATGGTTCTAAACGAAGGAGGTAGCGAATGAAGATCAAATCAATTTTATGCATCAGTGTGCTGGCGCTGGGCGCAGGCCTGGTGACGCCTCTGACCCAAGTCCAGGCGGCAACCTATGTCGGAGTCCAGATCGGGCAGCCTCCACCGCCGCGTTATGAAGTGGTGCCGCCATCGCGCGCCGGTTATGTCTGGGCGCCCGGATACTGGCGCTGGAACGGCCGTCGCCATGTGTGGGTAGGCGGCAATTGGATGAGGGCGCGGCCGGGTTACCGTTACGTGCCGCCGCGCTGGGAACGGGGTCCGCGCGGCGACTGGCAGATGCGGCCATACCGCTGGGATCGTTAAGCAGCAAGAGGGCGCCGAGAGGCGCCCTTTTTCATTGGCGCGGAGGGTTGCCGCGGCGCTGCTCTTTTAACAGAAAACGCGCCGGATCGAGCGCCGCCGCCAGCTCGGCTTCGATCGGCAGCGGTTCTCCATTCAGCTGCGACGCTAGCAGTTCTGCCGCCAGCGGCGCCCAGATCAGGCCGCGCGAGGCATAACCCAACAGGCTGTACAAACCGGGAAAGCGCGGCAGGTCTTTCAGCTTTGCTTCGCGCACAGGACTTGCTCCGTTTTTATCCGGCAAGGCGCCGACCAGCGGCAGGCGGTCGCTGGCCACGCAGCGGAAACCGACGCGCCCGGCCAACGGCGCCTGGCCGGCCTGCCAGCCGGGCAGGATATTGGCCAGGCGCGCCAGGTTGTGATCCTGGCTGTCGCGGCGCAGCGCCGTTTCGCCATCCTCGTCATAGGAAGCGCCTATGCTGCAGGACCCCTCATAAGCCGGGGTCAGGTAGGCTTCACCGCATATCACCGGCTTGATGGCAGGAACCTGCCCGGCATCGAGGTAGGTAACCTGGCCGCGGATGGCGCTCAGGGGCAAATCTTCCGCTTGCGGAAACTGCAAAGCGTCGCAGGCATTCGCCAGGATCACTACCGGTGCGGCGGCTATTGTTGCACCGTGCAGGTCGCGGATGGTCCAGCCGTCCTGGCCCCGTTCGAGGATGGTGGCATGTCTTCCGAAATGGGTTTGCAGTTGCTCGCCGCAGCTGTCCAGCATGGCCTGGCAGAGGCTGCGCGGCTGCACCCAGCCGGCCGCCGGGAAAAACCAGGCGCCGCCGCTGACCGGGCAACCGGCAACGCGGCCGGCGCTTGCCTGGTCCAGCCACTGCGCATAGTCGGCCGGATAACGCCAGTAATCAGCCAGCTGCCGCTGGCTCTCGGCATGTGCGGCGTCGCGGGCGACCTGCAGGACGCCGCAGGCTGCGCCGTCAAATGCGCCGCCGATGCCGCCCAGCTGGCGCCAGGACTGCAGGGCGAACAGATAGGCGCTGCGGCTGAGGCGCGAGCCGGGATTGTCGTCGCGCGACAGCAGCGGCATGAAAATGCCGGCGCTGTTGCCGGATGCCTGCTGCGCCGGCGCCGTGTGGCTTTCGACCAGATCGACGCGCCAGCCGCGCTGCACCAGGCGCTGACAAGCAGCGCTGCCGGCCAGGCCGGCGCCGATGACAATCGCGCGGCGGTCGGCATGGACAGGCGCGGCTGCCGAACGTGCGGTGAAGCGTGGGTTAAAACGGGCGGTGCGTCCGTCGCCGCCGTCAAACACAAATCCTGTTTGCTGCAGCTGCTTGCGGGCCGCCGCTTCCGCGCCTGCAATGTCCAGGCTGGCATGTCCGGCAGCCAACCTACCCAGCGTGCCAAGCACCGGCAAAGACCACTCCCGCCAACGGCTTCCGTGCAACCGGAAGGCATCCACTTTCGCGGCTATCTGGCGCAGGCAGGCGGCGCCGTCGCCGATCATCAGCGTCAGGACCAGTTGCCCCTGCTGCAGGAAAATCCGATGAAAGCCAGGCACCGCCGGCGGCCAAGCTGCGCGCAGCTCTGCGCACAAGGCTTGCCACTCCGGGTGGTTTTCCGCGGTTTGCTGCAATTCATTGCACGCGGCAAGTTGCGGCACAAGGGCCAGGTAATGTAACTGCCGCGGACGTTGAGGATCGTTGCGCCACGCTTGCCATGCGGCGAAAAAAAGCTCGCCGTGGCCGAACTCGCTGTCCAGCAGGACGAAGCTGTCTCGTCCGCGCCAATCAAGCGCGTAGTCTGCCGGCGGCGTATCCGTAACAGTCATGGCACCGCGTCAGTAAACCCGGCTTACCGTGTAACCGCGTTGCCGCAGCATCGCCAGCACGCTGTTTTTACCGACCAGATGCAGCATGCCGATACCGACGAATGCATGCGGCGTCGCGCTCGTCAGTTTGGCTATGCCGTCGGCCAGGCCGGGGTTGCGTTCATCCAGCAAAGCGCGTTGCACGAACTTGCCGGTGAAGGTGTCGTCGCTGGTCAGTTCCGCCAGCATGGCGGCCATGCCGTCGACATCGCCGTTGCGCCACAGCGTCATCAGTTGCAATGAACGCTGCGCCTTGGCGGGATCCAGTATCTCGTCAATGCTGTCTTGCAGGAACTGGATCTGCTCGGCCGGCGTCAGCTTGCCCAGCAAGGACAGCTGCTGTTCCGCGGTTTCCAGCTCGACCACGGGCTTGCCCTGTTTTTTTGCATACGCAGCCAGGGTGGCGTCGACTCCGTACTGCGCCAGATAACCCTGATGGGTGTATTCGCTGAAGCCGAGCATGGTCGCCAGCAGCCACGGTTTCATGGTGGCCACGGCGTCCAGCGTCAGGCCGTATTTTTCCAGCAGCGGATTGAGCTGCAGCAGCAGCGGCGGCGGCAGTTCCTGCGCCAGCGATTTGCCGTTGGCGTAGATGCCGTATTTGGTCATCAGGTCGGCCAGTCC
>NZ_JAQGLV010000122.1 GCF_028292705.1 Collimonas fungivorans | reverse complement strand
CACGAATTCATCGAACGCCTGCCGGAAGGCTACCAGGCCTTCCTCGGCGAGCGCGGAGTGCGCCTGTCGGGCGGCCAGCGGCAGCGCATTGCGATCGCCCGCGCGCTGCTGAAAAATCCGCCGCTGTTGCTGCTGGACGAAGCCACCAGCGCGCTCGACGCGGAATCGGAACGTGCGGTGCAAGGCGCGCTGGAAGCGGCGATGGTGGGACGCACCACCCTGGTCATCGCCCATCGCCTGGCCACCGTGCAGCGCGCCGACCGCATCATCGTGCTGGAACATGGACACATAGTGGAAACCGGCAGCCACGCCGAGCTGGTGGCGCAAAACGGCTTGTACGCAAGCCTGGCGGCATTGCAGTTCAACGGCCTGGTCGACGCATAAACCAACCTACGGGAAGACAGACATGACCTTTTTATTTTCTCCGCTGACGCTGCGCAGCGTCACCTTGGCCAACCGGATTGCGGTTGCCCCCATGTGCCAATATTCGGCGGAAGACGGCTTCGCCAACGACTGGCACCTGGTGCATCTCGGCAGCCGCGCGGTCGGCGGCGCCGGCCTGATCATTTTCGAAGCCAGCGCAGTGCTGCCGCAGGGCCGCATCTCGCCGCAGGATCTCGGCATCTGGAAAGATGAGCACATTGCGCCGTTGCGCCGCATCACGCACTTTATCGAGCAGCAAGGCACAGTAGCCGGCATCCAGCTGGCGCATGCCGGCCGCAAGGCCAGCGTCTGGCGTCCGTGGGAAGAACAGCAAGGCCGGGTCCATCCCGACCAGGGCGGCTGGCGCACCGACGGCCCGTCGGCGATTCCGTTCGATACTAACTACACCACCCCCAGCGCGCTCACCGTCGACGGCATCAAGGGCGTCGTCAAGGCGTTTGCCGACGCCGCGCTGCGCGCCCAGCAAGCCGGTTTCAAGGTAGTCGAAATCCATGCGGCGCATGGTTACCTGCTGCACCAGTTCCTGTCGCCGATCAGCAATCATCGGACCGACCAGTACGGCGGTTCGTTTGAAAACCGCGCACGGCTGGCGTTGGAAGTGGTGGCGGCGGTACGCCAGGTCTGGCCGGAACAGCTGCCGCTCCTGGTGCGCCTGTCGGCCACGGACTGGATCGACGGCGGCTGGAATGTGGATGAAACGGTGGCCTTGAGCCGCTTGCTGCGCGAAGCCGGAGTTGACCTGATCGACGTTTCCAGCGGCGGCAATATCGCGGCCGCCGCGATTCCGGTAGGGCCTGGCTACCAGACCCAGTTTGCAGCCAGGGTCCGCAATGAAGCCGGCATCCCCAGCGGCACGGTCGGCATGATCACCGATCCCGGCCAGGCCGAACACATACTGCGCACCGAACAGGCCGACCTGGTGCTGATGGCGCGCGAGCTGCTGCGCGATCCTTACTGGCCCCTGCACGCGGCCGACGCGCTGCACGATGTCACTTCGTGGGCGCCGCAATACATGCGCGCGACTTCACGCAAATCGCCGCAGCGGCCGAACGTCGACTATAGCGATAACGAGTAGCGATAAATGAGTCAGGGCCCGGCTCCGCCAGAATTACGGCGCCGGCTGCCTGGCGCCTGACTTGCCGCTTGATTTGCCGAGGTCAGCCGACACCTCGGCAATCAGGCGCCGCAGCCACACCACGTCCGGCGCAACATGCGAGCGCGCATGCCACAGCATGTAGAAACGCATCTTCGGCATATCGAACGGCAGTGTAAACATGCCGATCGGCCAGTCTTCGATGATGTGCTCGGCAAACTGCCGCCCGGTAGTGAAAATCAGGTCCGATTTCGCCAGCACATGCGGCACCAGCGCGAAATACGGGATCGTCACCTGCACGTTGCGCTTCAGACCCTGCTCGGCAAGGGCGACGTCAATCCCGCTGCGATGCCCTTCTATGTAGGGCGTCGGCGCCAGGTGCGGCATTTCGAGATAATACTTGAGGGTCAGGCCCTTCTTCGCCACCGGGTGGTCGCGGTGCATCATGCACACCACATCGTCATCGAACAGTTGCGCCAGGTGCAGATGCTCGGGCGGATCGGGCCAGTTGCCGATCACCAGGTCAAAGCGGCCGTTTTCCAGCGCGCTGGCATAGTCCAGGTTGGCGTCCAGCGCGTGCACCATCAGGCTGGCGCCGGGCGCGCGCCGCCGCAGCTGCTCGATGATGGATGGAATCAGCAGCATGTTCAGGTAATCCGGCGTGGCGATATGGAATACCCGCGCCGTGCTGTCGGCCTCGAACGCCGCTACCGGCGCCGCGATTTTTTCTATGACTTCCAGGCCCTGCTTCGCCAGCGCCAGCAGCTCCTGGCCGCGTTCGGTAGGCACCATGCCGGTCTTGCCGCGCACCAGGATGGCGTCGCCGGTCAGCTCGCGCAGGCGCTTGAGCGTATTGCTGATGGTCGGCTGCGATTGTCCCAGCTTGATGGCGGTGCGCGAAACGCTTTTTTCCACCAGCAAGGTGTGCAAAACGCGCAGCAGATAGGTATCGAGGTGGTGGTTGGTACGCGATGTCATGGGCGGCGCTAGAATTAGTATAGGAATGCGAACGTTCAGACAAGAATATTGCACAATAAACCCCACAAGCATAACGGATATGCATAAGCCTGGATAGCATCGCCCGAGCACGACAGGCGCTACCTCAGGTATCGAATCCGATTAAGCTTTCCATAGGGAAATTACTGTAAAAACGCCCTTCATTAGACGACCGGTCTAATTTTGAATTAGAATAGCCAAATCATGAGAGAAAAATACGACACCACCAAGCGCCACATCCTGGATGCCGGACAAAGGATTATTGCCGTCAAAGGCTTTTCCGGCGTCGGCCTCAGCGAAATCCTGAGCGCCGCGGCGATACCCAAGGGCTCCTTCTATCACTACTTCGGCTCGAAGGAACAATACGGCCGGGCCCTGATGGAGCAGTATGTCGACAACTACCTGCAGGCGATGGATGAGGTCTTGCAGATTACGGTGCAACCGGCGCAGGAACCCGCCCGCGAACGGCTGCTGCGTTACTGGGGTCACTGGCTCGACACCCAGTCCGGCGCGGAAGCCATGGACAAATGCCTGGTGGTGAAACTCAGCGCCGAAGTCTCCGACCTGTCGGACGACATGCGCCTGGCCTTGTGCGAAGGCACGACCCAGGTAATGGCGCGCCTGGCCGACTGCATCGCCGAAGGCATCGCGGATGGCTCGCTGCGGATCGAACTGGAACCGCAGAAAACCGCGCAGATGCTTTACCAGCTATGGCTGGGCGCCAGCCTGCTGGCCAAACTCCAGCGCGATCGCAGCGCCCTCGAAAGCGCCATGGATGTCACCCTCAACATCCTGGCGCCGCCACCAATACCAAACTGAAGCGCAGCCGAAGCACAACGCCAGTCCGCGCATTTTTTTACCGCTCCGTCATGGGCGGATCACTTCCCAAGGAAAACACATGCTGAATTTTGAATTCTACAATCCCACCAAGATCGTCTTCGGCCGCGACACCATCGCCAAACTGGCCGACCTGGTTCCCCGTGATGCTCGCGTGCTGATCCTGTATGGCGGCGCCAGTGCCCAGAAAACCGGTACCCTGGACGAAGTCAAGGCCGCGTTGGGCAAACGTGAAATCCACGAGTTCGCCGGCATCGAACCCAATCCAAGTTACGAAACGCTGATGCAGGCGGTCGAGCAAGTCCGCGCGCAAAAGATCGATTTCCTGCTGGCGGTAGGCGGCGGCTCGGTCATCGACGGCACCAAGTTTGTCGCCGCTGCGGCGAATTTTGAGGGTGAAGCCTGGGATATCGCCGTCAAGCGCGGCACCAACATCACCAGCGCCCTGCCCTTCGGCAGCGTACTGACCCTGCCGGCGACCGGCTCGGAAATGAACAACGGCGGCGTCGTCACCCGCAAATCGATACAAGCCAAGCTGGCCTTCCACAGCCCGCTGGTGTTCCCGCAGTTCTCCATCCTCGATCCGACCAAGACTTTCACCTTGCCGCCGCGGCAGATCGCCAACGGCGTGGTCGATGCCTTCGTGCATACCGTCGAACAGTACCTGACCTATCCGGTGCAAGGCCAGGTGCAAGACCGTTTCGCCGAAGGCCTGCTGTTGAGCCTGATCGAAACCGGACCAAAAGTGCTGGCCGAACCGGACAACTACGACGCCCGCGCCAACCTGATGTGGGTTGCTACCCTGGCGCTCAACGGCCTGATCGGCGCTGGCGTGCCGCAGGACTGGGCCACCCATATGCTGGGCCATGAGCTGACCGCGCAATACGATATCGACCATGCGCGCACGCTGGCGATCGTGCTGCCGTCGTTGCTGTCAGTGCGCCGCAACAGCAAACGCGCCAAGCTGCTGCAGTATGCCGAACGCGTCTGGCAGATCACCGAAGGCAGCGAAGATGCACGCATCGACCTGGCCATCCAGCGCACCCGCGATTTCTTCGAAAGCCTGGGCATCAAGACCCGCCTGGCGGACTATGAACTGGGCCAGGACGCGGTCGAGACCGTGCTCGGGCAGCTGGACAAGCACGGCATGACAGCGCTGGGCGAACACCAGGACCATACCCTGGCTGTCAGCCGCACCATCCTCGAAGCGGCCTTGTGATGCGCAATTGATTT
>NZ_JAQGLV010000119.1 GCF_028292705.1 Collimonas fungivorans | reverse complement strand
TAGAGGCCATTGAGGCGGCTCCGATATTCGGCCCCCAATACAAAGATGGCGCGCTGCCCCAGCACCAGGTTGGTGGTGGCGCCAAAATCGAGCAGGATGCCGGCGGCAACCAGCAAGCCCAGTGCGAGCGGCGAGCCGTAGGCGCCGATGTGGGTGATGAGGAAGGCGCCGGCGACGGCCAGCATCGCGAATGCAGTCGCGGCCTTGGTCCAGCCGCGATCGGCGAAACGGCCGGCGATGGGCGAGGCGATGGCGCCGGCCACGCCCGCCAGGGCGAACAGTGCAATGCCTCCCTGCGACAGCCGGAACTCAGGTCCCGCCAGCAGCAGCGGGGTGGTGGTCCAGAACAGGCTGAAGGCGGCAAACATGCAGGCCTGATAGAACGCGCGCCGCCGCAGCACCGGTGTGTTGCGCATAAGGTCGACCATGGAGGCCAGCAGCTTGCCATAGGAAATGGTCGATACCGGTTCACGCCGCGGCAAGGCCAGCCTGAGCATGAGCGCCAGCAGCGCCATCGCTGCGGCCGAGATGAAAAACACCGTGTGCCACGATGCAAACTGGGCGATGAAACTGGAGACCGGGCGCGCCAGCATGATGCCGAGCATCAGGCCGCTGACGACACTGCCGACGGCGCGGCCGCGTTCCGCTTCCGGCACCAGGTGCGCGGCATACGGCACCAGCACCTGCACCGCAACCGAGGCGAGGCCGATGCACAGCGTGGCGGCGAAGAAGGGTAGCGGATGCGTCGACAATGCGGCTGCCAGCAGCGCCAGGGTAGCGAGGCCGATCAGGGTCAGCACCAGGCGGCGTGTCTCGAGCAGGTCGCCGAGCGGCACGATGAACAGCAATCCGATGCCGTAGCCGATCTGGGTCAGGGTGACGATCAGTCCGGTGGCGCCGGGCGACAGGCCCAGCGCTACGCCTATCGGTCCGGCCAGGGGCTGGGCGTAATACAGGTTGGCGGCAATCAGCCCGCAGGCGAATGCCAGCAGGAGCATCATCCAGGCCGAGGCTGACGGTTCGGTTCTGGTCTCGGCGCTAGCGGTAAATGTGGTCATGGGTGATCCTTAAAAAGGGAATAAACGTTTCCTAAATTGGCAAAAAAATCAGGCGAGCACCTTCATGGCGATATCTGCCAGCACGCTCATCTCATCCCGGGTGCGGCCGGTCTTGCCGACCACGCGCATGCCCTGGATCAGGCACAGCATCAAGCGGGCGGTTGCTGCGCTATCTATATGCGGCGGAATCGAGCCGTCTTGCTGGCCTTGCCGGATCAGTGCACCGATCAATACTTCGTTGCGGGTCAGTGCGGCAGTCACCCACTGTGCGACATCCGGGTCAAAGGTAGCCAGTTCTGCCGCGCTGCCGACCACCATGCAACCCTCGAGACCGCCGGCGCCGTGCGATGCTTCGGCATAAAACGCCAGCGCCAGGCGCACCTGTTCCTTTCCTGTCGCACCCGCACTGATCACTGCCCGCAGTTGCGTATCGCGCACGGTCTTGTAACGGTCGAGCGCTGCCAGGAAGACACTCTTTTTGTCCTTGAACGCCTTGTAGACGCTGCCCGAGGCGAGCTGCATGGCTTGCGTCAGGTCGCACACCGTGGTGGCGTGATAGCCGCGCTCGCTGAATACGCGCACTGCCTTGTCGAGCGCCTGGTCCATATCGAACTCGCGCGGCCTGCCACGGCCGCGGGAAACACTGACTGGATCTGACAGGGAATTTGACATTTATTGATTATGGAAACGTTTGTTCCCTAAGTCAAGGACTGAAACAATATCGTTATTTATTGGTCACACACAGACAAGCTTGAGCAAGCCGTAAAACAATATCTCATTGATAACGGAGGCTGCCATGTCTAGGAAAAGCAGAGTAATTAGGAATGTTGCGCTGGCATCCATGTTTCTTTGCTGGCATCCCTTCACCCAGGCCGATGACGCCATGCCGCCGCTGGCGCCGGCGGGCGACAACAGCTACGCCTCGGCTGCACTTGGCAACGGCATCCTGTACGGCACTAGCATGGACGGCCAGAAGCCGATGCGCTGGCGCGCGGCGGAAATCCGCTTCGGGCCGGCTCTCGACCTGTTCGGGCTGGCGGCCGGCGGGCATCTGCCGGCAGGTGCCAGCACCCGGCTTGACTATGTGTATTACAACGAAGGCCATCCCGACAACAATCACCGCGACGGTTACGCCATGCAGATGGTTTATCGCCAAAATTTACGTCCCAGCTTTGACCTTGAAGTAGGCGCCGGTCCGTATTTCAGCATGAACCGGACCACCGTCAACGGCACGGAAAAAGACGATGCGCGCCTGGGCGGCCTGGTTTCCGTGGCGCTGCTGGCGCGCCTCGACCAGTATTCGCCCGGCCTCAGTCTCCGGCTGGCGTACAACCACGTGCTGACGCCCGGCGCGCCTTCCTCGGATGCTTTCCTGGTCGGCCTCGGCAAGGATTTCGGCGCGGCCCATGTGAGTCCGCCTGATGCGGACGGACAGCATGGCTTGTGGCTGGCGGCGCTGGGCGGTTTTGCCCAGACCAACCAGTCGGGGCCCGGCAAGCGCCTGAGTTATGCGATGGAAGCGAAAAAATATTATGGCCCCTGGGCCGCTTCGGTGTCTGCGATTGAAGAAGGCGACGACGGCGTGCGCGTGAACCGGCACGGGATCGCCGCGCAGGGCTGGTATGTGCAGCCTGTCGCCGAGCACTGGGATATCAGCGCCGGCGCCGGGCCTTATCTGGCGGTCAATAAACGCGATTCGAACGACTGGAAAGTCAACGGCCTGATCAGCCTGCAGGTCGGGCGCGACCTGGGCCATCAGCTCCGCGGCTTCGCCAGTTTCGGCCGGGTGGTCACTTTCAGGAACAAGAATGATGCCGACCTGATGACGATCGGCATCATGAAAGGCTTCGACCTCTAATGCTTGTTCAGCGCAGCGTCTCGACCAGCTTGTTTTCATCCATGCTGCGCCCCAGTACCACCCAGAAAATGCATAGCGACAGCAAGCCGGCGACGGCGTAGACCGACACGTCGAGATAGTTGCCGCCGATCTTGAGCGGGATCAACGGCGCGTTGCTGGTGCAGATCATGTTGGCGGCATACATGCCGACGTAGTGCATGCTGCACACCGCCAGCGCCATCACCAGCGCCGCGATCACGCGGTGCAGCAGCCGGGTCAGGTTGAACGCCAGCCATAGCGCGGCGGAGGCGGCGGCGATGGCGATGACGATCGAGATCACGACGATGGTCGGGTTGAGCAGCATGGTGGCGCGCAGGTTCATCGCATACATGCCCATGTAGTGCATCACGCACACGCCGACGCCGGCCAGCAGGCTGCCGGCCAGCCAGCCGGATACCTTGAATTTGCCGTGGCTGCCGGCCAGGTAGAGCGCGATGCCGGAAATCACGATCGCCGCCGCCAGCGAGGCCGCGGTCAGCACGACATCGTAGGCGATCGGCACGGTCAGGCGATACGCCTGCATGGCCAGGAAGTGCATCGACCAGATGCCGATGCCGCCCAGCGAAGCGGCGGCGCAGATGGTCATGCCGAGGTCTAGCGTGCCGTCCTTGCGAAACATGGATTTGGCGCATTGCAGGGCCAGCAGCGCCCCCCAGAAAGAGATCATGTATGACAGCAAAACCAGCGCTGCGTCATATTTCGGCGCCAATAATTGGCCTAGCAATGGATCCACGGCTTTCTCCCTGTCGTATGAATGTGTGAGGCAAAAGCGAGGCGCTTTTACCCTTGTTTTTGCAACAATGTTATTATGAAAATCAGGTCAGATAAGTTACGCCATGGCATGTGCCCATCTTGTGGATAAGTATTTCCATGTGGAAATAATATAGAGCTAAAATTTCTATACAGCAATACATTTCCAGAAATATTTTGTAGCGGCGGCTGACTGGTCAAAATCACCACTGGCGGGAGGCTGGCCGCCAAGCCTCGGGCAGGTCCGACGCAGGTTCAGTGCAGAACGGGCCGCGACAAATGTACGGCCAGGCGGCGCGAGTATAGGTACAATGTGCGGTTCATTCATCCAATCGACTGCACAAAGCCGCTGTTGCGCTGCTGCAGATCTTTCTTTTTCTGGTTTTATCCAAATTATGGCTGTCATCTCTATCACCAATGCGCAACTCGCATTCGGTCACGTTGCGCTGCTGGACCGCGCGGAATTTTCCCTGGACTCGGGAGAGCGGGTCGGCCTGATCGGCCGCAACGGCACCGGCAAGTCGTCGCTGCTGAAAACCATCGCCGGCGTGTCCAGGCTGGACGACGGCCTGATGGTGATGCAGCAAGGCATCAAGATCGCCTATGTCGACCAGGAACCGCATTTCGAATCCGAGATGTCGGTGTTCGACGCGGTGGCGTCCGGCATGGGCGAGATGCAGGCATTGCTGAATGAATACGATGCGCTGACCGGCCAGTTCGGCGGCGACAACGACGACGCCATCATGGAGCGCATGCACGAGATCCAGAGCAAGCTCGACGCTGCCGACGCCTGGAGCCTGACCAACAAGGTCGAGACCACGCTGGACCGCCTCAACCTGGATAAAGACATGCTGATGGGCCAGCTCTCGGGCGGTATGCAAAAGCGCGTCGCGCTGGCATGCGCCCTGGTCAGCGCGCCCGACGTCTTGCTGCTCGACGAGCCGACCAACCACCTGGATTTCAGCTCCATCATGTGGCTCGAGGGTTTGCTGCGCGACTACAAGGGCAGCGTGCTGTTCATCACCCATGACCGCAGTTTCCTGGACAACGTCGCCACCCGCATCATCGAACTGGACCGCGGCCGCATCTTGTCCTTCCCGGGCAATTTCACTGCTTACCAGGTGCGCAAGGCCGAACAGCTGGAAATCGAAGAAGTCGAAAACGCCAAGTTCGACAAATTCCTGGCGCAGGAAGAAATCTGGATCCGCAAAGGCGTGCAGGCACGCCGCACCCGCGACGAAGGCCGCGTCCGCCGCCTGGAATCTCTGCGCCTGGCGCGCAGCGCGCGACGCGACCAGCAGGGCCAGGTCAAGCTGGATGTGTCTTCGGGCGAGCGTTCCGGCAAGATCGTGGCCGAGCTGACCGATGTCAACAAGGCGTTCGGCGACAAGGTCATCGTGAATAATTTCACCGCCACCATCATGCGCGGCGACAAGGTCGGCCTGATCGGCCAGAACGGCGCCGGCAAGACCACCTTGCTGAAACTGATCCTGGGCCAGGACCAGCCCGACAGCGGCACGGTCAAGCAGGGCACCAAATTGCAGATCGCGTATTTCGACCAGATGCGCGCGCAGCTGAACGAAGAGGCCAGTCTGGCCGACACCATCGCGCCGGGCAGCGACTGGGTCGAGATCAACGGCCAGCGCAAGCACGTGATGACTTACCTGAACGATTTCCTGTTCGCGCCGGAACGGGCGCGTTCGCCGGTCAAGTCGCTGTCCGGCGGCGAGCGCAACCGCCTGCTGCTGGCGCGCCTGTTCGCCAAGCCGGCCAACGTGCTGGTGCTGGATGAACCGACCAACGACCTCGATATCGATACCCTGGAACTGCTGGAAGAACTGCTGGAAGACTATAGCGGCACGGTGTTCCTGGTCAGCCATGACCGTACTTTCCTCGACAATGTGGTGACCCAGGTGATCGCTGCCGAGGGCGACGGCATGTGGCGCGAGTATGTTGGCGGCTACACCGACTGGGAGCGCGTGCGCCCGAGCCAGTCGGCCGTGATCGCCAAGGCCAAGGGCGAAACCAAGGTGGAAGCCAAGGCAGAGCCGGTCGCCAAGCAGAAAAAGCTCAGTTACAAGGAACAGCAGGAGCTGAAAGAACTGCCGCTGCTGATCGCCAAGCTGGAAACGGAACAGAAAGCCATTTCCAGCCAGCTGGCCGATCCCGACCTGTACAAGCAGAAGCCGGACGAAGTGAAGCGCCTCAACGACCGCTTCGCCGAGATCGACGGCCTGCTGCTGGAGAGCCTGGAGAAGTGGGAAGTGATCGAGGCGCGCAGCAAGGGGTAAAAAAGGAGAAGGCTTCGTCCTCCGGATCTACGTAATTTTTCATTGAAGGACATAGCTAAGCAATGAGCGAAACCCCGGCTTTCCCCGTCATCCAGACCGAACGCCTGCTGCTGCGCGAGATCGTCGAGCGCGATGCAGAGCAGATACTCGCCATGCACGGCGATCCTGAGCTGATGCGCTGGTTTGGCGTGGATCCCTTGCCGGACCTGGCGGCGGCGCAAGGTTTGATCAAGCGTTTCGCCAGTTTCCGCCTGGATGAAAATCCAGGCACCCGCTGGGGCATCCAGGCCAGGGAAAACAATCAGTTGCTGGGATCGTGCGGCTTGTTCCGCTGGGACCGGAACTGGCGCAAATGCATGATCGGCTACGAACTCTCAACGCATGTCCAGAAGCAGGGTTTCATGCGCGAGACGCTGACCGCCGTCATGACCTGGGGTTTCGCCGAGATGGCGCTTAACCGCATCGAGGCCATGGTCCATCCCGACAACCTGGGTTCGCTCAAGCTGCTGCGCCAGCTGGGTTTTGTCGACGAAGGGCAGATGCGTCAGGTCGGCTACTGGGGCGGCCGCTATCACGACATGCAGATGCTGTCGCTGCTGCGCAGTGAATGGCCTGCGGCCAACCGCGACTAACTGCTTAATTCAAGCGTTTGCAAGCCTCGCGCAGTTCGACCACCTGCTCGCGCAAGGTCGCTGCATCGGCGGCCAGCGGCCGCTGCGCCAGGTAATGTTCCAGGTCTTCCAACGCCGCTTGCGGGCAATCCAGCTGCGCGAACGCCAGTCCGCGGTCGCGCCGTTCGACGGCGTCGCCCGGCAGCAGGATCAGGATCCGCTGCTGCACTTCCAGCAGCCGTTGCCAATGATTGCTTTGCTGGTAGATAGCTTTCAGGTTGCGCAATATGCGCACCAGGATGTCGTGCGGGTGGGCGATCTGCAGGTAACTGATCAGCGATAGCCGGCTGGCCGCTCTTTCTTCATCGTTTTCGGTCGGCAGGTAAGGCTCCAGCCGTTCTTCCAGTTCTTCGCGCGACAGGCTGGCGCCGTTGGCCGGATCGATCATGATGTCGCCCGAGGGCACGGTCAGCTTCATCAGGAAATGGCCGGGGAAAGACACGCCTTTGACCGGCAAGCCGATCTGCTGCGCCAGTTCCATGTAGACCAGCGCCAGCGAAATCGGGATGCCGCGCCGTTTGGCTATCACCCGGTGCAGGTAGCTGTTGTCGGTGTCGTAATAATGATTGACGTTGATCGCGAATCCCAGCTCCTGGTAGAAGAACTGGTTCAGCAGGCGCAGCTTCTGGATCGCCGAGGCGTCCGCCGGCAGGCGCAGGCGCAAGGTATTGGCCAGCCGGTCCAGGTCATTCTGCGGCGCATCGAAATCCAGCTTGGGATAGACATCCTGCGCAATCGCCAGGGCTGCCTCGAACAAAGGAACATCGTTGGCCTGCTGCACCAGCGAAGTAAAGTAGTCAAGAGATGTAATCGTCATGACTCTATCCTAGCAAACTATTTTCCCTAGCGCGATCCAGTTTAACGAGCAATCCGCTTGAAATCGCTGAATCGGAACCCCATCGCCAATAGTGCTCCAAAGTAAGTAATGCCGCAGGCCGCCAGCACCGCGCACAGGGCGGCGATGCGCGCCAGGGAACTGGTGTGCGGACCGGTCCAGTCGAACTGCTGGCCGCACCACAGCGCCACGCCTGCCATCAGGAACAGGGCGCCGAGCAGGCGCATGAAATAGCGGATCCAGCCGCTTTCCGGCTTGTAGATGCCGCGCCGCATCAGGCTCCACAGCAGGAAGCCGGCGTTCAGGCAGGCGCCGACGCTGATCGACAGGGCCAGGCCGGCCACTGCAAATACCGGTACGAACAGGTAGTTCATCAATTGTGTTGCGATCAATACACCGACCGCGATCTTGACCGGGGTCCGGATATCTTGCTTGGCGTAAAAGCCGGGCGCCAGGATTTTCACCACGATCAGGCCGATCAAGCCGACGCCGTAGGCAATCAGCACCTGGCTGGTGACAGCGACCGAGGCCGCATCGAATTTGCCATGTTGGAACAAGGTTGCCGTCAGCGGTACTGACAAGGTTGCCAGGCCGACCGCGGACGGCAGCGCCAGCAGGAAGGTGAGGCGCAAGCCCCAGTCCAGCAGCGACGAATATTCACCGTGGTCTTTGTCGGCATTGGCTTTCGACAGGCTGGGCAACAGGATGGTGCCGAGGGCCACGCCCAGCAACGCCGTAGGAAACTCCATCAGGCGGTCGCCATATGTCAGCAGGGAAACGCTGCCATGCCCCAGGCGCGAGGCGATGTTGGTGTTGATCAGCAGGCTGAGCTGGGCGGCCGATACCGCAAACACCGCCGGCCCCATTTTTTTCAGGACCCGCTGCACGCCCAGGTCGCGCAAGCCGATCATGGGATTGAGCGCGATCCGCGGCAGCATGCCTACCTTGAGCAGCGCCGGCACCTGGATCGCCACCTGCAGCACGCCGCCGACCAGCACCGCAAACGCCATCGCATAGATGGGATGTTCCATATACGGCGCAACGAACAGCGAGGCAACGATGAAAGCCAGGTTGAGCAGCACTGAAGTGAAGGCCGGGATCTTGAATTCATGCCAGGTATTCAGGATGCCGCCGGCCAGCGCCACAAAAGACATGAAGCCGATGTAGGGAAACATGATGCGGGTCATGAAGACCGAGGCGTCGAATACTTCCTTATTGTCTTTCAGGCCGGTGGCGATGAAATACACCAGCACCGGGGTGGCCAGGATGCCGACGATGCAGGTAAACAACATGGCCCAGGTCAGCACGGTGGCGACGTGGTCGACCAGCTGTTTGGTCGCTGCCTCGCCTTTCTGGTTCTTGTATTCGCCCAGGATGGGCACGAAAGCTTGGGAAAAAGCGCCTTCGGCAAACAGCCGGCGCAACAGGTTGGGAATACGGAAAGCGATAGCGAAAGCATCGGTGTAGCCGTCGGCGCCGAATGCGCGCGCGTACAGGATTTCGCGAATCAGGCCCGTCACACGCGACACCATGGTCATGCCAGAGACGGTGGCAAGCGTTTTATGCAAGTTCATGGAGCGGCATTATAGCTGGAGCAGATCGCCTGCCGCAGCTTTCTCAGGAGGTGGAAAAGCGGGAATTCGAGCCGGTTTCGTTGACTGCCGGCAAACACTGACTGTGATAAAGTCCGGGCTGGAACGTTCCCGCGGCAAGCATGATATAATGTTGCCATCCCGGAAACTGTGCTTTCTTGCGACAGAATTGCTTCCAAAGCAAGAGGGGATTTGCCTGTTCTTCAAAAACTGGTTATAATCCGTGGCTTTACAGAATTCTGCGCCGCGGTCTGGTTTGCCGCGTAAGCATTTCTTACCTCGCATTCCCGACCTCGTTTTAGGAAATATAAATGGCAAATACCGCACAAGCACGTAAGCGTGCTCGTCAAGCAGTTCAGCAAAACCTGCACAACTCCAGTCAGCGTTCGACCCTGCGCACAGCGATCAAAGCTGCCCGCAAGGCAATCACTGGCGGCGACAAGGCTGCAGCAGCGCTGGTCCTGCAAACTTCCGTATCGACTATCGATCGTATCGCGGACAAGAAAATCATCCACAAGAACAAGGCTGCACGCCATAAGAGCCGTCTTAACGCTGCTCTGAAAGCACTGTCGGCTGCTTAATAAATAGCAGCGTCAGCTCCGGCTGGCGTTTGTTGTTGAGTTGTTGATGCTTTAAGAAAAACCCTGCATAACGTGCGTTATGCAGGGTTTTTCTGTTTTGTCTTGATCGTCCGGTGATGGCTGTTCAGGCCGCCGCCGGAGGTGTTCACAGTTGCGGCAAACCTTGGATCACGGTGCCCGGCTTGATGTTCTTGTCCTTGAACCAGCCCTTGTTCATCTCCAGTGCATAAGACGCCGCGCCCTGGGCGCAATGGGAATCCAGCGTCTGCGCCTTCATTTCCTCGACATTCAGGATCGCGCCCTTGGCGTCGATGAATGCCACCGACAGCGGAATCAGGGTGTTCTTCATCCACATGCAGATGCCCGCAGGGGTTTCGAATACAAACACCATGCCCTCGTTGGCGCCCATTTTCTTGCGGAACATCAGCCCTTGTTCGCGCTGATCTTCGCTGCGCGCCACTTCGGCCTTGATCACGTGGATGCCGATATTCAGGGAGGTGGCCGGGAGCTGCTGGATGTTCTGGGCCGTTGCCGGCAATGCGGCGACAGCAAGGCTTGCGAGGCAGGCAGCGGTGGCTGCAAGGTAGGCGGCGCGAATTTTTCTCATATCGATAAAGCTCCTTTAGGATCGGGAGATTATACAGAGAGGTAAATCGCCGGAGGGGTACGGGCGGCGGATATTAATTGTTTCAGGACGTAAAAAAAGGCAGGACGCGCCTGCCTTTCTTGTTGAAGCTGATGCTGGAATTACTTGGCAGCAGGAGCGTCAGCTGCTGGGGCTTCAGCTTTTGCAGCTTTGGCTTTTGCAGTTTTCTTGGCTTTCTTGACTTTGTGTGTAGCCTTCTTTGCAGCAGGCGCCGAAGCTTCAGCAGCGGCGGCAGCAGGTGCTGCTGGAGCAGCAGGAGCTGCGTCGGCAGCGAAAACGGAAGAAGCGAACAGGCCGGCAATCAGAACAGCGATCAGTTTTTTCATTTTCAAATCCATTCAGTTAGCGAGTTAATCAATCGATGATTCACTTGAATCACTGCAATTAACGACCTCCGGAAACGTATGGTTGACACCGATTTTTAAAAAGACCGGAAACATGCATCAATTTGTATCAACTGCTACTTTCTCAGGGTGACCAGATCCGCCGGATCGATCGCCAGCGACTCGCCCGGCCACAGCGGATGGCTTTGCAGCGACACCTGGCCGATCGCCACCCGCACCAGGCGCAAGGTCGGCAATCCTACCGCCGCCGTCATGCGCCGCACTTGGCGGTTCTTGCCTTCGGTCAGGGTCAGCGCCAGCCAGCTGGTGGGTTTGTCCTGGCGCTGGCGTATCGGCGGATCGCGCGGCCACAGCCAGTCCGGTTCTTCAATTTGGCGCGCCTGGCAAGGTTTGCTGCGGAAATCGCCGAGATCGACGCCGTGCCGCAAGCGCTCCAGCAAAACCTCGGTCGGCACGCCTTCGACCTGGGCCATGTAAGTCTTGGGCTGCTTCACTGCCGGATGGCTGATGTTGTGCTGCAGCTGGCCGTCATCGGTGAGTAACAATAATCCTTCACTATCGGCATCAAGGCGTCCGGCCGGATAGATATCGGGGATCTTGATATAGTCGGCGAGCGTAGGGCGGCCGGGATGCGCTGAAAACTGGCACATCACTTGAAATGGTTTGTTGAATAGAATCAGAGACATGGCGCTAGTATAGTGCTTCGCCATGGGTGAGGCACGGCGGAAGCGCAGCGCCGGTGTCGCAAAAACATAGCGTCTAGTAAAATACTAGTGCATAATATGGAATGCTTGTCTTATGTCTTATATAAGACCAACCGTGTTTCAAATCAGACTGCACTAGTCACTTTTACCTCCTCAACTCCGGAGATACACAGATGTCCCAACATATCAAAGTGCCTGCCGAAGGCAAAAAAATCACCGTCAACGCCGATTTTTCGATCAACGTCCCTGACAATCCAATCATTCCTTACATCGAAGGCGATGGCACCGGCGTGGATATCAGCCCGGTCATGATCAAGGTTGTGGACGCCGCTGTGTCCAAGGCATATGCAGGCAAGCGCAAGATCAGCTGGATGGAAGTGTTCGCCGGCGAAAAGTCGACCAAGGTATACGGTCCTGACGTCTGGCTGCCGGAAGAGACCCTGGCAGCGATCAAGGATTACGTCGTGTCGATCAAAGGCCCGCTGACCACGCCAGTCGGCGGCGGCATCCGTTCCCTCAACGTGGCCCTGCGCCAGGAACTGGACCTGTACGTCTGCCTGCGCCCGGTGCGTTATTTCAAGGGCGTGCCTTCGCCGGTGCGTGAGCCTGAAAAGACCGACATGGTGATTTTCCGCGAAAACTCGGAAGACATCTACGCCGGCATCGAATGGCAAGAAGGCAGCGACGGCGCCAAGAAACTGATCGAGTTCCTGATCAAGGAAATGGGCGTCAAGAAGATCCGCTTCCCGGACACTTCCGGCATCGGCGTCAAGCCGGTTTCGCGCGAAGGCACCGAGCGCCTGGTGCGCAAGGCGATCCAGTATGCGATCGACAACGACAAGCCGTCCGTCACCATTGTCCACAAGGGCAACATCATGAAGTTCACCGAAGGTGGCTTCCGTGACTGGGCGTATGCGCTGGCGCAAAAGGAATTCGGCGCCGAGCTGATCGACGGCGGTCCATGGGCGAAATTCAAGAACCCGAAGACCGGCCGCGAAATCATCGTCAAGGATTCGATCGCTGATGCATTCCTGCAACAAATCCTGCTGCGTCCGAACGAATACAGCGTGATCGCCACCCTGAACCTGAACGGCGACTACATTTCCGACGCGCTGGCGGCGCAAGTCGGCGGCATCGGCATCGCGCCGGGCGCCAACCTGTCGGATTCGGTCGCCATGTTCGAAGCAACCCACGGCACCGCGCCTAAATATGCAGGCAAGGACTACGTCAACCCGGGTTCGCTGATCCTGTCGGCGGAAATGATGCTGCGCCACATGGGCTGGATCGAAGCTGCCGACCTGATCATCGAATCGATGCAAAAGTCGATTACCTCGAAAAAGGTCACCTACGACTTTGCGCGCCTGATGGAAGGCGCAACCCAGGTTTCCTGCTC
>NZ_JAQGLV010000118.1 GCF_028292705.1 Collimonas fungivorans | reverse complement strand
TCGTACTCCGGACCGGCATCCAGCACACTCATTTCCAGTGCGCTGTCATAGACTCCGCTGCCGTTGCGCGCCAGGCGATTCGGCAGTTTCAGCGTGCTGCGGTGCAGGTCGGCGTTAAATGTCATCTTGGCATTGTAACCAAGATAAAATTATGTGGGCCGGGATTTCGCCAGCTCTTCCAGCCGGCGATGCCGTTCTTCCTTGCTCAGCGCCGCCAGCCCGGCGACCGCCACATAAAATTTCTTGAGGGTCTGCTGCTGGGCCAGCAAAGCCTTGAAACCGGGCACCAAGTCGTAATAGGTCGCCACCAGCGCCAGATGGGCGTTCGACAACGGTTCGGCAAACCAGTGGTCGTACCCGGCGTAGCCGCCCCACTTTACCTTGAGCGCCTGGTAATCCACTTGCAGAGCGAGGAAAATCGCCGCCTTCTGCTGCAGCTTTTGCGCATCGCTGAGCCCGCTCGCGTAATTGCTTGCCAGCCGCTGCCGGTACTGCAGCAGCAGCGCCAGGAATTCCTCCTTGCGTCCTTCAAACTGGACATAGGCGTCGCGCGTCTTTTGGCTGCCCACCGCCGCCAGCCAGCGTTCGACGCCGACCTGCTCGACCGTGGTGGCGAATGACTCGTTGAATTGCGTATCGTCCTTGGCGTACACCGTCTGGTGCGCCAGCTCGTGGAAAACCAGGCGCGCCAGCTCGCCGTCGGGATAGCGGATGAAGGTCGACAACAGCGGATCGTTGAACCAGCCGAGCGTGGAATAGGCCGGCACGCCGCTGACTTGCACATCGTAGCCTTGCTGACGCAGGCTGGCGGCGAATTTCTTTGCGGCGTCCTGGCTGAAATAACCGCGGTAGTTGACGCAGCCGGCAATCGGGAAACACCACTGCTTGGGCTCCAGCGACAAAGCCGGCGCCGCCACCACATTCCACAAGGCGAAACGGCGCTGCAGGTCGGCATACTCGGTGTAGCTGCGGTTGTCCGGCAGGTTCAGATCGCTCACCGCGAAGCGGCGGATCTGCTTGGTCAGTTTCAGCTTGGCCCTGAGGCCGGCGTCGATGTTCGGATCGGCCAGCCATTCATCGACCGGATGGGCACGGTCCAGCAGGGAAAACTGGCCGTTTGCCGCCTGCCCGTAATACGCCAGCTGGGCGCAACCGGCTGCCGCCACGGCTAACAGCAAAACCGTGAGCAGCCGGCCATTCATGCCGGCGCTTTTTCCACTTCCACCAGCACATCGTAGAAGGTTGGCGCCCGCCCCATGTCGGTCAGGCGCTGGCTGGTCACCTCGTTGGCGTTCTTGCCGTCGCTGGCCATTTTTTTCCACCAGATCGACAAGCCCACCACCAGCCCGATCCGCGCCTTGTCGGTCACTCTCAGCCTGGCGTTGAAACTGCCGCGGTCGTTATAGATGCGCACCGCATCGCCGCTGGCCAGGGCTCTTGCCGCGGCGTCGGCCGGATGCATGTCCAGGTGCGGCTCGCCTTCGGTGTCGCGCAGGCTTTTCACGTTAACGAAACTGGAATTGAGGAAGTTGCGCGCTGGCGGTGAAATCATCGCCAGCGGGTACTTCCTGGCCAGCTGCGGATTGCTGGCCGGCGATTCATAGGGCGCGATATAGGTCGGCAAGGGATCAAGTCCGTCCTTCAGCATTTGCGCGCTGTAGAACTCGCACTTGCCGGATGGCGTCGGGAAACCGCCATGCGCGAACGGCGCATCGGGCACGTTCAGTTTTTGCCAGCCTTTTTGTTTCAGCGCATCCCAATCGAAATGGATCGCCCGCTCATTTTTCCGGTCAAATGCCTGCGCCGCAATTTCATCGTCGGTTTCGCGGAAACAGGCGTCGTCGAAACCCATGCGCGCTGCCAGCAGGCGGAAGATTTCGGTGTTCGGCCTGGCTTCGCCCAGCGGCGCAATCGCGGCGTTATTCGCCAGCATGTACAGGTGGCCGTAGGCCGAGTGGGCATCCACGTGTTCCAACTGAGTGGTGGCCGGCAGTACGATATCGGCGTAATCCGCGGTATCGGTCTGGAAATGTTCCAGCACCACGGTGAATAAATCTTCGCGCGCAAAACCGCGGGCGACGGCGCCGGATTCCGGCGCTACCGCGACCGGATTCGAGTTGTACACGATCAGGGCTTCGATTTTCGGCCCGAACTCGGGCGAGGCTTCGCGCAACAGGTCGTCGCCGATGGTGCTCATGTTGATGGTGCGCGGCGCCATCCCTTGTTTGAGCAGGAAATCGGGACGCTGCAGGAACTGGTTATTCTTTGGAAAACTGTCCGAGGTCGACAGCTGCACGCCGCCGGCGGCATGGCGCCAGGCCCCGACCAGGGCCGGCAGGCAGGTGATATTGCGCACCGCCATGCCGCCGCCGCGCACACGCTGCAAGCCGTAGTTGACCCGGATCGCCGCCGCTTCGCCGCGTTGCGCCGCACCGCCGTAGCTGCGCGCCAGTTCCAGCACTTCGTCGGCGCTGATGCCGCACACTTCAGCAGTCTTCTGCGGCGTCCAACTCGACACCTGCTGTTTCAGCTGCTCGAAGCCCAGCGTGTATTGCGCGATGTAGTCGTGGTCTAACAGGTTCTCGGCAATCAGCACATGCATCATGCCCAGCGCCAAGGCTGAATCGGTGCCCGGCAACAGGGCGATGTGCTGGTGGCATTTGTCGGCGCTCAGGGAGCGATACGGATCGATTGCGATCAGTTTGGCGCCGCGCCGTTTTGCTTCCTGCGCTCGCATCCAGAAATGCAGGTTGGACGCTATCGGGTTGCCGCCCCAGATCAGGATCAGCTTGGCGTTCTGGAATTGTTCGAGGTCGGTGCCTACCCTGGCGCCTATCGTGTATTTGTAGCCGGTGCCGCCGGCCGAGGCGCAGATGGTGCGGTCCAGCAGCGAAGCGCCGATGCGATTGAAAAAACGCATCGCCATCGACTCGCCCTGCACCAGGCCCATGGTGCCGGCGTAGCTGTAAGGCAGGATGGCTTGCGGATTGCGCGCGGCGATCTCGCTCAGCCGCCCGGCGATCGTGGCGATCGCCTCGTCCCAGCTGATCTGTACGAATTTCCCCTCACCCTTGTTGCCGATCCGCTTGAGCGGATGCAGCAGGCGGTCCTTGTGGTAAGTCCGTTCGGTGTAGCGCGCGACCTTGGTGCACAGCACGCCGGCCGTGGTCGGGTGGTCCGGATCGCCGCGCACCTCGGTGGCGACGCCGTCGGTGACAGTCACCAGCAGCGCGCAGGTATCGGGGCAATCGTGCGGACAGGCGGCACGGACGGTAGCAGTAGTCATAATGTCATCAGAATCAAGGTGCTTCAATCCGCTACTTTAGCAAAATCCGTTCAAACAAGATGCATTTGATGGCTGCTGCTTACTTCCCGGCTGGCAGCTGCATCTCCGGATCCATCAGGCGCAGCATGAACGCTTCGCACTGGACCAGCTGTTCCAGCGCCACGAATTCATTCGGCCGGTGCGCCTGTTCGATGCTGCCGGGGCCGCAAATCACGGTGGGAATGCCGGCGCGCTGGAACAAGCCGGCTTCGGTGCCGTAGGATACCGCGCCGTTCGGCTTGTTGCGCGCCAGCGCCGCCGCCAGCTGGACCACGGCGTCGCTCTCCTGCATGTTGAGGCCGGGAGCGGAGGCCAGCCATTCGAAGTCGATGGCGGCATTCGGCTCCACTTTTTGCATTTCCGGCAACAAGGTGGCGGCGAAATCCTGGATTTCCCGGTACAGGCGTTCGGCGTCGATGCCCGGCATGGTGCGCGCCTCGAAATCGAACTTGCAGTCCTTGGGCACGATATTCGCCGCCAGCCCGCCCTGGATCAGCCCGGTCTGCATGGTGGTGTAAGGCACGGTGAAACCGTAATCGCGCGTTTCCAGCTGGGCGAAGCGGTCTGCCATCTGGCGGATATAGACGATGATGCGCGCCGCATACTCGATCGCATTGACGCCCATGGTGGTGTAGCTGGAATGCGCTTCGCGGCCGCGTACGCAGCAGCGGAAACGATGCGTGCCCTTGTGTGCAATGATGGGCTGCATCGAGGTTGGCTCGCCGACAATGCAGGCCGCCGGCTTTAATCCCAGTTCCTGCAGATCCTTGATCAAGCCTTGCACGCCGATACACCCTACTTCTTCGTCATACGACAGCGCAAAGTGCAGGGGCGCCGCCATGTTGGCAGCCAGGAACTGCGGCGCCAGCGCCAGGGCGGTGGCGATGTAGCTTTTCATGTCGGCCGAGCCGCGGCCGTACAGCAAGCCATCCTTGATGGTTGCCTGGAACGGATCGGTATCCCAGACCTGGCCTTCGACCGGCACCACATCGGTGTGGCCGGACAAGATCAGGCCAGGCTTCGGGCCTTCGCCCAGGGTTGCAAACAGATTGGCTTTCTTGCCGCTGGCGTCATAGGTCAGGCGCGACTTGACGCCGAGGCCGGCCAGGTAGTCGCGGGTCCATTCGATCAGTCCCAGGTTGGAATCGCGCGATACGGTCTGGAACGCAATCAGGCGTTCGATCATGGCCATGATTTCAGCCGAAGGGGTCAATTGTCGAGTACTCATATCCTGTCCTTTTTATGCCAGTCCATCATTGAGATGGCAGGCGGAAAAATGTTTGGCGCTGACTTCTTTTAATGCCGGCTTTTCTACTTTACAGCGCGGCATTGCATGCGGACAGCGCGGATGAAAATGACAGCCCGGAGGCGGATGCAGCGGCGACGGAATTTCTCCCTTGACCGCAAAAAATTCCGTGCGCCGGACTTCCAGCTTGGGCGCCGATGCCAGCAGCGCCTGGGTGTACGGATGATTGGCGCGGGCAAATACCGTATCGGCAGAAGCCGATTCAACGATACGCCCAAGATACATGATCACCACCCGGTCTGACAAATGCCGTACCACGCCCAGATCATGGCTGATGAACAAGTATGTCAGGTCCAGCTCGTCGCGCAGCTTGATGAACAGGTTCAGGACCTGGGCCTGGATCGATACATCCAGCGCCGCCACCGCCTCGTCGCAAACCAGGAATTCCGGCTTGACCGCGAGCGCGCGCGCAATGCCCACGCGAGCGCGCTGGCCGCCGGAAAACTGGTGCGGGAACCGGCGCAGCATGGCGCCGTCCAGCCCGACCCGCTGCAGCAGACTTTCGACATACTCGCGCTGCTGCGGCGCATCGACCAAGCCGTGCACCAGCGGCGCTTCGCCGACAATATCCTGCACCCGCATGCGCGGATTCAGCGAGGCATAGGGATCCTGGAAAATCATCTGGATCGCCAGCTGCTTCTTGCGTCTTTCTGCAGCGTCCAATTGCTCCAGCGACTGTCCTTTCCACAAGCGCGTACCGGCAGTCAGGCTATGCAGGCCGACCGCCATCCGCCCCAGCGTCGATTTGCCGCAGCCGGATTCGCCCACCAGCCCCACCACTTCGCCACGCCTGATGCCCAGGCTCACCTCGTCCACCGCATGCACCACTTCCTGCTGCATGCCGGCGCCGAACAGGTTGGCGATCCTGGCCGCGCTGTCGAGCGTCTTGACGAACTGCTTGCTGACCGCCTGCAATTCCAGCAGGTTGGGTGCGGATGGCGGCGGCGCCATATTGTTGTCGATGGCCTGGTTCATGACACTGCCTCCACCACGCTATCCCGCAACGGATGGTAGCAACGCAGCATGCGCTGTTCCACTTCGCGCAACTGCGGCGTCTGCCGGCATTCGACCGTGGCATGCGCGCAGCGCGTGCGGAATGCGCAGCCTTCCGGCAGGTTCAGCAGCGACGGCGTCATGCCGGGAATCTGCTGCAGCGGCTGGCCGCGCGGATTGCGCGACGGCGCCGATGCGATCAGGCCGTGGGTGTAGGGATGGCGCGGATGCTCCAGCACTTGCTGCACCGTGCCGCTTTCAACAATGCGGCCGGCGTACATCACCGATACCGTATCGGCCAGCCCGGCCACCACCGACAGGTCGTGGGTAATCCAGATCAGCGCCGTGCCGGATTCGCGGCACAGCTTTTGCATTTCGTACAGGATCTGCCCTTGTATCGTCACATCCAGCGCAGTGGTCGGCTCGTCGCAGATGATCAGGTCAGGCTGGTTGAGCAAGGCGATCGCAATCGCCACGCGTTGCCGCATGCCGCCGGAAAACTGATGCGGGTAGGCCTGCAACCGTTCATCCGGCGCCGGAATGCCGACCCGCACCAGCGCCTCGCGCGACATCTCGCGCGCCACCATCCGGCTCACGTCCTGATGTGCACGCACTGCTTCCATCATCTGGGTATCGATGCGCAGCACCGGGTTCAAGGTCATCATCGGATCCTGGAAAATCATGGCGATCCGGTTGCCGCGGATCTTGCGCATGGCTTCCGCCGGCAAGCTGCGCAGATCCTTGCCTTGCAGCAGGATCTCGCCGGCGACGATTTTCCCCGGCGCGTCGACCAGGCCCATGATGGAATAGCCGGTCATCGATTTTCCCGATCCGGATTCGCCGACCAGGCCCATGATCTCACCGCGCTTGACCGAGAACGAGACCTGGTCGACCGCCTTGACCAGGCCGGCCCGGGTGGCAAACTGGGTCTGCAGGTTATTGACGGTAAGTGTCGTGTCCATATCGAGCCTATTGCGTTTGCAAGCGTGGATTGAGGACATCGCGCAGCTGGTCGGCCACCAGGTTGATGGTCACCACGGTCACCAGCAGGGCGATGCCGGGAAACACGCTGATCCAGTATTTGCCGGACAACAGGTATTGAAAGCCATTGGCGATCAGCAAGCCAAGCGAGGGTTCGGTGATCGGCAATCCGAGGCCGAGGAAAGACAAGGTCGCTTCCAAGGAAATCGCCGAAGCCACTTGCAGGGCGGCCACCACGATCAGCGGCGGCAGGCAGTTAGGCAGCAGATGCCTGAACATGATGCGCAGCGGCGACAGGCCGAGCGCGGAGGCAGCTTCAATGTATTCCTTCTTGCGTTCCACCAGCGCCGCGCTGCGCGTGGTGCGCGCGTAATAGGCCCACTGCACCGCCACCAGCGCAATGATGATCTTGTCGATGCCGCGCCCCGTCAGGGCCAGCAGGATCAGGGCGATCAGGATGGGCGGGAACGACAGCTGGATATCCGCGACCCGCATGATGAAGGCTTCGATGCGGCCGCCTGCGTAGCCGGCAAGCAGCCCCAGCGTCAGGCCCAGCGACAGCGCGATGATGGTGCTGACGACGCCGACCATCACCGAGATGCGGATGCCGTACAGGATCGCCGACAACATGTCGCGACCCTGGTCGTCGGTGCCGAGCAGGTAGGTCATGCTGCCGTCGACCGATGCCTGGCCCGGCTCCAGGCGCGAATCCATCACATCCAGCTTGGCCAGGTCGTAGGGATTCTGCGGCGAGATGACCGGCGCGAATATCGCCGCCAGCACGATCAGCACCAGCAGCACGAATCCTGCGGCAGCAATCCTGCTGCCAAAAAAATTGCGGACAAAACGTTGCCAGGGCGTTTCCACCGCATTGGACATTGGTGTCAGTTCCATCTCAGCCTTTGCTTTCTGCCAGGCGCACGCGCGGATCGAGCAGGGAATACAGCATGTCCACCACCAGGTTGATCAGGATGAAAATGGTGACGATCAGCAGCAGATAAGCGACGATCACCGGCCGGTCCAGCACACGGATCGAATCGATGATCAGCTTGCCCATGCCGGGCCAGGCAAACACCGTTTCGGTAACGATGGAAAAGGCGATGACCGAACCGAACTGCAGCGCCACCACGGTGACGATAGGGATCAGAATATTTTTCAGGACATGGACGCCGATGATGCGGCTGTTGCGCAAGCCTTTGGCGCGAGCGAACTTGACGTAGTCCTGCATCAACGCTTCCTGGGCGCCGGAACGCGTCAGGCGGATCACCAGGGCGATGTTGAACAAGGCCAGGTTGAAAGCCGGCATCAGCAGATGGCGCAGGCCGTCCCAGCTGAGGAAGCTGACCGGCACCCCGAACAGCAGCTGCGTCTCGCCGCGGCCGCTGGTCGGCAGCCAGCCCAGCTGCACTGCGAACACCATGATCAGCATCAGGCCGACCCAGAATGTCGGCAACGAGAACCCCAGGATCGACACCGCCATGATGGTTTTCCCCACCAGGCCATTGGGCCGCAGCCCGGCGAGCAGGCCCAGTGGCAGCCCCAGCACGACGGACAGCAGGATCGCTGCCGACGACAGTTCCAGCGTCGCCGGCATGCGCTCGAAAATCAGAGTCAGGGCCGGCGTCGAATAGGCAAACGAGCGGCCCAGGTCGCCACCGACGGCGTTCTTCAGGAAGATGAAATACTGCAGCCAGAGCGGCTTGTCGAGGCCGAAGGCGACGATCACCTTGGCCCGTTCTATCTGGTCGGCGTCGGGACTGATCAGCACGTCGATCGGATTGCCGATCGCATACACTCCGACAAACACCAGCAATGACATCACCAGCAGCACGACCAGGCTTTGCAATAGGCGGCGGATAATAAAAGCCAGCATCGTTTACCCTAGATTCATCCATAAAAAATCCGCTCGCCGCCATCTGTGAGCGGATGTACACGCGATTCCGCCCGCTTTACTGCGGGTAGAACTGGTAAGCGTGGGTACGCTCATCGGTGCGCGGGACATATACGATACCTTTTTTTGTGGCCCACGTGGTCACTTGCTGGTGAATCGGGATCACGCCGCCGTCCTCGATGACGATCGCCGTGGCTTCTGCAGCAGGCCGGAACGCTCCTTGTCGTCGACGCTGTTCAGGGCTTTGGCCAGCACCGCGTCCATTTTCGGGTTGCAGTATTTCAGCCAGTTGACCGCGCCCATGCCTTTGGCCGGATTGTCGCAAGCCACCATGGCCCGCAGCGGCGACGACACTTCGCCGGTCTGCGCGCCCCAGCCCAGCAGACCGATCGAATATTCGCTCTTGGCGCCGCGCGCCGCATACACCGACATCGGTGCGCCCTCGACCTTGGTGGCGATGCCGATGCGCGACCACATCTGGGCGATGGTTTGCGCGATTTTCTCGTCGTTGATGTAGCGGTTGTTCGGCGTATGCAGGGTCAGGCCGAAACC
>NZ_JAQGLV010000102.1 GCF_028292705.1 Collimonas fungivorans | reverse complement strand
GCGACGAACAGTGCCAGCGAAAAGCTGACCCACAGGTTGACCGTGCCTATCCCCAGCACGCCGATGACCGAAACGAGCGCGGTTTGCCAGCTCATGTGGTTGTCGAGGCCGACCAGGGCGGTGGCGAAATTGGTCGCCGAAAACGTGATGTGGCGGATATCGATCGGCAGGCCCAGCATGAAACCGACGGTGCCGATGGTGCCGAGCAGGATGCCGAAGTAGAAATTCCCCATCAGGCCGCCCAGGTTGCGCTCCAGGTATTCGCCGAAGCGGGCCAGCCGCTCCTGTCCCAGCAGCTTGCGCAGCCAGTGCGCGCGCGCCACGCGTTGCGCCATGTGGGTGTAGAGCGCCTTGTTGTCGTAGTAGCCCGAGATCAGGCCGGCCAGGAACAGGCAGACGCCGGCGATCGCCGCATGGAACAGCGCCAGGCTGGCAAACGGATCGATATCGTGCAGCAGGTGCGCCGCCTTGTCGGGCGTCACCAGGTGATGGCCGAACAGCGCCTGGTAGCCGAGCGCGATCAGGTAAGCCACCGGGAAAGCCAGCAGCAGGTTGCCGGCGACCGCAATGAATTGCGTGCGGATTACCTTGACGATCAGTTCCACCAGGCTGTCGAGGTCGATATTGCGGCCGTCGCGGCTTTGCAGGCCGGAGGCGATGCGCGACGCCGTCATCGCCGGCTGTTTGGTGGCGACCGTGAAATGCAGGACATGGATCAGCATGAAACCGAACGAATAGTTCATGCTGAATAAAAATGCTTCCACCAGCGGCGCGGCGCGCAGGTAAGACGCCAGGATCTTCAGCAGCGACATGAAGCCGATGATCAGGCCGGCGCCGGAAGCGGAGCGGAACATCGCGCCGTATTCGGAGCGGTCTTCGGCGATATAGTGTTCACCGGTGCGGCTGGCGTTTTCGGTGACGTTGCGCGCCAGCAGGTTGATATTGTCGGCGAACAGTTCGCGCACCGCGTATTTGCGGTTATGGCCTTCGATCAGTTCCTGGCCCAGCGCCAGCGCCTGGCTGCGTTTGGCGAGTTGCCTGGTTTCGGCGGCGCTGGGATCAGACGCCGCATCCGCCTGGCCGGCCTCGGCCGGGCCGACATCGACCAGGTCCAGCAGCTTGCGCAGGCGCGCGATGCTTTGCTCGAGCCGCACCAGCAGGTAGGTGAGGGAGACGCTGCTGCCCATGCGCAAGGCGTTCTTGCGGATCTTGAGGACGATGGTTTCGCACTGGTCGAGCATCACCGACAGATGGCGGGCGTCTTCCAGCGGCGGCAGTTCGCCGTGGTCGAAGGCCGAGTCCGCGGCCGCCAGGTGGCGGCGATAGCTGTTCAGGTAAAGGTGCAGTTCGACGTTCTGCATCAGGAACGGCGATTCGAACTCATCGATACTCGGGTAGAGCCGCAGCAGCGCCGGCTCCAGCCCCATGGCGCTGATGCGGTAGGACAGGGTCTGGATCGCCTCCAGCAGTTCACCCACGGTCTTGTGGCGGTCGACGGCGTCGCTGGCGGCATTGTTCTCGGCGTCGGTATACGGCGCGGCCTGGCTCAGCAGGTCGAACAGGCTTAGCCAGTCTGCCGCGGGGACGGCGTTGATCCACAGGTAATCGGTTTCTACCGGCAGCAGGCGGTCGAGGCAATCGCGCAGGTAGTTTTCATCCAGCGCCGGCGGCAGCATGCGGAACGACAGGCGCTGGAACAGTTCGGTAAAAAAGCCGGCGTTCGGCAGGATGCCGGTATCGGTGTACAGGCTGATCTGGCGCCGCGTTGAAAACAGCCGCAGGATATAGTGGCGCAGGGCGCTGGCCTGTACCGGCTCGCCGTGCAGCAATTGCACCAGCATCCGCACGTTCTCTGCCGCTTCCTGTCCGAGCTCTGGTTTGCTGGGGCGCAGGGTCTTTATCAAGGCCACCAGATGGTCGATATTGTCAGAGTTGGGGTCGGCGGAAATGAGTTTTAGTGTTGATAGCATGCAAAGTTTTATAAAATGCAAAGTCGATAGTGTACGGTTAGTTTATCGAAATCGGTTGTGAACGAATGTTATGTTTTGATTTGTCGCTGAAAGAGCCCATGAAATTTTCCAAAACGCCATCCTTCGGCAAATTCTTTGCCTGCTGGTTCCTGTTATTTCTGCTGGCGGGCTGCCAGAGCATGGCGCCGGCGCCCGGCGCTGCCGATGCCGCGCGGGTCGACCACCTGCTGACGCTGATAGACCAGCGGCTGGCGGTCGCTCCCATGGTCGCCAAGGCAAAATGGAATTCCGGCGGCGCCGTCAACGATCCGCCGCGCGAGCAATTGATACTGGATGCCGTGGTGGCCCAGGCCAAAGGGCTGGATCCGGTGTTTGCCCGCCGTTTCTTCCAGGCCCAGTTCGATGCCAGCAAAGCCATGCAGCTCGGGCTGCATGCGCAATGGCGCCGCCAAGGCCAGGGCCGTTTCGACGACGCGCCGGACCTGGGGCGCGATGTGCGGCCGGTGCTGGACCGGCTGACGCCTGAGCTGATCGCCGAGCTGGAAAAGATCGAGCCGATGCTGGCCCAGCCGGGCATGGCGGCCTACATCGCAATGCGTTCAAAGATCCTGGTGCGCGGCGACCTGGACGGCGAGCCGCGCCGGGTAGCGCTGCAGGGCTGGTTGAAGGATTAGGGCCGGGCCTAGCCTGGCCGGGTCTAACCTGGCCGGGCCTTGTTGTGCCTGGTGGCGTGGCGCATGTGCCGCTTGTAATTGGGACCAGGCTGGCCAAAGGCTTCCAGCCCGCGCTGATAGCCATACTGCCACTGAGCTTCCACATGCTCCAGGTAAGTTTCATGGCGGCCCGGCATCAGCAGGCGCAGGCGGTTTTTCGGCCATGACAGTTTCTGCTGCATGCCGCGCTTGTGGAATACGCTTTCCACATCCGAGGCATCGATCCAGACGTCGGCATGCTGGCTGTGCACGTGGCGCAGGCGCTGGTTGCCGTCCACACCCAGCACCGCGCGCCAGGCCGGGATCGCCAGCGCCTGGCTGAACGGCGCCTTCAATTCCATCACCACCCGCTGCGCCAGTTTTTTCGCCAGCTCGATGGGAAACAGGTCGACCACGCCGCCGGTATAGTGCCCGGCCTGGTGCGAGTGACAGGGGAAATAAAACATGTCGGAAATCGAAATCCGCACGGCGTCGCCGATCGGCATCTCGACGTCGGTCAGCAGTTGCGGTGCGATGGCGTTGTCGCCCCACATCGGATCGCTCATGGGCGAGGGCATGCCGTCCAGCAGCGCCGCCGTGCGCGGATCGCAGAACACGGTCTCGGCAAACAGCTTGCGGCCGGCCCTGGGCTGTCCCACCTGGTCCTTGGAAAACAGCATTTTGCCGCCGACGATGGCGACCGCAGGCGGGTCTTGCGCTTGCGCCTGCAGCGGCGGCAGCGGCAATTGCGATGGGATGTCGAAGAAATAATCGCCGAACAAATCCGGGATGACCGCGGCGCGGCTGGCGGTCAGGCGGCGTTTGATCGCATGGATGAACGAACGGCCGATGGCGGCCTTGGGCGTCGATTGCAAGCTGCACAGGAAGCGGTACATGGCCGGCGAGCTGATCCAGGCCTTGCGCTGCGCATCGTCCGGCAGCGCCTGGATCACGGCGGCGGCGATCGAGCCGCCGCAGCTGGCCAGCAGCAGGTCCGGCTTGTTGCCTGTTTCGACTGCCGCGGCGTACATGCCGAGGTAGTAGCCGAAGCGGAAGCCGCCGCCCGCCATCACCATGCAGCATTGATATTTTTCGGTTCGGGTCATGGGCTCGAATGATGCATCAATAACTGCTTGCATATCAAGCATCTTTGTCGGACAAGGACCGTCGCCCAGCTAGCAATGCGCCCAGAACCACCGGGTCTGCAGCTCGTCGCGCTCGCGCCGCATGCGATCGCGTATGTGCGGCGGTTGCCGGCGGTGCCCCATGTCGCCCAGCCATGCAAGGCGTCGTCCAAGCGCCGGGCAATCGACGCCGGGCTCGGTGCCGATCGAGGTCACCGGTTCGATGACGGCGGCGGGCGGCGCTGCCTGGGCCAGCGGCGGCGGCTGGCGCAGCGTCCGATCAATGGTCGCCTGGTCGACGCCGGGGATGACGGCGTTGTCGGTGATTTGCAAGGACTTGGCCTTGCTGCCTTGCGGACAGCCTTTGTCGGTATAGACGATCTTGCCGTCGATGCTGCATTTGGCGATGGCGCCGGTATTGTCGGCAGAGGGTGCGGTGGCAGGCGGCGGAGCAGTGTCGCCGGCTGCCGGCGGCGCCAATGCTGGCGCAGCGGGTGGTGCGGGATTGTCTGCCAGCGGCGTGGCAGCCACTGTTTTTGCCGGTTTCTCGACGCTCTTGGCGCTGCCGAGCGAATGGTCGATCGCATACAGAACGCCGCTGGCAAGTGCGATGGCCAAAAAGAATGCGCCGAAAATCCGGATGGTTGGATGCATAAGCTGCTTAAGGTTTCATGTCAGCCGCCATGGCCGGCTTCCGCTGCGCGCATGGCGGCTACTGGAGTCCGGCTCAGGGCAGCAGCTGGCCGCGGATTTCGCCGCCGGGATTGGTGGCGCTGTGGACGTTGATATACAGGTTGCCGGCCATGTAGCTGGCGTACTGGGCATCGGTGAACTTGGTGCCTTCCGGCACCGACCACATATTGTCGCCGGTCTTGGTCAGGCCCACCATGACGGGACCGTTCTTGCCCAGCGCGCCTTCATGGATATGCGCCACTTTCCCTTGTATGCCCCTGGTGGTGACGCTGCCGCTGACCGATTTGTCGGCCTTGACCACGATGGTGCCGGCGCCGCTCGCGCTCGAGCCGTTGGCCGGCACTTCATGCGCGCCGTCCAGGGTCACATCGCTGGTATGGTTGGTATCGGCGGACATGGTGGAACATGCCGCAAGCAGCAGGGCCAGTGCAACAGAAGCGAACAACGATGGCTTTACATTTTTTAGTAGGGTAGTCATGTGTTTTCCTTCGTGCTGGTTATAGGGGAAAGCAAGCAATAGTGTAGTCCGCTTTCTTTCTTGCGGATTTTTTTATGCATTTGCTTGACCCTATAGTTACTACAGGGTTTTAAATGGAGCCATACAACCGCAAAGGAGTAGAAAATGAGCTTTTTCAAAAACCTGCTTGGCCTTGGACACCATGGCGGCGGCCACAATGCGCCATACCGGCAAGGCGGCAAGCACGGCGGCCACGGCGGCAGCCAGCAAAATACCTGGGGTTCGGCCGCGCCTGCCCAGAATAATTGCCTGAAATGCAATGCCGGCAATGTCGCCGGCGCACGTTTTTGCCAGCAATGCGGCAATTCCCTGCAAGCGCCGGGTTGCAGCGGTTGCGGTATCGCCAGGGTCGCAGGTGCGAAATTCTGCGGCAATTGCGGAGTGCCGCAATAAGGCGCTACATTACCTCTAC
>NZ_JAQGLV010000089.1 GCF_028292705.1 Collimonas fungivorans | reverse complement strand
GCTGCTGACCATGAAGGCCGCCGCCAGCGTCGACCAGCTCAGCAACGGCCGTCTCTTGCTTGGCATAGCCAGCGGCGACCGGCCGGTTGAATATCCGCTGTTCGGCCGGGATTTCGCCGGCCGCGGCCAGGCATTCCGCGAACAGGTGGGGCTGATCCGCAACTGGGCCGCGGACTACCTGCCGCCCGGCATCCAAGTACTGCCGCGCCCGCAGCAGCCCTTGCCGCTGTTGGTGGCCGGCCTGGCGCAGCAGACGCCAGCCTGGCTCGGCCAGCAGATGAATGGCTGCCTGGCTTATCCCGGCACGCCGGAAGATCACGCGCATCGCGCCGCTGCCTGGCGTGCGGTGGCGGGCAACGACAAACCGTATATCAGCTTCATCCATCTGGACCTGGCCGATGACCCCGATGCGCCGATGCGCCGGCACCGTTTCGGCGGCCGCGTGGGGCGCAAGGGCTTGGTTGCGGAACTGGCGGCGATGCAAGAGGCGGGCGTGAGCCACATCGGACTGCACTTCAGGCAAAACCGGCGGCCGCTGGCGGAGACGATGGCGGAAATCGCTGAATTTGTATTACCCGAATTTCATCTGGCCGGCAGCTTTGCAGACGTCGCCGAAGCAGCAACTGTCTAATCTATTTAACGAAATCAAGGAAATATCATGCGTATCAATTTACCCGGAAAAGTAGGATTCGGCACCGCCCCCTTGGGCAACATGTTTCGCGATATCCCGGCGCAGGAAGCGCTGGATACGGTAGAAGCGGCGTGGCAGAACGGCATCCGCTATTTCGACGCCGCGCCGTTTTACGGCGCCGGCCTGGCCGAGCTGCGGCTGGGCGAGGCGCTGGCGCCGCGTCCGCGCGACGAATATGTGCTGAGCACCAAGGTCGGCCGTCTGATCCTGAATGAAATCGAAGACACCGGCAGCCGCGACATGGGCGAGAAGGGCGGACTGTTCGTGCATGGTCTGCCAAACAAGGTGATGTACGACTACACCGCCGACGGCACCCTGCGTTCCATCGAAGACAGCCTGAAGCGCCTGCGCACCGACCGTATCGATTATGTCTGGATCCACGACATCGCCCAGGATTTCCATGGCGAGAACTGGCTGGAAGTATTCGACGTCGCCATGAACGGCGCGGCGAAGGCGCTGACGCGTTTGCGCGAAGAAGGCGTGATCAAGGGTTGGGGCCTGGGCGTGAACAAGGTTGAACCTTGCCTGCTGACCTTGCAGCAAGCCGATCCCGACGGTTTCCTGCTGGCCGGCCGCTACACCTTGCTTGACCACCGGCATGCGCTGGAACAGCTGATGCCCGCCTGCGAACAGCGCGGCGCCGGGATTGTCGTTGGCGGCCCTTACAACTCGGGCATCCTGGCCGGCGGCGAGCATTTCGAGTATCAAAAGGCGACGCCGGAAATGATCAAGCGGGTCCAGGATATCCAGGCAATCGCCACGCAATACCAGGTCGATATCAAGGCTGCGGCCCTGCAATTCTCGTTGGGCCATCCTGCAGTGGCGGCAGTGATTCCGGGCGCCAGCCGTCCCGAGCGCATCGCGGAAAACCTGGCGCTGGCGGATACGCCGATTCCTGCCGGATTCTGGCTGGCGTTGCGTGAGCAAGGATTGGTTGCGGCCAATGCGCCGCTGCCAAACGCCTGATTTGGCATAAAGCGGATTTAGCTGGCCCTAGCGCTGTTCCAGCAGGAAATTGCGCTCGGGCTGTTGCAGTTCGCCGTGTTCGCTTGCGGTTTCGTCTTTCAGCTGCACGCCGGACAATTGCCGCTGGCGCGCCTGCGTCAGCAGGTAGTGCAGCTTGTAAGCCGCTTCCGCATACGACAAGCCGGCCGGCCTGACGTTGGAGATGCAATTGCGACTTTCATCGGTCAGGCCGACGCGCGGCGCCCAGGTCAGGTACAGGCCCATGCTGTCCGGCGAACTCAGGCCGGGGCGTTCGCCGATCAGCACCACCACGGCCTTGGCGCCCAGCAGCTCCCCCACTTCATCGCCGATGGCGACCCGTCCCTGGCGCACGATGGCTAGCGGCGCCAGCGTCCAGTTTTCCGGCGCCAGCCTTTGCTTGAGGGCGTCCAGGAATGGCAGGGCATTCTGTTCAATGGCGAGCGCGGACAAGCCGTCGGCGATAACGATGGCCAGGTCGTAACGGCGCGAGGCGCTGTGCGGCCGCTCTGTCAGCGCACTGCGCGAGGCGGCATCGAGGCGGCGTCCGAGGTCGGGGCGCTGCAGATAGATATCGCGCGTTTCCGCCGCGCTGGACAGGGTGATGCAGATATCGCCGTTGTTGTTCAACGCCTGTCGCAATGCCTGCGTATCGAGCGCCAGGTGCACTGCATCCCGCGCTCTCGCATGGGCCAGCTGGAATTCCAGCTGCGCCGAAGTGGGCAGGCTGACGCCGCTGCGCCCGAGGGCGATGCGGGCGGCGGTGAACTGCCGCAGCGCCTGCCAGGGATTGTCGACTACGGTGGGGTTCGAATCGCTCATGTATCAACCTCAGGAAAGGCGCAGCAGCGCCTGCTGGAATGCCGGCGGCAGCTCGTCGCCCAGCTTGACGTAGCTGTCTTCGGTAAAGATTTTCATGGTCTTCAGCCATGTCTCGAATTCCGGCGCCGGTTTCAGGCCGAGCACGCGCCGCGCGTAGAGTGCGTCATGGAAAGAGGTGGTCTGGTAATTGAGCATGATGTCGTCCGATCCCGGGATGCCCATGACAAAGGTGCAGCCGGCGGCGCCGAGCAGGGTCAGCAGGATGTCCATGTCGTTCTGGTCGGCTTCGGCATGGTTGGTGTAGCAGACGTCGCAGCCCATGGGCAGGCCGAGCAGCTTGGCGCAGAAATGGTCTTCCAGGCCGGCGCGGATGATCTGCTTGCCGTCGTACAGGTATTCGGGGCCGATGAAGCCGACTACGGAATTGACCAGCAGCGGCTTGAACTTGCGCGCCACGGCATAGGCGCGCGCTTCGCAGGTCTGCTGGTCGACGCCGTGATGGGCGTTGGCCGACAGTGCGCTGCCCTGGCCGGTTTCGAAATACATGACGTTGTTGCCGACGGTGCCGCGCTGCAGCGACAGCGCCGCATCGTGCGCCTCGGCCAGCAGCTTGAGGCTGATGCCGAAACTCTGGTTGGCGGCTTCGGTGCCGGCAATCGACTGGAACACCAGGTCCACCGGCGCGCCGCGGTTGATCGCTTCTATGGTGTTGGTGACGTGGGTCAGCACGCAGGACTGGGTAGGAATCTGGTAGCGGTCGATGATGTCGTTGAGCATGCTGACGATCTTGATCACCTGCGGCACATTGTCGGTGGCAGGGTTGATGCCGATGACGGCGTCGCCGCTGCCGTACAGCAGGCCGTCGAGGATGCTGGCGGCGATGCCGGTGGCGTCGTCGGTCGGATGGTTCGGCTGCAGGCGCGTCGACAGGCTGTGCGGCAGGCCGATGGTGTTGCGGAAGCGCGTCACCACCCGGCATTTTTTTCCGACCAGGATCAGGTCCTGGATACGCATGATCTTGGATACCGCGGCCGCCATCTCGGGGGTGATGCCGGGGGCAACCGCCGCCAGCACGATTTCGTCAACCTGGTCGCTCAGCAGCCAGTTGCGGAAATCGCCCACTGTCAAATGCCTGATGGCGGCAAAAGCGCCGGCGTCGTGGTCGTCGACGATCAGGCGGCTGATTTCATCCTGTTCGTAGGGCACCAGCAGGTCGTCCAGGAAGGTCGCCAGCGGCAGCTCCGCCAGCCGCATCTGGGCCGCCACCCTTTCCTCCGCGCTGCCGGCGGCCAGCCCTGCCAGGTAGTCGCCGGAACGCGGCGGGGTAGCCTTGGCCATCAAGTCTTTCAGGTCGCGGAACAGATAGGTTTTCGCTCCGACGATATGGCTGAACTGATGTGTTCTGTTATTCACTGACAGCGTCCTCCAGGCGGATGGCCAACGTGCTCCCTACGCAACATCATAGGCGCTTTGCTCGGTGCTGCGGCTGTTTTTCGTCATCAGGAACACCGCGTAGCCGCAAGCCAGGAAGGCAGCGAAGATGCCGAAGATCAGCGCATTGTAGTAAATCATGGTGGCCATGCAGACGCTGGCGCCGACCAGTGCAAACGCCGGGAACCATGGATAGAAGGGGGCGCGGAAAGGCCGCTCCATGTCGGGCGCGCTGCGGCGCAGGCGGAACAGGCTCAGCATGCTGATGATGTACATGGTGATGGCGCCGAACACCGACATGGTGACGATGTTGGCGGTCAGGGTCTGGCCGCCCAGTGTGATCAGCTGGTCGCTGTAGATGGCGGCGATGCCGATCACGCCGCCGGCCAGGATCGCCCGGTGCGGGGTCTTGAAGCGCGGATGGATCTTGGCGAAATAGCCAGGCAGGTAGCCGTCGCGCGCCAGTGCGAAGATCTGGCGCGAATAACCGAGGATGATGCCGTGGAACGATGCGATCAGTCCGAACAGGCCGAGCCAGACCAGCATGTGCAGCCAGCTGCTGTGTTCGCCGACGATCAGTTTCATCGCCTGCGGCAGCGGATCGTTGATGTTGGCCAGCTTGGTCCAGTCGCCGGCACCGCCGGCAAACACCATCACGCCGATGGCCAGCAGCACCAGGGTGATGATGCCGGTGATGTAGGCGATCGGGATCGAGCGTTTCGGATCCTTGGCTTCTTCGGCGGCCATCGCCACGCCTTCGATCGCCAGGAAAAACCAGATGGCGAACGGAATGGCGGCAAACATGCCGGGGATGGAAGCCAGGCTGAAATTGTCCTGGCCGGACCAGCCGCCCTTGGTGAAATGCGCCATCGAAAATCCCGGCGAGACCACGCCCATGAACACCAGCAGTTCGAAGATCGCCAGCAAGGTCACGCACAGTTCAAACATGGCGGCGATCTGCACGCCGACGATATTCAGCGCCATGAACACTACATAGGCGCCGACCGCGGCAGTCTTCGGATCGAGCGATGGAAACTGGACGTTGAGATAGGCGCCGATCGCCAGCGCAATCGCCGGCGGCGCAAACACGAACTCGATCAGGGTGGCGGCGCCGGCAAAATAGCCGCCCAGCGGCCCGAAGGCTTTTTTGCTGTAGGCGAACGGACCGCCGGCATGTGGGATGGAGGTGGTCAGTTCGGTGAAGCTGAAGATGAATGCGGTGTACATGGCGGCGATGAACAGCGCCGTCACGGTAAAGCCGAGCGTGCCGGCCGAAGCCCAGCCGTAGCTCCAGCCGAAATATTCACCCGAAATCACCAGGCCGACGGCGATTCCCCATAGCTGTATCGTGCCCAAGGTCTGTTTCAAGGCGGGGGCTGCGCTGGCGCCTGAGCCGGTTTTTGCATTCATGAGGCTTCTCCACGGGATAGGTGCACGAAAATCGAAAGAAAATGTTCCGGGTCACACACTACTGCGCCTTTGCTGCGCCACTTTGGACAGCTAACAGGCGAAAGCGGTGCATCTCTGTTGTCGGCGCGGCAAGCTGCGATTGCGGCCTGGTCTTGCAGGCACGCAAGAGCAGAACAAAAGCAAAATACGTGCCTTTGTGGTGCACAATTATTCGGCGGCTTGTTTGCCCAGCAACAGCGGAGCTGCGGCCAGCAGTGCATATTCGTCGTCGCTGAACAGGCGCGAACGGCTCAGGAAGCGCCGGCCGCTGCCGTTGTCGACAGAAAACATGCCACCGTTGCCTGGCACCACGTCGATGATCAGCTGGGTATGTTTCCAGTATTCGAACTGGTCGGCGCCGATATAGAACGGCGCGCCGTCCAGGTCGCCGAGATAGACATCGGCATCGCCGACCTGGAAATCGCCGATGGCGTAGCACATGGGCGAACTGCCGTCGCAGCAGCCGCCGGATTGAAAGAACATGAGCGGACCATGTTTTTGCCTGAGCTGCTGCAGGAATTCGAGTGCGGCGCCGGTGGCGCTGACGCGGGCGGGGATTGCGGGCATGGTGTGTGGTCGCTGGTGACGGGATAACGGAATGCTGGCTCCTGCCCCGGTACAGACGGGCCAGGAGCCAGCGCGCTTAGAAAAAGCCCAATGCGTTCGGGCTGTAGCTGACCAGCAGGTTCTTGGTTTGCTGGTAATGATCCAGCATCATCTTGTGGTTTTCGCGGCCTATGCCCGACTGCTTGTAGCCGCCGAATGCGGCATGGGCCGGATACAGGTGGTAGCAGTTGGTCCATACCCGGCCGGCCTGGATCCCACGCCCCATGCGGAAGGCGCGCGAGCCGTCGCGGGTCCACAAGCCTGCGCCCAGGCCGTACAAGGTGTCGTTGGCCAGCGCCAGCGCTTCCTCTTCATCCTTGAAGGTGGTGACGGACAATACCGGGCCGAAGATTTCTTCCTGGAAGATGCGCATCTTGTTGTTGCCTTCGAAGACCGTCGGTTCGACGTAGTAGCCGGCGTCGAAATCGCCGCCCAGCTGCTTGCGCACGCCGCCGGTGAGCAGCTTGGCGCCTTCCTGCTTGCCGATGTCGATGTAGGACAGGATCTTTTCCAGCTGCTCCTGCGAAGCCTGGGCGCCGATCATGGTGGCGCTGTCGAGCGGATTGCCTTGCTTGATGGCCTTGACCCGTTTCAGCGCCCGCTCCATGAAACGGTCGTAGATCGACTCCTGGATCAGCGCGCGCGACGGGCAAGTGCAGACTTCACCCTGGTTCAAGGCGAACATGGCGAAACCTTCCAGGCACTTGTCGAAAAACGCGTCGTCCTGGTCCATCACGTCGGCAAAGAATACGTTCGGCGATTTGCCGCCCAGTTCCAGCGTCACCGGAATGATGTTTTGCGAAGCGTATTGCATGATCAGGCGGCCGGTGGTGGTTTCGCCGGTGAAGGCGATCTTGGCGATGCGCTTGCTGGAGGCCAGCGGCTTGCCGGCTTCCAGGCCGAAGCCGTTGACGATGTTGAGCACGCCGGGCGGCAGCAGGTCTTGCACCAGCTCGATCCAGACCATGATCGAGGCTGGCGTCTGCTCGGCCGGTTTCAGCACCACGCAATTGCCGGCGGCCAGCGCCGGCGCCAGTTTCCAGACTGCCATCAGGATCGGGAAATTCCATGGGATGATCTGGCCCACCACGCCCAGCGGCTCGTGGAAGTGATAGGCATAGGTCTGGTCGTCGATGGTGGCGACTGAACCTTCCTGGGCTCGGATGCAGGCGGCGAAATAACGGAAATGGTCGATCGCCAGCGGTATGTCGGCGGCCGTGGTTTCGCGTATCGGCTTGCCGTTGTCGATGGTTTCGGCAATCGCCAGCAATTCCAGGTTGGCTTCCATGCGGTCCGCGATCTTGTTCAGGATGTTGGCGCGTTCCGCCGGCGAGGTCTTGCCCCAGGCGGCTTTGGCGGCGTGCGCCGCGTCCAGCGCCAGTTCGATGTCCTCGGCGCCGGAACGGGCGATTTCACAGAAGGTCTTGCCGATGACCGGGCTGACGTTTTCGAAATATTCGCCCTTGACCGGCGCCACGAACTTGCCGCCGATGAAATTGTCATAACGTTGCTTGAATGGATTGCGGGTGGCTAGCTTGCTGATGTCTGCGAGATTCATGTCGTCCTCTGGCTTGGAATGAGTGAGTGGGGTTCAGCGCTACAAACTGCAACTGTTGTTGCGCAACGAATGTGCCAGTGCCATGCCAGTGCGGCGGCAATACGACAGGAACTGCCAGGAGCCAGGCCCGGAGCGGCTTGTGAAGGATAGGGCTGGCGGCGATGGCGGTTTGGCCGGCAGTCTGGTATTTTAAAAACACAGGACAACTGTTCCGTTTCTGAACAGTCGCTGAACACAGTTGCTGCAAAACGTGTCAGTGTCTTTCACGGCAACGTCCGCCCGGAAAAAATGCGCTAGGCACGATTAGCCAAAGATTGGTAAATTAGCAGCACAGGAGATATGGTCAGGCCCGGTCGTGGATTTAAAGACAGGCGTCAAACCTGCAGGCAAGGGCCCATTTCAACCGACAGCAATCTTCAGGGATATTTCATGCAAAACAAGATAATGACTTTGGCGCTGCAGGGCGGCGGTTCCCATGGGGCGTTCACCTGGGGCGCCCTGGATCGCCTGCTGGAAGATCCCCGGATCGAGATCGAAGGCATCAGCGGCGCCAGCGCCGGCGCCATGAACGCGGTGGCAATGAGCTACGGCCTGGCGATCGGCGGCCGCGACGGCGCGCGCCAGGCGCTGGCCGATTTCTGGGATAGCGTCAGCACCCGCGATCTCTACAGTTTCATGCGGCCGGACGCGTTGAGCGAAGCCGGCATCGCCTCGCAGGCGACCTCCTCGGCGCTGCTCAAGCACATGTTCTCCGTGACCAGGATGTTTTCGCCGTACCAGCTCAATCCGTTTGACCTGAATCCCTTGCGCGACATCCTCGGCAAGCAGATCGACTTCGAACGTTTGCGGGCGGAAGGCAAGGTCAAGCTGTTCATCGCCGCTACCCAAGTCAGCACCGGCCGCCTGCGCATCTTCCGCAATGACGATTTGACGCAGGACGCCTTGCTGGCGTCGGCCTGCCTGCCGTCGATGCACCACGCAGTCGAGATCGACGGCGAGGCTTATTGGGACGGCGGGCTGACCGCCAATCCGCCGATTTTCCCGCTTCTCCATCTGTGCAACTCGCCCGATGTGCTGGCGGTGCTGCTGCATCCGTTCCGCCGGCCGCTGACGCCTACCGGCACCGACGAGATCGGCCAGCGCCTGAGCGAAATCAGTTTCAGCTCGACCTTTTTTACCGAGCTGGGCGGGCTGGCGCTGGCCAAGCGCGAAACCGAAGCCGACCCCAAGGCGCGCGGCAAAATGCACGACCGGCTCAAGGAGCTGCGCATCCACGTGATCGATTCGGATGCCTTGATGAGCCAGCTGAGCTCGGCCAGCAAACTGAACACCAAAGCCTCTTTCATCCATGCCTTGCGCGACGCCGGCAGGGCGCGCGCGGAACTCTGGCTGACCGAGAAATTTTCCGGCGCCGATCTGCAATCGAATTTCGACCTCGACCAATTCCTGGCCTGATGCCCATGAAACTATCCCGTTCAGAATTCCTTTCCTTGCGCGGCTTGCGCTACCACATACGCCACTGGGGCCGCGCCGGCGCCCCGAAAGTCTTCATGATGCATGGCTGGATGGATGTATCGGCCTCGTTCCAGTTCGTGGTCGATTGCCTGCAGCGCGACTGGCATGTGATCGCGCCGGACTGGCGCGGCTTCGGCCTGACCGAAGGGCCGCCGGTGGAGAGCTACTGGTTTCCCGATTACCTGGCCGACCTCGACGCCATCTTGCAGCATTATTCCGCCGATGCGCCTGTCAACCTGCTCGGCCACAGCATGGGCGGTTATGCCGTGGGCCTGTACGCCGGCACGCGGCCGCAGCGGATCAAGGCGCTGATCAACCTGGAAGGTTTCGGCGGCGAGCACCTGTCGGCCGAGCTGGCGCCGGCGCGTTACGCCAAATGGCTGGACCAGCTGATTGAAGCGGCCGCCTTGCTGAGTTATCCGGACCTGGCGGCGGTGGCGGCGCGCCTGCAGAAGACCAATCCGCGCCTGAGCGACCAGCGGGCGGCGTTCCTGGCCCAGCATTGGTCGCGCCAGAACGACCTGGGACGCTGGGAGATCCTGGCCGATCCTGCGCACAAGATCATCAATCCGGTGCTGCCGAGGGTGGAGGAAATGCTGGCCTGCTGGCGCGCCACCACGGCGCCGGTGTTATGCGTCGAGGCGGAATTTACCAACATGTGGCAATGGATGGGCGGCCAGGATGTCATGCGCGGCGAGATCGACAGCCGCATCGCCATGCTGCCGCACGCCAGGACCGCGGTTGTCGCCAATGCCGGCCACATGCTGCACCACGACCAGCCGCAGGCGCTGGCGACATTGATTGAACAGTTCCTGGAGGAAAGACAGGCCTGACTGCCGCCGTCCTTCAACACGGCTATTCGATTTTAGTAGTGGCTTTCCTCGAAGGCATTGATCAGCCTGATCATGTCGTCCATGCGGCTCTGTTCCTGCGTTGTGGTGCGGCGGTTCCACAGGATATCGAATTCGACCACGGTCAGATGGTATTCGATTTCGCTCAGCTCGTCTATCTCGCCGATAGCGCCGGCATTCATTTCTTGCTCAAACATGTGTACCTCCTGACATGCAGATCAATGTCAAATTTTCGACAACAGCTTATGCAGCAATTCTTTCAGCTTGCTGGTTTCGTCCTGGCTGAAATCCGCCAGGACCTGGTCCAGCACATGGGTGATGCATTCGATCAGCTTCGGGTAAATCGACCAGCCGGCCGCGGTTAGTTCGAGCGTGATCGCGCGGTTGTTCTGCGGCGAACGCAGCCGCGTCACCAGGCCTTTCCTTTCCAGGCGCCTGACCATGCGCGTCATCGCGCCGGGATCGTAAGCCAGCAATTTGCATAGCGCCGCGATCGACTCTGTGCGCGAGTTGGCCAGGTTGACGATGATCACGTACTGGGCCGCTGTAATATCCAGCACCTGCAATTCCCGGTTCAGCGCGTCCAGGATCACGCCGTGCGCCTGTTCCATCAAGGCATCCAGGCCGGCGGCGGATTGCCGCTGTTGCCGGAGGTGGGTTAGGGTAGCCATGGCTGCTTGAGGGTTGTGTCAATGCGCCGCCGAGGTGTCGGCAACGCGTTTGGGTTTCGGTGCGAACCACACCGCGGTCGCCGCCAGCAAGAATGACAGCGCCGCCATCATGAAAATATGGTTGGTCGACAGCATGATGCTTTGCGACTGCACGGTCTGTTCGATGCTGAGCCGCGCCTGGTCCGTGCTCAGACCGGACTGCACCAGGGTATTGCTGGCGTTGCCGGCCTGGTCGACCAAGCCCGACAGTTCGGCGTGATAATAGATCGCCTTGTTTTCCCAGCTGGTGTTGACCAGAGAAGTGGCGATGGCGCCCGACATGGTGCGGCAGAAACTCATCAGGCCGGCAGCGGAGGCGGTCTCGGAAAAATTGACGCTGCTCAGCGCCAGCCCGGTCAGCGGCACGAAGAACAGCGGCAAGCCTATGCCTTGCAGCAGCAACGGCCAGCCGATCTGAAAGGTGGTCATGTCGGTGCTGTTGAAGCTGCGCAGCAAGGTCACCGAACCGAGCCACAGCACGCCTAGGCACACCAGTTTGCGCGGATCGACTTTGGTCGACAGCTTGGCGACGAAGGGCGCGGTCATGACCGCCAGGATGCCGCTCAGGGCGGTGGTCTGGCCCGAGTGGGTGGCGGTGTAGCCCATGTAGCCCTGCAGCCACAGCGGCGTCAGCACGGTGGCGCCGAAGAAGGCGCCGAAGGCCAGGCAGATGGTGATCACACTGGCCGAATAACCGCGGTGCCGGAACACCCGCAGGTCGACCACCGGATTGCGCTCGGTCAGCTCCCAGATCAGGAAGGCGATGAAGCCGATGATGGCGATCAGCGCCAGGACCACGATTTCAGGCGAGGCGAACCAGTCTTTTTCCTTGCCCTGGTCCAGCATCAGCTGCAGGGCGGCGACCCAGACGATCATCAGCCCCATGCCGACTTTGTCGATAGGCACTTTCACCAGCGACGATTCGTAGCGCTTGAACATTTTCCAGCCGAGATAACCGCAGATCAGCGCCACCGGCACGTTGATGTAGAAGATGTAGGGCCAGCTGTACTGGTCGCACAAGACGCCGCCCAGTATCGGTCCGGCAATCGGCGCAATCAGCGTGGTCATGGCCCACAGCCCGACCGCGGTCGGCGCTTTCTCCTTGGGGAAAACCCGCAACAGCAAGGTTTGCGAGAGCGGGATCAGCGGGCCGCCGGCCAACCCTTGGAAGATGCGGAAGGCGATCAGCATGCCGAGCGAATTGGCCAGGCCGCACAGCGCCGAGAACACGCCGAACATGACCATCGACGTGATGAATACCCGCACCGCGCCGAAGCGGTTGGCGAGCCAGCCGGTCAGCGGCACGGTGATCGCTTCCGCCAC
>NZ_JAQGLV010000087.1 GCF_028292705.1 Collimonas fungivorans | reverse complement strand
GGGTGTTGCAGGGATGCGGCGCGGCTTTGCTGCTGCCGGCTTCACTATCCCTGATCAAGCAGGCATTTCCCGAGGCGGGCGAACGCGCGGCGGCGATCGGCATATGGGCCGGCTGTGGTGGTGCGGCGATGGCTGCCGGTCCGCTGGCCGGCGGCATCCTGATACATCTGTTTGACTGGCGCAGCATCTTCTTGGCCAACCTGCCGGTCGGCCTGCTTGGTTTATGGCTGACCTGGCGCATCGGCGGCGATCGCAAACTGCTGCAAGCCAGGCCGCTGGATCCTGGCGGGCAATGCGCGGCGATCCTGGCGCTTGCTGCGTTGATCGCCGTGCTGATCGAAGGGCCGGTGCTGGGATGGGCCAGCTTGCCGGTCCTGGCTGGAATCATATTGAGCATCACGGCAGCCGGTGTCTTCCTGAAACTGCAAAACGGCCGCGCGCAAGCCATGTTGCCGCTGTCGTTTTTCCGGATCGGCGCTTTTTCCGGCGCAGCCTTGGTCTCGATGGCCTCGGCCTTGACCTTTTACGGCCTGGTGTTTGTGCTCAGCTTGTATTTCCAGCAAGCGCTGGCGTATTCGCCGCTGCATGCCGGGCTTGCTTTCCTGCCGCTGACGGCGCTGGTGACCGCCGGCAGCATGGCGTCGAATCGCCTGGTCAAAAAACACGGAGCGCGGCGCCTGGTGACAGCGGCGCTGGGCTGCTACGCCATCGGCTTTCTCGGCTTGCTGGTGTCGACCTCGGCGCCGTCATACTGGCTGCTGGCCTTGCCCATGCCGGCGATCGGCTTTGCTGCCGGCCTCATCACGCCGGCGGCGACCGCCGCATTGATGGCGGCCGTCGAGCCGGAACGTGCCGGAGTAGCGGCAGGCGTGCTGAATTCAGCGCGGCAAACCGGCGCCGCCCTGGGCGTGGCGATCTTTGGCGCCCTGGTTGCAGCGGCCCATCCGTTCCTGGCTGGCTTGCACACGGTGCTGTGGGTTTCGGCCGGGGTGACGCTGGCGGCCGCACTCGCCTGGCGCCGGGCGCTGCAGCCGGATTAAAGCGGCACCACCGGGATGCAAAGGTCGCACTCGAAGACGCCGGTTTTTTCATCGTAGCCGGCGTCGACCGGGTAGTACTCGAAGAACGGGCGGGTGTCGAGCTGCATGCCGCTGGCCGGCAGCCAGTCGCGCAGCAGGCGGGTCCAGGTTTCGCCGATATCGCGGCCGGTGCCGGCGTAGCGGGTCACCGCGTAGCTGCCGCCGGGAACGGTGGTGCTGAACGATTTGCCGCTGGCGACAAAATCGTCCGGCACTTCGACGCCGGCGTCGTAGCGGCATTTGTCGGCGCTGGTGATGCCCGGGTCGTCGTGGCTGATGCCGTAGCGGGGACGGCCGAACAGGTCGTTGGTTTCCATCCACGGGCAGACGGTCTCGCCCCAGAATTCCGAGATCGGCTGGCCGTAGGGGCCGATGTAGCGCAGGTAAGCGATCTTGGCAGCCTGGCGCTGGATGATTTTGACTTTCATGGGAATCTCCGTAGTGTCTGTTTGGGAGTTTCCATGATGGTCCGGAATGCGGCTGTTTTCCTGATCGGGCTTGCGATGCAACTGACCAGGATTGCTGTTGCGGTTTGCTTCAAGCTGTAGCGCCCAGCGATCCGCCTGTCCCTGGCGCCATTCGCTGGCGGTGCAGCCGAAGCGGGTCTTGAATGCGCGGGCAAACGCTTCGGTCGAACCGAAACCCACCGATAATGCGATTTCCAGGACTGGCACCCCGGGCTGGCCGATCAGCCGCAACGCCGCCATTTCCAGCCTGCGCCGGCGCAGGTAATCGCCGAGGGTTTCGCCCATCCATGCCGAGAACAGGCGGTGAAAGTGAAACGCCGAAAAATGGGCGACTTCGGCCAGTGTGCTCAGTTCAAGCGTCTGGTCGATGTGGCGGTCGATATGCTCGATCACTTTGTGCATGCGCCTGGCATAGGCCGCCTGGTTTTCTTGCGATGTCATGGGTAATCTTAGTCCGAGGCTGCGCCATGCGCCACTGCTTTCTGAGCCGGCATGTAACGCAAGCTCAACGCCCAGAACAGCAAGGCCAGCAAACTGACGGCCGCGCCCAGCAGGCAAACGCCGTTCCATCCGGCAGCGGCATAGGCGCTGGTCGAGGCGATGGCGCCGAGGCCGCTGCCGGCCGCGTAGAAAATCATGTAACAAGCGACCAGCCGGCTGTGCGCCTCGGACCGGCTCTGGAAAATCATGCTCTGGTTGGTGACGTGTATCGCTTGTCCGCCCAGGTCCAGCAGCACGATGCCGAGCGCCAGCGTCCACAAGCTGCTGCTCATCTGCGCCAGCGCCAGCCATGACAGCAGCAACAGCGCCAGCGCCAGGCCGGTGGTGCGCTGGCCGTGGCCACGATCGGCCCAGTGGCCGGCGCGGGCGGCCGCCAGTGCGCCGAGTACGCCGACCAGCCCGAACGCTCCGATTACGCTGTGCGAGAAAGAATAGGGCGGCGCGCTCAAGGGCAACACCAGCGCGCTCCAGAAGATGCTGAACGCCGCAAACATCAGCAGCGCCAGCAAGCCGCGGATCTGCAGTACGCGATCGCTTGCCAGCATGGCGAACATCGAGCCCAGCAGCTGCAGGTAAGAGAGGCGCCTGGCCGGCGGCGCTTGCGCCGGCAGCACGCGCACCAAGACCAGTAGCATCAGCAGCGCCATGGCGGCCGATGCAAAATAGACTGCGCGCCAGCCGGACAGGTCGGTGATCCATCCGGCCAGGGTGCGCGCCAGCAGCAGGCCGATCACCACGCCGCCCTGCGCCACGCCGACCACCCGGCCGCGTTCGGCCGGCGCCGCCGAGCTGGCGGCATAGGCAATCAGTCCCTGCGTCATGGCCGTGCCAAGCAGGCCAAGGCCCAGCATGCCCGCCAGCAGGATGGCGGGAGACGACGCCAGGCCGACGCCGACCAGTGTGATGCACAACAGGAATAGCTGCGTCAGGGTCAGGCGTCGCCGGTTCATCAGGTCGCCCAACGGCACCACAAACAGCAACGCCAGCGCGCAGCCGGCCTGGGTGGCGCTGATGACGATGCCGACTGCGGCCTGGCTGAAGCCGAAGTCGGCTGCCAATGCATCCAGCAGGGGTTGTGCATAGTAGACGTTGGCCACACTGAGGGCGCAGGCCGCTGCAAACAGCAGCACCAGTCCCTTGCTGAGGGAAGGCAGGACCAGTACCTGGCCGGGCGCGGCGCTTTCCGCCATGCTCAATTCCAGGCCGCCATGCCGGCCGGAGACCCGATAGTTTTCATGATTACCCATAGAAGAGTCCTTTTTTTAAAACTGGTTTCAAATTAAAACCAATTGAAGTTTAAGGTTTCTAGTTTTAAAATGCAACTGGAAACAATGTCCGGAATGAGGAAGAGCATGGCCAAGAGAAAAAACCTGAAAAGCGATAGCTGTCCGGTAGCCCGTTCGCTGGATGTGATCGGCGACCGCTGGTCGCTGCTGATCATCCGCGATGCGTTCGACGGCATGCGCCGCTTCGGCGAATTCCAGAAGAGCCTGGGAGTGGCGCGCAATATCCTGGCCGACCGCCTGCAGACCCTGGTCGCCGAGGGGATCCTGGAAGTCGCGCCGGCTTCCGACGGCACGTCCTATCAGGAATACCTGCTGAGCGCCAAGGGCGAGGGGCTGTTTACGGTACTGGTGGGCTTGCGCCAGTGGGGCGAAAAATACCTGTTCGGCAAAGGCGAGGCTTTTTCCCGCATGGTTGAGAGCGCCAGCGGCAAGTCGATCCAGAAAATCGAACTGCGTTCGCGCGAAGGCCGCTTGCTGGGGGCGGCGGATACGATGGTGCGCAAGGTCGACAACAAACAGGGCAGCTGACTATATTGGTCAGAGCACGGCTTTCGGCAGATGCCAGCCGTATGAGATCGCCAGCAGACGCAGGGTGAAACAGGCGACCCCGCCCAGCAAGGCGGCAGGGCCTGGCGTCATGCCGAGGCGACGGGCGGCGAGTACGCAAAAAGCGCCAACGAAAGCCGCGGTGGCGTAGATGTCTACCTGCAGCACCGCCGGCACGCGCGCCAGCAAGATATCGCGCATTACGCCGCCGCCCACCGCGGTGACAGTACCCATCAGCATGGCCACGAACGGCCGGATGCCGAACATGATTGCTTTTTCTACACCCGCCACGGCGAATAGGGCCAGGCCGGCGGCATCCAGCACCAGGATCAGCGTCGCAGGAAATCCTTGCACTGTCGAATGGAAAATAAAGGTCAGCAAGCCGGCCAGGAAAGTCAGCACCGGATAGCGCCAGTCGCGGATTGCGTTCGGCGGCGCGGCGCCTATCAGCAGATCGCGTATCACGCCGCCCCCAAGCGCTGCAACAAAGGAAATTACCATCACCCCGAGCAGGTCGAGACCGCCGCGCATCGCGCTCATTGCGCCTTCGATTGCAAACACCAGGGTGCCGACCAGGTCGGCTGCCAGCACGATGGTTTCGGTCTTCAGTTTTATCCTGTTCATTGACGGCGGCGCCTGTATTTATCGTTAGTGCAGGCAAGCTATAACGAAATAACCGGTACGTCAATCCGTGGCGTAAACGAGAACGGGGTACAGCTCGCGCTGTACCCCGTTGCTGACATGCAGGCAGCGGCCTGCCGCAGCTGCCCGTTTTTTAGTTTTGCAAACCGCGTGGAATCGCGCTCAGCAACTGGCGGGTGTAAGGATGGGTCGGATTGTGGTACAGCTCATCCGAATTGGCCAGCTCCACCACTTTACCCTGGTGCATCACCATCACCTGGTCGGCCAGGTATTTGACTACCGACAGATCATGCGAGATGAAGATGTAGCTCATGCCGAACTCTTCCTGCAAGTCTTGCAGCAGATTCAACACCTGGGCTTGCACTGATACATCCAGCGCCGAGACCGATTCATCGCACACCAGGATTTCCGGGCGCATGGTCAGGCAACGTGCAATCGCAATCCGCTGCCGCTGGCCGCCGGAGAATTCATGCGGATAACGATGATAGGCGACTGGCGGCAGGCCCACCTTTTGCAGCAGCTGCATCGCCATCTCGGTGCGCTCGTTGTCGTCGCTGCCGATCTGGTGGATGCGCATCGGTTCCAGCAGGATCTGGCCGATGGTGAAACGCGGATTGAGCGAGGCGTACGGATTCTGGAAAATGATCTGGATGCGCCGCTTGTAAGACATGAACTCGCTGTTGGACATGCCGATAATGTCCTTGCCTTCGAACAGCGCTTGTCCGGATGTGGCCTGGTGCAGGCGCATCAGGGTCAGGCCGACGGTGGTCTTGCCGGAACCTGATTCACCCACCACGCCCAGCGTCTTGCCGCGCGCCAGCTTGAACGAGACGTCTTGCACCGCCTTGAATTCCTTGCGGCCGAACAGGCCCTCGCGGAAATAAAAGCTCTTGCCCAGGTTGCGCACTTCCAGCAGGGTATCTTCCTGGCCGCTGCAGCCACGGCTGCGTTCGCGCAGGTCGAGGTCGGCGCCGTTGTTGCCGTTCACGCTGTTGTTCATAAAATCGCTGATCACCGGCAAGCGCCATGGGCGGGTGTCGAGCGAAGGGCGGCACATCAGCAGGGCCTTGGTGTAAGGGTCCTGCGGCGTTTCGAAGATTTGCCGCACGTCGCCTTTTTCGCGCACTTCGCCGTGACGCATGACGATCACTTGGTCAGCGATTTCGCCGACCAGCGCCAGGTCATGGGTGATGAACAGTACCGACATCTTGTGGCGTTTGCGCAGGGCTTCGATCAGGTCGATGATCTGCTTCTGGATCGTGACGTCGAGCGCAGTAGTCGGTTCATCGGCGATCAGCAGCTTCGGTTCGCAGGCGATCGCCATGGCGATCATCACGCGCTGCTGCTGGCCGCCCGACATCTGGCTCGGGTAGGCGTCGATCTTGGTCGCCGGCGACGGAATCCCGACTTCTTCCAGCAAGGCGATAGCCCGGGCGCGCGCCTGCTTGGCGTTCATGCCCATATGCAGCTGCAGCACTTCCGCGATCTGGAAGCCGACGGTGAACACCGGGTTGAGCGAGGTCATCGGCTCCTGGAAAATCATCGAGATTTCCTTGCCGCACATGTCGCGCCGCTCGTCCGGCGACATGGCCAGCAGGTTGCGGCCTTCAAACTCGATGACGCTGGTGGCGGCGATGCTGGAGTTATCCTTCGGCAGCAGGCCCATCACAGCCAGCGAACTGACCGATTTGCCGCTGCCCGATTCGCCCACCAGGGCGACGGTGGTGTTGTGCGGAATGTCGAAGGAAATGCCTTTGACGGTTTCCACCATGGTTTTTTTGTCGGTACGGAAGCTGACACGCAGGTCGCGCACGCGCAACAATGGTGCGGCGTCTTGCGCATGGTCTTGATTGCTATGGTTGGTCGATTGCATGATGTCTCCTATTTCAGCTTCGGATCAAGGGCGTCGCGCAGCGCATCGGTGAACAGCGAAAACGCCGTCACCAGGATCGCCATGGCGATACTTGCAGCCGCCAGCTGCCACCATTTACCAAGGATTAATTCGTTTTGCGCTTCGTTCAGCATGCTGCCCCAGGACACGACGCCGACCGGCACGCCGAAACCGAGGAAACTCAAGATCACTTCCGACTTGATGAAGCCGACCACCGAGATCGACAGCTGCACCAGCGACACGTGGCTGACGTTAGGGAAGATATGGCCGAACATCTTGCTCCAGTGGCTGGCGCCGATGGCGTCTGCCGCCATCACGTATTCACGCGACTTGTGTTTCATGTATTCGGCGCGGATCAGGCGGTAGGTGCCGGTCCAGCCGGTCAGGCCGAGGATCAGCACGATCGCCATCACGCCCTTTTGCTGCAGCACCGCGGCCACCGCCAGGATCAGCAGCAGGTAGGGGATGGAGGTGAAGATGCTGTAGAACCAGTTGAAGGCGTCATCGACCCAGCCGCCGAAGTAGCCGGACACCGCACCGAAGATGGTGCCGAGGGCAACCGCCAGCAGCGCCGCCACCAGGCCGACGATGATCGAGGTTTCCGCGCCCTTGATGGTTTTCTTGATGATGTCGTGGCCCCATTTGTCGGCGCCGAACGGCAGGGTCGGTTTGCGGATCAGGGTCGCGCTGGTGCCTTTTTTGGCCAGCTCGGCGCGTATTTCCGCCATTTCGCTCGCCAGCGGATCGGCAATGCCGTAGTCGTTGGCGACTACCGGCGGCGGAGGTGCGGCGGTATTGCTTTTGCGCAGATCACGCAGGATGTCGCGCAGCGGGTCTACCGGATTTTCCGGCGGCGGCGCTTCGACTACCGCATCGTTGTCGCTGAAGCCGCGCTCGGCGTCGGTTTGCGCACCCATGAATGTAGGTGGTGCATAGTTGACGCCGACTTCCTTGGACCAGTCGCTGGCGATCAGGCCGCTGGCTGACAGCGCCAGCATCGCCAGGTACAGGCCGACCACCGCCATCGCCGCCATGGCGACATGGTCGGCGCGCAAGCGCCGCCAGGCCAGGGCCCACAGGCCTGGCGAATGGGCGGCGCTGGCAGCGCTATTGAGGGCTACGGTTGCTGCTGTTGTTTCAGGCGCCGCTTGGGCAGGGGCCGAATTTATACTTTGAGTCATGGCGGCTCCTACTTCAGTTGAACGCGTGGGTCGACGGCCTGGTACAGCAAGTCAGTCAACAGGTTGAATATCATGGTGGCGGCGGCGACATAGATCGTGATCGCCTTGATCACCGGGAAATCACTGCGCTCAACTGCCAGGATTACCTCGCGGCCGATGCCTGGAATCGAGAAGAAGCGCTCGATCAGGAAGGCGCCGATCAGCAGCGCCGGCAGGTTCGACATGACATTGGTGATGATGGGGATCGCGGCGTTGCGCAAGACGTGCACCCACAGGATGCGGCGTTCCTTGACGCCCTTGGCGCGCGCGGTGCGGACGTAATCCTGGTTGACTTCATCCAGCACAAAGGTACGGTACAGGCGCAGGCTGGGGGCGATACTCACCGCCAGCATGATCAGGATCGGCAGCGCCGAGTAGTGGAACAGATTTTCCCAGAAGCTGTTGCCCCAGCCTTGCACCGGGAACAGGCTCAGCTTGTAGGCGAACCAGTACTGGAACAGGATGATGTAGACCAGGATGCTGATCGACATGCCGACGGTGCAAGCCACCATCACCATGCGGTCGACCTTGGAGCCGCGCACGAAGGCCACGGCCAGCGCCAGCGCGACGGCGATCAGGGTTTCCAGGATAGTCAGCGGGATCAGCACGGTCATGGACGGCCCGAGGCGGGTCATGATGACGTTGGCGACCGATTCACCGGTGCTCCAGCTATTGCCGAAGTTGAAGGTGACGATCTGCTTGATGAAGATCCACAGCTGGATGTAGTAAGGCTGGTCGATGCCCAGCTGGGTGCGGATGTTGGCGATCTGTTGCGGGTTCGACATCTTCCCGGCCAGGATATAGGCCGGGTCGCCGCCGACCCAGTTGAACAGGAAAAACACCAGGACGATAACGCCGAGCATGGTCGGCAGCATTTGCCAGAGGCGGCGCAGGATATAAGCGGTCATGGATATTCTCCTCAGTGCAGGCGCTGGCCTGAAATTTCGGCAAAGAATGCCTTGCTGTTAGGCTCGCGCCCGAGGAAGCTGCTGACCATTTCGCCAGCCGGCTTTTCGGCGCCGCGCGACAGGATGGTCTGGCGGTACAGGTGGCCGACTTCCGGGTTCATCAATTTGTCGTTATAGCGCGACAGCATGTCCAGCGCCAGCACTTCCGACCACATGTAACCGTAGTAGCCGGCTGCGTAGCCGCCCATCAGGTGGCCGAACTGGCCTGGGAATTCGGTGCCTGGCACATAACCGAGCGGTGTTGCGCCTTCCATCTTTTGCCAGACGGCGAGGGGCTGTTCCTGGTCAGCCTTGTCGTTGTGGATAGCCATGTCATAACCCGCGTACAGCAACTGGCGGGCATAGCGTATGCCGCGGCCATAGTTGTGGGCTGCGGTCAGGCGCTGCAGCAGGGCGTCGTCGATGGTTGGGCAGGGGCTCTTGCAGAAGCCGGCCAGCAGCGTCAGCGATTCCTTGCGGCGCGCCCATTCTTCGTACATCTGCGATGGCGCTTCGACAAAATCCAGCTCGACGTTGGTGCCGGCCTGGGTGACGTACTTGGTGTTTGACAGCACGCCATGCAAGACGTGGCCGAATTCGTGCACCAGGGTTTCCAGCTCGTCGCTGTTCAAGCCGTTGCGGTCGAAGTTGGTGACCAGGGTGGACACCGGCGTGCGGTGGGCCAGGGTGCTGACGCCGCGCGTAGCCCAGGCTGCCGCGTGGCCGTATTTGCCTTCGCGCGGGAACAGGTCGAGGTAGATGCCGGCAATACGCTTTTTGCTGCTGCTGTCGATGACATCGTAGTACTGCACATCAGGATGCCATACCGGCACTTCGACGCGCTTGAACTCGACGCCGTACAAGGTGCTGGAAACGCTCAGGATCCAGGGCACGGCGGCATCGGTCGGGAAATATTTACGCAAGGCTTCCTGGTCCACCTTGTAGCGCGACTGCTTGATTTTCTGCTGCCAGTATTCGGAATCCCAGCGTTCCAGCTTGGTCTCGGCCAGCGGCGTCTTCAGCGTTTCGGACTTGAACACGCGCAGTTCTTCGATTTCCTTGATTTCCAGCTGGGTGACCGCGGTTTGTACTTCGGTCAGGAATTTGTCCACGGTCTGCGGATTCTTGACCATGCGGCGGCGGGTGACCAGGTCGGCGTAGCTAGGCAGGTCGAACAAGGTCGCCATTTCGTGGCGCAGGTCCATTGCCTCTTTCAGGATCGGCAGGTTCTTCGGCGTGCCGTGGTTGGCGAACGCGATCTGGTAGCGGCGGCGCGCATCGCTGTTGTCGGCCGATTCCATGAAGGGCTTGTAATCGGGGTAATCGAAGCCGAGCAGGTAATTGCCCTTGTCGTCGCGCTTGGCGCGCGCCAGGTAGGCTTCCGACATGCCCTGCACTTCAGCCGGGGTGAATGTCAGTTTCTGGTTATTGTCGCGGATGTTGCGGGCGAATTCCTGGCTCAGTTCGTTGAGCTTGTCGAGGATGGCTTTCATGCGCGCCCGCTTTTCCGGCGCCAGCGAGACGCCGGTATCGTCGAAGCTGTAGAGGATATCCTGGCGCAGCTTTTTCTCGACCGGATCGGCCGGCTGGATGGCTTTGAAGCGCGCGTACAGTTTTTCGTTCTGGAACAGTTCGGTCGACAGCTTGTTGAGGTCGATCAGGCAGGCTTCGGTGGTGCTGCGGACCTTGGCGTCAGGCGAAACATTGTTGAGGATGTCGACCGGGCCTTGCAAGTCTTCGAAGGCGATCTGCAGGTCGTTCCATTCGGTGAGTACTTTCTTGCTGTCCTTGGCGTGCGCCGGCGGCAGTTTTTCCAGTACCGACACGCGCTTGCGCAAGGTGGTCAGCGTGCTGTCGCACAGGGTAGGGATGTCGTCCGCTTTCAGCAAGGGAATCAACGGGCGTTGCGCGCCTTGGGCGGCTGCCTGGTTCAGCGTCAACGTGATCAGTATTGCAACTGAGGTCGTAGCAACCGGCAAGAAAAATGATGATGGTTTCATGCATTTCCTCAAATATGGATTGAGTAAAGTTATAGGGAAAAGGGCGGACGGCGTGCCGCCGTCTGTCGGGTTTATTTTGTTTTCTCGATGTCGTAGTACATCCATTCGGTAGGCATCACCGGGTGCTTCTTGTAGCCGATCACCCGTGGCTGCGCAATCATGTTGCGGTAACGCGCATAACCGGCGCGCGATGGTGAATAGACTTCCAGGATGCGCGCCATCTTGTGGTACAGCAGATCGCGTTCGGGACCGTCCGGCAGCTTTTGCGAGGCAGCGTAGAGCGTGTCGAATTCAGGGATCTTGGTGCAGCCATTGTTGTTCTGGCCGATATTCGGTCCATAAAACAGCTGCATGAAATTGTCGCCGTCAGGATAGTCGGCGATCCATGGCGCAGTGCGGGTTTGCAGCTGGCACTCTTTTTCTGCCTTGAGCAGGTCAGGGAAAGTTTTCAGGTCGCCGACCATGCGGATGTGGATGGTGTCATAGGTCTTTTTCCACATTTCCGACTGTTGCTGACCGTTCGAGTCAGCGCGAGCGGAATAGCGTACCGTCAGCGGTTTGCCGTCCGGCAGGGTGCGGTAGCCATCGCTGCCAATCTTGTAGCCGAACTTGTCGAGCAGGGCATTGGCGACGTCCGGTTCGTATTGGATGCTGCTCTTGTAATTAGGGTCGTGGCCGACCACGCCTGGCGGGATCGGGTATTCCAGCGGGATTGCTTCGTCGTTCCAGACTACCTTGATTTCTTCGCGCACGTTGTGCGCCATGGCGATGGCGCGTCGGAGTGCGATCTTTTCCTTGCTCAGGCCGCCCAGTACCGGGTCCTTCATGTTCCAGTAGAAGTAGCTGATTTCAGGGTCAACGATACGCGACAGCTGCACGCCGCGTTTGACGAACTCCGGTTTCAGCTTGCCGCCGGCCATGACTTGCGGCGCCAGCGGGCCTTGCAATTCGGTGATGTCGACTTCGTCGCCTTCGAACGCCAGCAGGCGCGACTGGTCTTCCACCATGACGCTGATTTCAACGCGGCCGATCTGCGGCATGCGCTTGCCTTTCATCTTGGCCACGATGGCGGCATCGCCAGGGTCGGTGCTAGGCTGGAAATCCCATGTGTAGCCACGGTAGTCCGGGTTGGCGGTCAACACCATGCGCGAGCCGCGTATCCATTGGCTCAGGATGTAAGGGCCGGTACCGACCGGATGTCCCATCACAGTGCCCTGGGCATCACGGTACTTTTCGATCACTTCACGCGCCACGGCGCTGGTCGGCTGGTGCGCCAGGATCATGCCAAGGTTGAAGTCGGGTTGTTTCAGGTGAATGCGCAGGGTATAGCGATCCAGCAGTTCGAAACCGGGCACATTGGCGTCGTAATCGAAATGGCCGGTTTTCTTGGCTTGCGTGGCCAGATCGTCGAGGCCGACTACCTTGCCTTCCAGCAGCCAGGTTTGCGGCGAGGCCAGCTGCGGATCGAACAGGCGTTTCCACGAATAGACGAAATCGGCCATGGTCAATTCGCGCTTCTTGCCGTTGAACACCGGATCATCGGCGAAATAAACGCCTTTTTTCAGATGGATGGTATAGGTCATGCCGTCCGCGCTGACTTCCGGCAGGGCTGCCGCTGCCGAAGGCATCAGCCTGGCCGGGCGCGCCAGGTATTCGTAGGCGAACAGCGTTTCAAATACCGACTGGTTCACCAGTTGCGAATAGAGGTCGCGCGTCACGGCCGGATCGAAACCGGTTTCCGGCGCCACGAAGACGAAGCGCAATACCTTGTCGGGATCAGCCGGTGAAGTTGGCGCCGCCACCGATGCCTTCATCGGCAGGGCGCACGCCAAACACGCAACCAATATCCCGCGTAACCAAAGCGAGTTCATACCATGTGTCTCCTTCTAAATGTCTCTAGCTAAATAAATTGGAGCTGCGGCAGGCGATGTTTGCCGCAGCTGGATTGTCTGTTACCGAATAGGTGATGAGTTAGTGTTTTTCGACATCGATGTACGGCCACTCAGCGTGCAGGATCGGGTGTTTCTTGAAACCCTTGACCCATGGCCGCACCAACCAGCTGCGGATACGGGTCGTGTTCAGGACCCAGGCTGTGTCCGCCTCGAACTGCCGGTTCATCTGCAGATAGATCTGGTTGCGTTCGGCGCCGAGCGGCAGGGCCATGGCCTTGACGTAGAGAGAGTCGAAAGTGGGTGACTGGTAGCAGCCGTGGTTGCCGTGGCCGGAGTTGGGCCCGTACAGCAATTGCAGGAAATTCTCGGCTTCCGGATAGTCGGCCATCCAGGCAGCGCCCCACATCATCAGTTCGCATGAGGTCGCTGCTTTCAGGTTGTCGGCAAAATTGCTGACGATGAATTTGGTCTTGATGCCGACCAGGTCCAGTCCGCGTTTCCAGAGTTCGGACATTTCCTGGCCGATCCCGCCCTGGTTGGAGGTATATTTGAGCAGCAGCGGGGAACCGTCGGGCATGGTGCGATAGCCGTCGGCGCCGCGCTTGTAGCCGAAATGATCGAGCAGTTTATTGGCCAGCACGGGATCGTAATCGATGCTGGTCCGGTACGCCGGATCATAGCCGCCGACGCCTGGCGCAATGATCATTTCCAGTTTCATGGCCTGGCCATTGCGCAATAAAGAGGCTTCTTCCCTGTTGTTGTATGCCATCGCTATGGCACGCCGCAATGCAATTTTTTCGTTGCTGTAGCCGCCTATGACGGGGTCTTTCATGTTCAGGACAGTGTAAGTAATCCCGGTGTCGACTACGCGTTGCAGCTGGATGCCTTGTTCAGCATAGGCGGGCTTGAGTTTGTCGCCGTCCAGCACGCTGAGCGCCGCGGTATCGGGCATCTTGTCGAAATCGATCTGCTTGCCCTGGAACGCCAGCCAGCGCGACTGGTTTTCTTCGATGATGCTGACTTCGACCCTGCCGATCTGCGGCATTTTCTTGCCTTGCATATCCTTGATCACCTGCTTGTCGATGGCGTCGGCAGAGGGCTTGAAGTCCCAGGTATACCCGCGGAACTCAGGGTTGGCGACCAGGACGATTTTGCTGCGCGGGACATACTGCTCCATCATGTAGGCGCCGGTTCCCACCGGGTGCTGGCCGGTTTGCTGGCCATAGGCATCGACCACCTCGTGCGCCATGGCGCCAAAGGCGCTGTAAGCGACCACATTCAGGAAGTTGTAGTCCTTGGCGTTGAGGACGACCTTGAGGGTGTAGCGGTCTGGCGCCTGCAAGCCGGCTAGCGGCGCTTCATAGTTGAAATGGCCGGTTTTTTGAGCTTGTGCAGCCAGCTCGTCGAGGCCTGCAATCTTGCCCGCCAGGAAATTGGCGGACGGCGAGCGGTTTTTCGGATCAAGCACGCGCTTGAACGTGTAAATGTAGTCTTCGGCGGTCAATTCCCTGCGTACCCCTTTGAAAGCCGGGTCGGGGGAGAAATAAATACCCTTCTTGATGTGGAAGGTATAGGTCTTGCCATCCTCGCTGATTTCCGGCATCGCTTCCACCGTCTTGGGCACCAGCTTGGCCGGACGCGCAAGGTAATCATAGGTGACCAGGGGTTCGAAGATGACTTCGCTGACCCAGCCGGAATAGAAATTCTGGGTGCGCGCCATGTCGAAGCCATCGTCTGCGGCTTCGAATGCGGTTCTTATCACTTTGGTTGGATCGGCCGGGTTGGCTTCGGCGCTGCCGGCGACGGCGGCGAGCGCCAGCATGGGCGCTACGAACAGATGTTTGAGCTGGACGAAATTCGACATTTTACGGATCATTTTTTTATGCCTTTTGAGCAAGTGGTTATTTTCTGTCTGCGGTCAAGATTGCTTATCCTGATCACAAAACAGCGTCATCTCCGATGACATCGCAGTTCTCTGCCGGTAAGCAGATATGCGATCAATAGTTTCTGTTTCCCACTAAAAATCCATTAAAGCCGGACTGCGTTGCCTATGGCGCTAGGCTGGAATTCATTCATTTCATGGTCTCCTTCGTTGTCGTTGATTTTTATGCCTGACGGTCTGCGCGCGTTCGAGGTCAAGGCGGCATAGTACAGAATCCGGCGTAAAAAGATAGATAATCAAATCGATACTATTGCAAAAATTACAGCTTTTCTAGTGTTTTTCAACATCCAGGTA
>NZ_JAQGLV010000075.1 GCF_028292705.1 Collimonas fungivorans | reverse complement strand
GATTGCCGCTTCCGATGTACGTTTCGTGAACTAGGCCGCCTGCGCTGATGCGGATGGATGACAGGTGGTCTTGGCAATGAGAACCTGTTAGAATGCGGCCCTGTCCCGTATCGCAGGCAGTTGCTGTTGATGCATGTTTTGCGCGTTTCTTCGAAGCCGCAGAATTGCCCGAGTGGTGAAATCGGTAGACACAAGAGACTTAAAATCTCTCGCTCGTAAGGGTGTGCCGGTTCAAGTCCGGCCTCGGGCACCACAAAACAAAAGGCTCTCAGCAATGAGGGCCTTTTTGTTATGTTTCGCAAAAAACGTTCGCAAAAAACGCCCAGTTCATAGCGGCGACATCGCATTACTGCGGCTGATAAGACTTCATTTCCTTCGACCACTGGAATGTCTGCCGCGACTTCCCGCCCTTCTCGCGCAATTGCAGATCGTGAAAGCCGTCGGTAACACCAGACAGGACCACGAGAGAGTTGCTGCTACTCGACACATCGTGGCTGCGGGTCCCGTCCTTGTGCCACTCGCCGGCAATCGTCTGGTCGAACATCATAGGCTGCGCAAATACGACGCGCAGCGACTTGCCGTCAATGTGAAAAAGATACAGCGCTTCAAACGAGGCGCCACCGCCGGCGTAGCTCTCGAACCATCCTGCCCTCACGCCGAAGGCATAATCACCGTCTCGCAACAGATAAGGCGCCAGGTCAAAACGCTGCCAGTTCTGCGGCAAGCCCACAACTGCTCCTTTGTCGTCTCCGGAGCCAATGGTTGGCGGCACATCGATGTTGCCGGCCGTACTCCAGTCAGTCGGAACCGCGACAGGCACATCGGTGCGGGCCATAAGCCGCGGCACATTGTCAGCGCCACGCTCGAACACACCGAACCAGATCTCGTTATCTGTACCATCGTCAAACCCCGCGCAATCACCCACCGGATATCTCAGAGCGATGGCTGCGTGCCCAGGCGATGCCGTCAGGCATACCACACCCACATACATGCCTGGCCGCTGCGGCCACGGTTTTGCACCGGCCAGCACCAGGCGCTTCGGATCGCGTCCCGGCGCGAGTTGCAAGGCCAGGAAATCTTTCGTGAAGCCGCCCGGCAGCTGCTGGCCGAACCCGTCTGGTGCTGGCGCGTCGGCGGTCTTGATGGCGCTACGCACCTCGCCCAATGAGCGCACGGTAGTATCGGCGCTGGCTGGCATTGCGTGCAATGAACAAGCAACGAGACACGGCAACAGCCGGCGGAGGAAAATATTCATGGGTGTAGTCCGGTCAAGTGAAGACAAGCGGCATTTTATCCGCTGCCGCACAACGAATGAATTTTTCAAAAAATGAACGCGTAATTCTTTGAAAATATTAGTCGATATCCATTTAGGATCAAGCGCCATCCGGATGTGATTGCCGCCGTATCACCAACTCATTGAAACCCGAAACCACATCCGCTTCACGGGCAAAGCCATACCCCGGCAGCAGCGCCAGCAACACCTCGGCCGTCGTTCTGACAATGCAGCCAGCAGCCACATGGCCGCCCAGCACGCGGCCTTCTGCATCGGAGACAGTCATATGGAGATGGACACCGTCGGGCGAAAGCGATCCGGCGAGAGTCAGTATTTCCAGGTCACCGCGAAATTCAATCGCCTGCTGCGCCCCGGCAAACCGCAGCTGCGCCACGGATAAGCTGCCAATACCCTGGAGTACGAAGGCCGCGCTGACGCTGTGTTCGGCCAGCACCGATTCAAGAGTGCTGCGCAAGTCCTGTCCAGGATTCAGGCGTAGGGGAAGAGTTTGCATAGAAGCCATTTCGTTGGACGAATTCAGAATATCTTTGCATCCATCAAAAAAATCAAGGGAAATATATGTACTCACCCGCTCACCGGTCCGCCCGACATCTCAAGTTACAGCACCGATTGAGCAGGAAGTGTATATTTTCATTGATCTGGAATTCCTGCCGTCACCTTAAGGAGATACCCCAATGAGCCCGTCAGCCGCCATCCTAGCCATTCTCGCAGCGCTATTAATCGGGGCGATGAGCCCGGGCCCGAGTTTTGTCATTGTTGCCAGGCATTCTATCGGCCTGTCGCGCCGCGATGGCTTGGCCACGGCCGTCGCCATGGGGATCGGCGGCGTTTTCTTCAGCGGCGTCGCGCTGGTCGGGCTGTATACCTTGCTGGCAACCGTGGGATGGCTGTATATGGGGCTTAAGATAGCCGGCGGCCTGTATCTGATTTACCTGGCGTCCAAAATCTGGCGCGGGGCGGCGGCTCCGCTTGCCCTTGACAGCGCCCAGGCGGCAAACGCGGGCAATGTGCGTAAATCGTTCTGGGTCGGCCTCAGCACGCAATTGAGCAACCCGAAGACCGCCGTCGCCTATGGCAGCATCTTCGCCGCCCTGCTGCCCCAGCATCCGCCCCTTTGGTGTTACTTCGCCCTGCCGCCGCTGGTTTTTGCGGTCGAAGCCGGCTGGTATACGGTGGTTGCCTTGTGTTTTTCCAGCAAACGGCCGCGCGAACTTTATCTGCGCGCCAAGACGTGGATCGACCGCGTCGCCGCCGGCGCCATAGCGGCTCTCGGGCTTCGGTTGTTATTTACTGCGCATAAAACCGGCATTTAAAAACCAGCCGGGAAAACCGCAGACGGCACAAGCACGGTTCCTTCCATCAGCCGGCGCGCACTGCGGCTCATGACCGCCTTGGTCACTACCCAGGCGCCGTCGCGCTGCTCTGCCTCGGCGCCGACAACCAGGCTGCCGGAAGGATGGCCGAAGCGGACCTTGCCATTCGCCTGCTGCGTCATCAGGCGATTGACGACGGTGCCGGGAATCGCGGCGGCGACGGCGATCGCTATCGCTCCGGTTCCTGTCATGGCGTGATGCAGTTTTCCCATCGAAAATATGCGCGCATTGATATCGAGCGCGGCAGGATCGATATGCTTGCCGTTCGACGCCACATAGGCGGAAGGTTTTGCCACAAAAGCCAGTTTGGGCGTGTGCGGCCGCAGCTGGCTTGCTTCCTCGGCTGTCTTTGCCAGCCCCATCCGCACCGCGGCGTGGGCGCGGATCGCTTCCGCTTTCCGCAGCAGCCCGGGATTACCGTTGACGTCGCGCTGCAATTCGTTGCCCGTCAGTCCGAGCGTTGCCGCATCGACGAAGATAGCCGGGTTACCGGCATTGATCATGGTCAGTTCGACCGCACCTACGCCGGGCACATCCAGCAGGTCGAGCGGCGACCCGCTCGGAAACATGCCTCCTGCGCCGCCTTCATCGCCTTCGCCGCTCGGGTCCAGGAACTCGATCTTGATCTCGGCCGTCGGGAAGGTGACGCCGTCCAACTCAAAATCGCCGTCCTCCATCACTGCGCCGTCCTGCATCGGGACATGGGCGACGATCTTCGCGTGAATGTTCGCCTGCCAGATACGGACGACAGCGATGCCGTCGCGCGGAGCATCCAGCAAACCTTGCGCAATCGCGAACGGCCCGACCGCGGCCGTCAGGTTGCCGCAATTGCCTGACCAGTCAATCATCGCCTTGTCGATTGCCACCTGGCCGAACAGGTAGTCGACATCGCAATCCGCACGGGCAGACCGGCTGACCAGCACGACCTTGCTGGTGCTCGAGGTAGCGCCTCCCATGCCGTCGATTTGCTGGCCGTAGGGATCTGGGCTGCCCATCACGCGCAGCAATACGCGGTCGCGTACAGCCGGATCGTCCGGCAGCCAGTCCTTACAGAAGAACACGCCTTTGCTGGTGCCGCCGCGCATGTACACGGCCGGGATTTTGATCTGAGCCAACACCATCTCCTAAGATACGCCTGCCCATGGGCGCTGCACTGCGCCCGGTTAACAACACGCATATCAGGATACAAGAAATCGGGATTTTTTATTGGCGCGCGGTCACGCCGCAGTGGTTGCCG
>NZ_JAQGLV010000066.1 GCF_028292705.1 Collimonas fungivorans | reverse complement strand
CTGCCGCTGGACATTCCCGGCTACACCGATTTCTATTCGTCGAAAGAACACGCCACCAACGTCGGCTCCATGTTCCGCGACCCGGCCAATGCACTATTGCCGAACTGGCTGCACATCCCGATCGGCTACAACGGTCGCGCCAGCTCGGTGATGGTCAGCGGCACGCCGCTGCAGCGGCCGATGGGCCAGCTGAAACTGCCGGACGCCGATGCGCCCATCTTCGGCGCCTGCCGCAAGCTCGATTTCGAACTGGAAACCGGCTTCATCATCGGCCAGCCGAATGCACTGGGCGAACCGATCGACATCGCCAATGCGGAACAGCATATCTTCGGCATGGTCCTGCTCAACGATTGGAGCGCGCGCGACCTGCAGCAATGGGAATACGTGCCGCTCGGGCCGTTCAACAGTAAATCGTTCGCCACTTCCATTTCACCATGGGTAGTCATGCTAGATGCGCTGGAACCATTTCGTGTCGCCAGCCCGGCGCAGCAGCCTCAGCCGTTGCCTTACCTGCAGCAGAGCGGCAAGAATGGCTACGACATCACGCTGGAAGTCTCGCTCAAGCCGGCTGAAACCGCGGCAGCGCAAACCATCTGCCGCACCAATTTCAAAGCCATGTACTGGACCATGGTGCAGCAACTGGCGCACCACACGGTCTCCGGCTGCAACACCCGCATCGGCGACCTGATGGGCTCAGGCACCATCAGCGGCAGCACGCCGGAATCGTTCGGCAGCCTGCTGGAGCTGACCTGGAACGGCAAGAATCCGCTGGCCCTGGCGGACGGCGTGCAGCGCAGTTTTATCCAGGACGGCGATGAAGTGGGTATGACAGGCTGGTGCCAGGGCGACGGTTACCGTGTCGGCTTCGGCGCAGTCAGCGGCAAGATATTGCCGGCGCGCGGCTGACAGGAAAACAGGGGTTAAAAAAAGAGCCGTGGCAGCCACGGCTCTTTTTGTTTGTGCAGCGAAATTACGCGACCTTGTTGGTCGACAGATCCCAACCGCCCGAAGTGTTGCCGCCCGAGCCGCCGGCGATTTTTTGCTGGGTATATTTCCATTTGACCTTGGAGTACTTCAGGCTGACGGTTTCGCTCAGCACACTGCCTTCCGTGACGGACGGCGCGACATCGGAAATCAGCAGGTTTTCCAGCTCGATCTCAAAGTATCGGATGCGTTCGCCCTTGCCGTCGGCGCGCAGGAATTCGAACTTCGCTTTCGGAATAGTCTTGCCCGATGAGCAGTTTTGCAGCAGCAGCGGCGAAGCCAGGTCGGCCAGCTTGGTGATCACGATATCCTTGTGCTCGCAACGCTCGGCGGTATGGCCGCCCGCGGTGGAGGCAGTGGCCGATTTCGGCTGCAGCACTTCCCATTGCACCGATTTGCACTCGATCCAGTCCTTATGGATGTCGTCGGTGGATTCCCCTTTGATGCCGTCAATTTGCAGATATACGTCGATTGCCATGGTTTTGCCCCTTAGTGAAAAAATGAAGCCTAGGTTGACGCTGCTGGCTCCGCTCGCAAGCGGAGTGAAACTGGAAGTCCATCAAGTGGAACATGTGGCATAAATGCAGGGCTGCTCAACAGATATCGGGCGTCCATGGCACATCGGATATCGATGGAGAATAATTCCGAAAGGCAATTCTAAACCATATTTTTGGCGATATCTTAGATCTTCAGTACTAAATAGTATTGGTATTTTGCTCATATTCCAGTTTCGAACTTGGACTATGCAAGCCGAATGGATTGGCATCAAGAGGACGTCGCGAAGGGCGCCAACTGCCCGCAGAATTTATTGCGCCATCGCTTTCAGCGCAGCCTGGGCCAGGAATCCGGATCGAGTCAGTTGATGCGATTTGGCGAAAGCATCGATGTCCCGCAAAAGGTTTTCCGGTAAGGAGATGTTGAGCCGCACGGGCTTGGTATTGATTTTCGAACGATCGATATTGACCAGCATCCAGAAACCGCCAGCATAGTCCGCTGCGTCTTTCCATTTCTCGATGGAGGACGCCTCGGGAATATGCACTTCCCCCTCGTACATGGTTTCCGCAGCTTCCTGCGCCATTGCCGGAAGATCATTCAACTCGTCGACGGCGGTAAAGACGCCGGGCAGATCCGGGAAGCGGGCGCCATAAGCGCTATCTTTGTCCTTCCATACATAAAGCGGATATAACATTTTGTCCTCATTTCAGTCCAGCGAGTTTCAGGATGCTCTCGGCTGTTCCCAGGGCCAGGTCTTTCTTCGGATGCGGAACAATTACCGATTTGCCGGTAACGGGATGGCGGTATTTGTGATGGCTGCCACGGGTGGAAATATGCTTCCACCCGGCCGCTTTCAGTTACTTGATGATGTGTGTGCTGTTCATATTATTATACACAAAACTACACAATTTAATGATAATTTTGTGTATTTTTGTACATTGGCGATTCATGAGGGGTAGCTGAAACTCAAAGGATTTCGAGTACCTGAATGTCATGAATATTTGACTTGTGCGATAGAGGCAAATGTCTGAAAACGGTTTCGGAATTGCGTGTGGGCTTGATAGGGAAAATTTACTTCTAATCCAGCTTTTTTAAGTCTTTCGGCTAGAGACGTTCCCAGTACCAAAAACTAAAATGACCTCGATATTTTATTCATGCTCACTAAGCACGCTTCGCAGCGATCACTTCAATAGCGAGTGAGTAGGCAAAATTGCTTACGTTTATCTTGTCTTGGTAAGCAATTTTGGTTATATTGAACTCGCTGAGGCGAGCAAAGGATGTGCGGTGAAGCAAAGTGAATTTGTAAGGTGGTTGACGCAACAGGGAGCGACTTTCAAGGACGGATCGAAACACATAAAAGTCTATTTGCACGGCAAACAATCCCACCTGCCAAGGCACCCGAACAAGGAGCTCAAGACAGGGCTTGTTGAAGGTGTGAAAAAGCAGCTCAATTTGAAATGAAACGGATCTGGAAGATGTTTTGGTGACTGCCGAATTGCACCGCAACTGCGTTTTAAGCTGTGGATTGTGCAACCAGAATTTGATACGCCTCGCGAGGACATGATGAAATACCCAGCAACACTCACACCAGATCCTGACGGTGGTTTTGTCGTTACTTTCCGCGACATACCCGAGGCCATTAGCCAAGGCGATGATAAATTCGAAGCGCTCGACATGGCGGCCGACGTATTGCTAAGCGCCATGGATTTTTATTTCGAGGACAAGCGCAAGGTGCCGTTGCCATCCAAGGCAAAAAAAGGGGAGATTCTGGTAGATATTCCGCTGAGTGTTTCAGCCAAGGTTCTGCTGCTCAATGAAATGCTGGCGCAACATATACGGCCGACTGATCTGGCTCTTCGCATGGATACAACGAAACAGGAAGTAAACCGTCTGATTGATCTGCACCACACGACCAAGATCGACAGAATTTCCGATGCAATGAGTGCGCTTGGAAAGCACATTGAATTGAGCGTGGCTTGATTCGATCGCTCCGACGGCATGGATCAACTGTCCGGGCAGAAAAAAAGCCGCCAGAGGCGGCTTGATCAGTAAACAGATAACACTCACCGATGCGGCACGCCGTCCCGCCACTCACCCCAATGCGTCACGATATCCTGCACCAACGGATTCCCCGCCCGATACAGGTTCTCGGTAGCCGGCACGAAGCCGCCCTGGTCCGCATAGTTGAGCAGGTTGTCGGCGCTGGTCTGCCCCTGGTAAGGCCTATCGAAATCCGACCCGGTGCGCAAAGCCGCCACGCGGTTCAGGTCGACCCGCTTGATGCTAGAAGCGCGCTTCAACGCCTCAAAGGTTGCATTGTCTTCCTGCGCCGTCATGCAATACACACCCTTGTTGTCGGTCAGGATCTTGGTCCATTCGCGCGCGCGTTCGCCCAGCAGCGTGCCTGACCACCAGGTGTTGCCGGAAGCGATGTCGCACTGGACTACCGATGGCGGCTGGTTGGCCGGCGCATAGCTGAACTTGGAGCGCGCTACCTGCGCCTGCGCGCTGTCGGCCAGCACGACATTGCGCGACAAAGCAAACGCGGCGTCGGCCAGTTTCGGATTCAGCTGGAATACTTCGTTGCGATAGTCGAGCGGCGGTTTTTCGGTGGGGCTCTTGGTGTTGATGCCGAGGTAGCCGGTCTTCCAGCCGGCCGGGATTTCGCGCGCATCGATTTCCCACTGGATGCCGAAATCGACCAGGTATTTGGCCCAGGCGGCCGAACCGACGGTGCCGCGCGCCGGATCGACGCCGGCAATGCCGGAGATCAGGAAGTAGGTGTGGCGCAGGTCGAAGCGCGACGAGAACGTCAGCGCCATGATCGATGCCGAGGCATTGGCGTAGCCCATGCCGGTGGTGATTACGCAGACATCCTGCTTGTTGCAGTTAACGTTCGGATAGTCGGGCGACAGGCCCGGCACGGCAACGGTTTTCCAGGGGCCGAGGCGGTCCAGCCAGGCCTGGCCTTCGGGACCGAACATGGTGATGATCATGACCTTGACCGGGCGATTCTGCGCATTCGATTCGGCGAGGCCGTCGCTGCCTCTGTCCTGTGCGATCGATGGACCGGTGGCGCAGGCGGCGAGTGATAGGACGGCTGTGGCAATCAGCGAACGAGTCATCATGGATTTTCCTTGTGCAAAGTAGAACCCGTAGTCTACCTGTGAAAATCAAACATTGTTACCGCAACGCAACATGCGCGCACCATGTACCGGACATGAAAAAGCCGCCCGGAGGCGGCTTGGTCAAATGTTCGCTAACTGCGGCGGTTCAGAGATAAATGATGGCCAGCACCACGCCGATGATCAGGCCGAACTTGATGCACATATACAGCGGCTTGCTGAATTTCTTCAGTGCGCGCCGGTATTGGCCGGCGGCCCAGACAAAACGGAACAGCTTGTTGATGCCGCCGGTTTCGTCGCCGGTTTCGTTGGGCGACGCCGCCGCGCTCATCATATGGCGTCCCAGCCAGCGGTTGATCGCCTGCGCCCAGCGGTAGCGCATCGGCCGTTCGATATCGCAGAAGATGATGATGCGGTTGCTGTCGCAGCCGTTCTGCGCCCAGTGGATGAATGTTTCGTCGAACACCACGCCCTGGCCGTCGCGCCAGCTGTAGCGCTGCTGGTTGACTTCGATGAAGCAGCGGTCGTCGTTGGGCGTGACCAGGCCCAGGTGATAGCGCAGCGAACCGGCGAACGGATCGCGGTGCGGGTTGAGGGTGCCGCCGGGCGCGAGTTCGGCAAACATCGCGGCCTTGACGCTTGGTGTGCGGCGCAGCAGGGCCACGGTCTTGGGACAGAACTGCTCGGCCGAGGGATGGCTGGCGTCGTACCATTTCAGGTAAAAGCGTTTCCAGCCGGCCTTGAAGAAAGAGTTGAAGCCGGCATCGTCGTTCTTTTCCGCGGCGCGGATTTTTTCCAGGCCGATCAGGCCCTTGGCTTCGTCGCGTATGGTTTCCCAGTTGTCTTCCAGGATCTTCAAATCGGCGAAGGTGCTGGTCGGCAGGTAGGGCGTGTTGGTCGGCACCTTGGAAAACATGTACATGAAGATGTTGAGCGGGGCCATGATCGACGAATGGTCGAACAGTTGCCGGAAAAACGGCAGGCGCGCCTTGCCGCGAAAGTGGACGTACAACACCGACAGAATAAAAATACTGACTACTGCCCATTTCATAAAAATGTGCTCCGTTACAAATAAGCCGCCATTTTATCTCTTTTGCGCCTGTTATCCGTTATCCAAGCCGTTTGTTAGCCAGGCTTGTTGCGCAGGAGAATGTTTGAGGATGCTGCGGCTATCATTGCCGCTGGCAATATTTCAGTGATAAAATTGCGGCTCCTTAGGGGAGTAGCCGCCTTCGAGTCTTTCGAAGAGCGCATGTCAACATACTTGGCGCTGTATCCAATTTACGCCATGGCATGCGCGACCGCACGGTTTGGCAAGACCTATGGTGCTTCCCTTTACCCGGCCGGGCGAAGGCGTTGCGCCATTCGTCAGTGCCCGGCCCTCAGGATGTCCAAATGCTTATTTACCGCCAATGGCAGCGCCAACGTGCTGCCACAGCCAGTTTTGCTAAGCCGCTTCTTTCCTCGTTTGTTTTCTCGTCTGCTGCCATGGCCTGTCTGGCGGGAGCGTGTGCATGATACTCAGCTTCGCTCTATTGCTCGGTTCGGCCGTGGTGATCTATCTTTCCTGTGAATATTTCGTCAACAGCATCGAATGGGTCGGGCGCCGGCTCGGCATCGCGCAAAGCGCGGTAGGCACCGTGCTGGCAGCGTTCGGCACGGCTTTGCCGGAAAGCGTGGTGACGTTTGTCGCCGTGGTGTTCGGGCGCGATGCCGCGCACCGGGAAATCGGCGTCGGCGCGGCGCTGGGCGGGCCGCTGGTGCTGGCAACTATCGCGTATGCGGTGGTGGGCCTGATGTTCATCCTGAACCGCAAGAAAATCGGCGGCATCCTGCTGTCGGCCAGCGCCGCGCAACGGCTGAGCCGGGACCAGGCCTGGTTCATCGGGATATTCGTGGTCAAGGTCGGCCTGGGGCTGGTGGCGTTTGCGATCAAGCCCTGGCTGGGCGTATTTTTCCTGCTGGCCTACGGTGTGTATATCTGGGGCGAGATGCGCAAGGAAGAAGATGCCGACGCTGAGATACACGACCTGGAACCCTTGAAATTCCGGCCGCACGATATCCAGCCGGGCATCGGCTGGGCCCTGCTGCAGACGCTGGTGGCGCTGGTGGTGATTTTCCTCAGTTCGCAGTTGTTCGTGCGCCAGCTGGGCGATATTGCGCCATGGCTGGGCATCTCGCCGCAACTGGCTGCGCTGCTGCTGAGTCCGATCGCTACCGAGCTGCCGGAAATCCTGAATGCAGTGATCTGGGTCAGGCAGGGCAAGCAGAACCTGGCCTTGAGCAATATCAGCGGCGCCATGATGATCCAGGCGACGATCCCGACCGCGCTGGTGCTGATCTTTACGCCATGGATGCTGAGCCCGGCGCTGGTGTGGGCGGCGGCGGTGACGATGATGTCGATGTTCGGTTTATACGTGCTGCTGCGCAAGGGCATGCTGAGCGGCGGCCGGCTGGCGATGTTTGGCTTGCTGTACCTGGTGTTTGCCGCCGGCCTGGGATGGATCGGCGTGCACTGATCGGCTGCGTTCAGGCGCGGGCGCCGGCGGCGATCACTGCCGCGCCTGCCAGCGCCAGTCCGGCGCCCAGCAGGTCGGTCCATCTTGGCGTGATGCCGTCGACGCCCCATAGCCAGAAAATCGCAGTGGCGATGTAGACCGCGCCGTAGGCGGCATACACGCGGCCGCTGGCGGCGGGATGCAGCGTCAGCAGCCAGACGAAAACGGTGAGGCTGATTGCTGCCGGCAGCAACAGCCAGGCCGGGCCCTTGTTGTTGAGCCATAACATCGGCAGGTAGCAGCCCAGCAGTTCGGCGACGGCGGTCAGCAGGAACAGGCCAAAGGTTTTTATCATTGCGCGCAATGGAAGAAAATCGGAAAGGACAGGGTAGCAGCAAGACGCCCTATAATGTTGCTGTTTTCACCTCGGCGCCGGGACGACCCGGCGCTGCATCATTGTCCGGGGACGACCCCATTTTTCTGGAGGTCGCGTGGCCTGGATCATTCTCTTTCTTGCCGGCCTGGCCGAAATCGTCTGGGCCGTCGGCCTCAAATATTCCGAAGGGTTCAGCCGCCTGTGGCCGTCCGTGATCACGGTGGCCGGCATGGCCATCAGCATCTGGCTGCTGGCGTTGGCGATGCGCACTTTGCCGCTGGGCACCGCCTACGCGGTATGGACCGGCATCGGCGCGGTCGGCTCTTTCATCGCCGGCATCGTGCTGCTGGGTGAAGCAGCCAGCCTGGCGCGCATCGCCAGCGTCGGCCTGATCGTGCTCGGCCTGATCGGCTTGAAGTTGTCGACCGCAGGCTGACTTTTATGCAGCAGCGTTGATCTTGGTGGCGGCGCTGACTGCTTTCGATTCGAATCCAGCGTGGGCTCTCAGGGCCTGGTAGCGCAGGCAGGTGACGCGCAGGAAAGAGGCGAAATTGCTGGCCTCGCCCAAGTGCGTAGTAACTTCGTCGTGCAGCTTGGCGATCAGCTGGTTGGTGGTCAGGTCGTTGTCCGCCGCCAGTTCCGCCAGGGTTTGCCAGAACAGGTTTTCCAGCTTGATGGTGGTGATGACGCCCATGATGCGCACCGAGCGGGCGCGCGATTCGTACAGGATGGGATCGGCCTGGGCATAAATCTGACACATCGGACACCTCTTTTCTTGAACAGTCGCAGTGAGCGGCCGGCCTTGCGGCCAACCGCATCACATCCATCATAACTCGATGCGGGTTCCCAATGCAGCCAGGAACAGCGCCAGCCAGGCCGGATGGGCGGGCCATGCCGGCGCCGTCACCAGGTTGCCGTCGCGATGGGCGGCGGTGACGTCGATTTCCGCATATTTGCCGCCGGCCAGTTTGACTTCAGGCGCGCAAGCCGGATAGGCGGAACAGGTTTTTCCTTCCAGCACGCCGGCCGCCGCCAGCAGCTGCGGGCCGTGGCAGACTGCCGCAATCGGCTTGTCGGCAGCATGGAACTGCTGGACAATTTCGATCACGCGCGGATTCAGGCGCAGGTATTCGGGGGCGCGGCCGCCCGGGATCAGCAGTGCGTCGTAACGGCTGACGTCGACATCGCTGAATGCGGCGTTCAGCGTGAAGTTGTGGCCAGGTT
>NZ_JAQGLV010000049.1 GCF_028292705.1 Collimonas fungivorans | reverse complement strand
CAGCGCTTCAGCGCCGTGGTCAACGGCGCCGGCCACAAGGTAGTGTCGGAACCGGTGGCGCGCAACAGCCGCGCCTACGATGAGCGGCCTAACTGCTGCGGCAACAACAACTGCATGCCGATCTGCCAGATCGCCGCCATGTATAGCGGCATCATCCACGACGAGAAAGCGGACAAAGCCGGCGCCAGGGTCCTGCCCGACGCCGTGGTGTACCGCATCGAAGTGGATGCCAAGGAGCGCATCAGCGCCGTCCACTACAAGGATCCGGAAGGCGTCACGCACCGCGTCACCGGCAAGTATTTCGTGCTGGCTGCGAACGGCATCGAGATCCCGAAACTGATGCTGATGTCGACCGACGACAAGCATGGCAAAGGCGTAGGCAACAGTTCCGACCAGGTCGGCCGCAACCTGATGGACCATCCCGGCACCGGCGTCACCTTCCTTGCCAATGAAGACTTGTGGCCGGGGCGCGGTCCGATAGAAATGACCTCCATCGTCGACATGCGCGACGGCGCTTTCCGTTCCGAATACGCCGCCAAGAAGCTGCACCTGAATAACATGGCGCAAACCAACCATGCTGCGCAGACCGCCTTGAAAGACGGTCTGGTAGGCGTCAAGCTGAACCAGGAAATCCGCCGCCGCGCGGCGCGCACCGTGAATATCAACAGCTTCCACGATATCTTGCCGGATCCGGAAAACCGCATACGGCCGAGTACCGAGAAGCGCGATGCGCTTGGCATTCCGCAGCCGGAGATCACCTATGCGATCAACGACTACGTGCAGAAGAGCGCCGTGCTGACGCACCAGGCCTACGCCAGCATCGCCGCCATGTTCGGCGGCACCGAAATCAAGTTCGACGACGATTTCGCGCCGAACAACCACATCATGGGCGCCACCATCATGGGCGGCGATCCGCGCGATTCGGTGGTCGACGCCCATTGCCGTTCGCACGACCACGAAAACCTGTTCATCGCCAGCGGTTCGGTGATGCCGGTGGCCGGTACGGTGAACTGCACCCTGACCATCGCGGCGCTGTCCCTGCGCATCGCCGACACCTTGAGGACAGTGCTATGACGGCCCGCTCTCAGCTCACTTTCCCGCGCTGGATGGCTGGCATGGTGCTGGCCGCCGGATTGGCGCAAGGCGCTGCTGCAGTGGCAGCCGATGCCGCGGCGGCCAATGCCGTCGCCGCTGCTCCGGCCGCGGCGCCAAACGCCGACCAGATCACGCGCGGCGCTTACCTGGCCAAGGCAGCCGACTGCATCGCCTGCCACACGGTCGATCCGGCCAAGCCGTTCGCCGGCGGTTATCCGCTGGCGACGCCGTTCGGCACCATCTACGGCCCCAACATCACGCCGGACAAAGAGACCGGCATCGGCAACTGGAGCGATGAAGATTTCATCCGCGCCCTGCACAACGGCATCGACGACGAGGGTAAGCATTTATATCCGGCCTTCCCTTACGCTTCCTTCACCAAGCTGTCGCGCGACGACGTGCTGGCGATCAAGGCCTACCTGTTCAGCCTGCCGCCGATTCCGCAAAAGAACCTGGAAAACAAGCTGCCCTTCCCGCTCAACCAGCGCTGGATCCTGGCCGGCTGGAACCTGTTCAACTTCAAGCCGGGCGAATGGAAGGACGACGCCGGCAAGAGTCCCGAATGGAATCGCGGTGCTTACCTGGTGGAAGGGCTGGCCCACTGCCAGGAATGCCATACCCCGCGTAACCTGACCATGGGCGTCGACCTCAAGCGCTCCTTCGGCGGCGCCCAGCTGGGCGGCTGGACCGCGTTCAACATCACGCCCGATCCGATCAGCGGCATCGGCGGCTGGAAGGACGAAGAAGTCGTCCAGTACCTGAAAACCGGCCTGGTGCCGGGCAAGGCGTCCGCGGCCGGCGGCATGGCGGAAGCGATCGAGCACAGCCTGCAATACCTGAGCGAACCTGACCTGAAGGCGATCGTCACCTACCTGCGCAGCGTGCCGGCCATCAGCGATGCGGCCGACAAGAAACCGCGCTACGCCTGGGGCCAGGCGGCGGATGACGATGCTGAATTGCGCGGGGTGGCGGCGGTATCAGTCAGCAGCAATGCCGCTAGCGGCGCCGAGCTGTTCAGCGGCAACTGCGCCAGCTGCCACTCGGCCAGCGGCAGCGGCGTGGTCGGCGGTTATTACCCGTCCCTGTTCAGCAACAGCGTGGTGGGCGCGCGCGATCCCGGCAACCTGCTGATGGTGATCCTCCACGGCGTGCAGCGCCGCGGCAAGGACGAGCAGACTTTCATGCCCGGTTTTGCCGACCACCTCAACGATGGCCAGGTCGCCATGCTGGCCAACTACGTGGTCAAGCAGTACGGCCATGCCGATACGCCGCCGATTACGCCAGAGCAGGTCAAGGTGCAGCGCCAGGGCGGGCCGGTGTCGCCCGTGCTGACTTTACTGCCATGGGGGCTAGGCGCGGCAGGGCTGATCGTGTTATTTATACTGTTTTCACTGATCATGCGTCGCGGCCGGCGGCCGTCCAAGGACGACCCGGCTGCTTCATAGGAATCGGATCATAGGAATCGCTTCATAGGAATATTTACTCATGGCTCTACGCATCATCGCCACCGGCGGCACTTTCGATAAACATTACGACGAGATCGCCGGTAAACTGACTTTCGCTACCAGCCACCTGCCGCAGGTGATCCAGCGCGCGCGCATCACTACCGAGATCGCGCTGGAAGAGTTGCCGCTGCTCGATTCGCTCGACATGCAAGACATCGACCGCCGGCGCGTGCTGGCTTCCTGCACGCATGCGGCGGAAGCGGCGATAGTCATCATCCACGGCACCGACACCATGCGCGAGACCGCCGCCGTGCTGGGCGCGGCGGCGCTGGAAAAGACGATCGTGGTGACCGGCGCGATGATTCCCTACTCGATTGCCAACTCCGACGCCTTGTTCAATTTCGGCTTTGCTTGCGGCGTCGCGCAAGCCTTGCCGCACGGTGTGTACGTGGCGATGAACGGCAAGATTTTTGCGTGGGACAAGGTGGAGAAAAACCGGGTTGCAGGAGTCTTTGAGCCTTTGTAATATCTTTTCTCCGGGCGAAAAAAAACGGGGCAGAATTTCTGCCCCGTTTTCACATCCAGTCTGCAGTTACTTGGCAACGCCGGTCAGGCCGCGCGCCTCCAGCAGAGGCTCGACTTCCGGCCCGCGTCCGTAGAAGTCCTTGAACTGGGCGCTAGGGTCGACGCTGAAGCCGCGCGACAGCACCTTGGCGCGCAACAGGTCGCCGTTGGCGCGTTTCAGGCCGCCGTGGGTGTCCATCCAGTGCTCGGTATCCTTGGCCAGCACGTCGCTCCAGATATAAGCGTAATAACCGGCGGCATAACCGCTGGCGAAGATGTGCTGGAAGTATTGCGTGTGGTAGCGCGGCGGCACCACATAACCGTCGCCGCTGCTGGCAGCCTGCAGGGTTTTGGCTTCAAACGCCATCACATCCTTGGCGGCCGGCGTCTGGCCTGCCGGCAGCTGATGCCAGGCCTGGTCCAGCATGGCCGCCGCCAGGTATTCCGAGGTCTCGAAACCGGCATTGAACTTGCGCGCCGCCAGCACCTTGTTGACCAGCGCCCGCGGCATCGGCTTGCCGGTTTTGTAGTGCTTGGCGTAGTGGGCCAGGACTTGCGGATTGTGCGACCACATTTCATTGAACTGCGACGGGTATTCGACGAAATCCGGCGGCACCGAGGCGCCGGAGAACATCGGATACTGGACGCTGGAGAACATGCCGTGCAAGGCATGGCCGAACTCGTGGAACATGGTGTTGACTTCGTCAAATGTGAGCAGCACCGGCTTGCCGGCCGGCGGTTTGACGATGTTGATATTGTTCGACACCACCGGCTTGGTCCCGAACAGACGCGATTGCGGAACGTAGCTGTTCATCCAGGCGCCGCCCTGCTTGTTGTCGCGGGCGAAAGGATCGAACAGGAACAAGGCCAATGGCGAACCGTCCTGGTCGAACACTTCGAATACCCGCACATCTTTCTGGTACACCGGCAGGTCGGTGCGTTCCTTGAAGCTGATGCCGTACAGCTGCTGGGCAGCGTAGAACACGCCGTTCTGCAGCACATTGTTCAATTCGAAGTAAGGCTTGATCTGGGATTCGTCGAAGTTGTAGCGCGACTTGCGCACCTGTTCAGAGTAAAACGCCCAGTCCCACGGCTGCAGCTTGAACGGCTTGGTATGGCTGGCCTTGGCCTGGCGGTCTATCACCTGCTGTATGGCGGCGGCTTCCTTGCGGGCGTTGGCGCTAGCTGCCGGCGCCAGCTGGGCCAGCATGCGGTTGACGGCGTCCGGCGTGCCGGCGGTTTCATCTTCCAGCTCATAGGCGGCGTGGCTAGGATAGCCCAGCAGTGCGGCGCGCTGGGCGCGCAGTTTGATGATCTGGGCGACGCCGGCGACATTGTCGTCGCTGCCGCCGTTGGCGCGCGTGATGGACGCAGTATAGAGGCGCTCACGCAGCTGGCGGTTCTTGAGCTGCGCCAGCAGCGG
>NZ_JAQGLV010000034.1 GCF_028292705.1 Collimonas fungivorans | reverse complement strand
TATTGCCGTACGGCAATATATCTGTCATTGTCGTTTTGCACACATCCGTGTGTAACCCAATGTGGAGATGACATGACAACGACCGTTGAATCACTGCAACTTATCCTCAAGGACAAGCACAAGTCATTGACAAATCATGCTGTTTTTTCCGCCATACGAACCAAGAAAGACCTGCGCCTGTTCATGGAATGGCATGTGTTTGCCGTCTGGGATTTCATGTCGCTGGTCAAGCGGCTGCAGGCGGACCTGACCACCACCGCCGTGCCGTGGTATCCCCCGGCCAACCCGCACGCAGCGCGGCTGATCAACGAGATCGTGCTGGGCGAAGAGTCGGACCTGACGCCCAAGGGCGCCATGACGCACTTTGACCTTTACCTGTCGGCGATGAAAGAGATCGGCGCTTCGACGCGGCAGATCGAACAGTTCCTGGCGATGATCAGGAAGGGCGATGCGCTTGCCGCCGCGCTCAGCCGGGCGGAAGCCGTGGCGCCGATCCAGCGCTTCGTGACGTCCACCATCAGCACCTGCAAGGACGGCCAGACGCACCAGGTGGTGGGAAGCTTTTTTTACGGACGGGAAAATGTGATCCCGGACATGTTCCAGGCCCTGCTGCAGACCTGGCGCATCGACCCGGCCAGCGTGCCTGAGCTGACCTTCTACCTGGAGCGGCATATCGAGGTCGATTCCGGCGATCACGGCCCTGCCGCGCAGCGCATGATAGACGAGATTACCGGCAACGATCCGGCCCAGTTGCGCGAGGTGCTGGAGGCCGGCATCCGCGCCATCGATGAACGCCATCACTTGTGGGACAGCTTGCTGGCCGCCCTGCAGCGCTCGCCTTCCTGACCGGTAGCCGCCTAGCCGTCCGAGGCCGGACATGACTGTCTGGCCCCGGGCGTCGATGTTGTAAAAAATATCTGTGAATTGCAAATAAGAAATCTATTTCCGTGTGGAATTTAATGTATTATTGTTGCGGATAGGCAATTATAAGAACGAGCAAGTGTTATCTTTTTGTGAACTGGGGAGGCGAACCATGTGGCTGAAATCCATTTTCAACAAACCCGCAACCAGTACGCAAGACGAGGGGGCGCATGAAGTTGCCAGCAGACCGGCCGCCACCCAGCCGCCAGCAAGAAAAACAATGCCGATAGCCGAGCGTGCAGAACTGCTGCAGCCGGCTAAAAGCGCCAACAACCAGATCCAGTACGACGACAAGCTGATCCCCCAGCTCAAGGGCGACCATGCGGCCCTGCTGCTGATGTACTCCTCGGTGGCCAACAGGATGAACGCGGGCGCCTGGGATGCGGTGCCGGCTACCTTGCGTGAAATGCGCATGGCGATGTACGGCCATTTGCTGACCGAGGGCGTCAAGCTGTACTCGTACATGCGGCGCAGCCTGGCCGAAGAGCCCAACCTGCTCGATGTCTATCGTTCCTATAAACGGGAAATGGATGGCATCGGCCGCGTTGCGTTTGATTTTTTCGACAAGTACCAGGGCAAGGACTGGCTGGCGCTGCCGGATGCGCGCTCGAATTTCAAGGCCGAATTCGAAAACCTGGGCAAGGTGCTGGTGGACCGCATCACGCGCGAAGAAAATATCCTCTACCCTTTATATATGCCCTGATAGCTGCCAGGCGCCGTCGCGATAGACCAGTTCGTCATCCAGGTAGACCGCCTCGGTCACCGCAAACACGTCGATGTGGTAACGGGCGCTGGTGCGCTTGATGTTGGGTTTGCTGTAGACGCCATGCTTGGCGCCCAGCGACAGGTGGATGCCGCACATGCGCTCATACGTGCCGATGTCGCTCACTAGCCGTTCCCGCGAAAACGCGCGGTTCATGCCGAAGCCTAGCTCGCGCAGCCACACTTCGCCCTCGTCGGCGCGGATATTGGCCAGCACCTGGTCGAAATCGGATGTGGAATCGATCACTTCGCTGACCCGCCCTCTGCTGATCACCAGCGTGATCGGCTGCTCTGGCCGGTTGACCCGGAACGAGGTATCGCCGAACACAAAAATGCGCACACGCCCGTTGACCGCTTCCAGGTCTTGCGCTTCGGTGAACACTTCGCCGATCGGGAACTGGCCGCCGACGTTGTTCATCTCGCTGTAGTCGCCGATGTTCAGCTTGGCCGGCTCGAACCGCGAGGCAAACATCAGGCGTTCGCCGCCGCTGTCGACCACGCCCATGCTGGCCTTGTCGATGCGGGCTTTCAAGGCGTAGCCGACGCCGCGGTAGTAGCCAGGGTCGTACGCCAGCGATGCGATGTAATGCAGCGCTTGCGCGCCCGGCATGCGCGACAGGTGCGGGTGCTCGATCACCTTGAGGCCGCGCTTGAACAGTTCGACGCGGATGCGGAACGCCTCAAGGCGGAAATTGGTGGACTGGACCAGGATCACCAGGTCGTTCGCTTCAAGCGCGGCAAACGCAGCCAGCACGGCCTCCGGCGCGACGGCGTCGAAGTCGATGAAGGTGGCGGCAGGCAGGCAGCGCCGGTAGGCTTCGGTGAGCGCCACGGCGAGTTCGCAGCGCGTGTCCGACACCACCACGGCGGCGTGCGGCGGCGCGTGCTGGATCGCCAGGGAGAGAATGTCGCGCAGGTGCTTTTCCGCAGCGTCAATCGCTTCCTTGCCTATCGTGCATGCCGGTTCTTGGTTCGCAGTTGGGAGAATCATCAATTTACCGTATCGGGAACACAGGAATGCCGTGTCATAAAATCAAGCCTTGATGACGATGCGGCTCCTGCTGGACCGATATTTTAATCGACAGCCGGGATTGGTCCCGCTGTTGGTCCCGATATTGGTCCCGCTATCGGCCGGATTGCTCAGGCAGCCAGGCCCTTGGCCAGCAGCTCGGCCACCAGCTGGTTGAGGTCAAGCTGACGTTCTTTTGCCAGCGTCTGCAGCTGTTGCACCAGGTCCCCGTTCAACTTGACGGCAAACGGCACCAGTCCTGCCGCCTGGTCGCGCTTGCGCTGCTCGCGGCGATCGATCGTTGCGGCATCGCCGCCGCCAAAAGCGGAAGCGCCCGGGGCGGCCATTTTCCCCATGAGCTTCTTGGCGTCGCTCTTGGCCATTCCTGTTTTTTTCATTATGGATATCCTTGTAGATTAACAATACGCGTTGCGCGCAGTATAAGCCACGCCGGGCCGGCGCCGCGTCATTGATGCTATTCGCGCCGTTCCCAGCTCATGGCCCAGGAATAAAAACCGACCAGTGCGCCGAACTGGAGCAGGCTGGATCCCAGCAGGTAGATCAGGGGATGCCAGAGCAGCGAATATTGCAGCATCACCCAGGCGGCAAACGTGTACTGGAACGGCGTCAGCACGATCAGGTAAACCACCGCCATCAGCGACAGCAGGATCTTACGGGGAATGCCGAAATCGAAAATGTTGTACAGCAGGCCGTAAATCCAGGGCGTCAGCAGCAGCAACACCATCGACGCCTGCGTCAGTGCGGAAATGGAGGATGCAGACTGGTAGGGGAATTCCGCCGCCCAGAAATAAAAATAGAACTGGCTGGCCAGCTGGATCATGGCCACCACGCGCAGCGTGTAAGAGATCGGCAGCATGCGCGCCGGCAGCAAAGCGGTGACCAGCAGGAGCGCGATGCTGGCCAGCATGCCGGTCCACCATTGCACTGGGGTCGGCAGCGCGGCCTGGACGTAAGCGTAAGGCACGGATTGAATGCCGGGAAACGAGGTTTTGTCGGCTTTCAGCATCATGCCGTCGCCGAGGCTGCTGGCCCAGAAGCGGATGATTCCTGACCACAGGTCCGCGATCAAAGGCCAGGCAAGCAGGGTGCAAAAGAAAATCAGCGCCGGCACCAGCAGCACGTCTATCCAGCGCGAGCGCGGAAAAGACAGGCGGCGCAGGGCGCGGTGGGTCTGGATCAGCTGGCCGCCAAAGCCGGCGAAACGAGGATTGATTGCAGCGTCCCTGCGCGTTTTGACATGGACTTTTGTCTTGCCGGGTTTGTCTCCGGCTACCGCGTCCCGCGCCGGTTTCATCTGAAGCTCCAGCGCCAGCCGAGGCTGAACGAGAGCCGGTCGTAGACCGGACTCTGGTAATACTCCAGCGCCGCCAGCAGCATGCTGTCGCGGCTGATCCTCTGGCGCCACTGGATGCTGGCGGTATCGCTTTTGAAATTGACCAGCTCGGGGCCGCCCGGCAATACCTTGTAGGTTTCCTTGGCGTGCTCGTAACGAACGATGATCGCGCGCCGGTCGTCATTGCCGAAGGTGGCGGCGATGTATTGGCTGGGGCCCAGTATAGCGCCGGGATCGGCCCAGTTCAGGCGCACGCCGCCTTCCACCACCAGCCCGCTGAAGTAGGCGATGCCGGTGAACAGCAAGCCCTTGTCGGAGCGCGCGCTTTCATTGCCTTTGGCATAGTAGCCGCCGATGCCGGCGACATACTGGCGTTCGCTGCCGAATTTCCGGTAAGCGGTGGCATCGGTGCGCCAGCTGGAAAACAGCGGACTGTTGCCGACGCCGACGCCGACAGTGGTGTAGTAGTCTTTCGACAAATCGTGGGTGAGCGAGACATTGCCGTAGTTGCCGCTGAACCCGAAGCGGGATTGCTGCGTCAGTTCTCCCTGCACCACGCCGAGCGACGTCACCGCCGTGCCGCGCAGCGACATCAGGCGGGCATGCCCATAACCGTTACTCATCCTGCCGTCGCCGCCGACCAGTTCCAGGGCGGCGCGCTCGGGTGTCAATTCCGCCCCCGCGGCGGGAGGCGCCTCGGCCGGCATCAGCGGGATAGGCGCGGCGTCGACAGGGGTGGCCAGCGCTAGCACGGCAGGTCGGGCATCAGCCGCCGGCGCCGCTGCAGGAGCGGTAGCAGGAACAGCAGTAGGAACGACAGCAGGAGCAGCAGTAGGAACGACAGCAGGAGCGGCCGCGGCCGCTTGCGCCGGCGCGCTGTAGATCGACAGCAGGCGTTCGTGCTGCAGGCGCGGCACCAGTATGCCGGGATTTTCGCCGGTTGCCGCGCAGGCTGGAACCGAGGCATAGCAGAGCGACAGCCCCAATGCCGCCATGGCGGTCCTGGCGGCCGGCGCCGCATGGCGATCCGAGCATGGCAAACGACGGTTCTTGGCGGCTGTATTCAAGGCGATGCTTTCTCTATCAACGGCGTTGAAATGCGAAGTTGCCTCACGTCTGCGGCGATCACGGCCCAGGTGTCGCCGCGCTGTTCCACCTTGGCCTTGCCGCCAGTGATGCGCGGTTCGGCATACAGCGCAACCGGGAACAGCCAGGTTTGCTGTTTCAATGAGGCGGCATTGGCAGCATCGACCACTACGGCGTGATTGTCATTAGAAATATTCCATATTGTCTGTTCCCGGCGATTCATGAAGCGCGCCAGATCCGTCATGGTGCGCCAGCGGAAGCGTCCGTTTTTTGCGGCGGCGTCGGCGGCCAGCATCAGCTGGTCGATGGCGTCGGGATACAGCACGGCGCCTGGCGGGTGGAAATAAATCAGCCTGATCTGCCCGCTATTCTCGGTAAATTGCACCAGCGACGTCAGCCAGCTGCTGATTTCGCTTTCCGGCACATGTTCGGTATAGGCTTCTTCGATGGTGCTGATGTGGCCGTAGGTCTGCACCGGGAACGACCAGATATGCGGATCGCGGCGGCCGTCGCGGTAGGTGTGGGTCGGCCCCTGGCCGATATTGCCGGTGAAGTAGTAAGCCAGCACCTGCTGCCCGTCAAGCCAGTCGGTGACCCAGACCGGCTGGTTGCCGGTAGGTGCCGAGTATTCGGTTTGCCGGTGTCCGATCAGGCGCGCCACGGCGTCGGCGTTTTGCTGCAGGTAAGGCGTCATTTGTTCCTGGTTGCCGTCGGCCAGGTTCTTGCCGAACCAGTCGTGTATCCAGCCGCCGTGGCTGCCGATTTCATTGCCCTGGTCGCGCAAGGACTGCAGCAATGCCTGGAATGGCCGGTTGCGGCTGAGGTCGACGCCGAGGCCGTCGCCGAATGCGCGCTGGTCCGGCCCGGCGGTGACATGGATGCTGAACGGACCGCGCTTGAATACGCCGGCCTTGATCAGCTGCTCCATGGCCGGAATGCAGATCTTGGCGTCGCAGTGCCAGTTCAGCACCAGGCCGCCGATTGCTTCCGGAGCGGCCGACAATTGCGGCTGGCCCATGATGCGGTTCGCGAAGTAGTGCAGGAAACCATGCATCAAAATGCCGTCGGTACGCAACTTCAGATAGCCCAGGGGCAGGTTGACGAACAGCACTTGCCCTTTGCCGTAGGCATGTTCGCCGGCGATCACGGTGTTTCCTTCGGCTTGCATGCGCACCGTTCCGGCATAGCTGTCGCCGGTATGCAGCACCGGATAGCGCAGCGTGTCTTCGCCGTAGCCCGAGAGCACCGCCTGCGCGCCATCCTTGATCCAGCGCCCCGGCGGGATATGCAGCGCTTGCATGATTTGCGGACTGCCAGCGATGGTCGGGTTGAACGACATGCGTTCCTGCAGCTTGCCGTACATCGCGTAGTCGGTGCCGGCCAGCGCGGAAAGGCGCGAGGCCGGTTCGGCATAGTAGCCGTTCTCGTCCAGCACGCCGGCGTCGCCGACCAGCATCAGGGCGCCGCCGTTTTCCACGAAGCGGCTGACCTGGTTGACGAAGGCGGTGCTGATGCGGCGATGGATGGTGTCCGGCAAGATCACGCCGGCAAACGGCCGTTCGCCTTGCAAGCCGTGCCGCGAGAAAGCCGATGCGGTAATGGCTTGCAGGCGGATTCCTTCTTCCGCGGCGGCGTCCAGCCAGGCCGCGGCAAACAGCCGGTTGGCATCCGACATGTCGTCCGGCAGCAGCAGAGCGATGGGGTCGCTTTGCCATTGCGCCGGGCTGACCTGGCTGATGCGATAAATCCAGGCCGCCGCCGCGGCGATCACGGCGCCGGCCAGCAAGGCCAGCAGTATCCTGGCCAACCCGGGTCGATATGCGGCGTTCATGATGACGGCTTGCCGTCCAGCGCATTGATCAGGCCGATGCGCACGCCTTCCTCGACAACGTTCCAGCGCCCGGCGGCGCGCCAGGCATCGCAGTTTTTCAGCCAGCTGCGTGCGGTCGGTGCATCGCCGGCCCGGTAGCCGGCCCAGGCGATCAGTCCCCATGGATAGTGATCGCTTTCGCCGGCCAGCCATTGTTTTCCGTAGCGTTCCATCCAGGCACGCCAATAACGTTGGCCGCTGGTTCCGCTGCGCAGGTCGTACAGCCACAGGTAAACCGGCGCCACCGCGCTCGGATAGAAACCGGGCGGCGTCGGCGGCATGCTGGCGCGTTGCGGTTCAAGGGAGCCGTCCGGATCGTAGCCGTAGTTGCGCCGCAGTCCTATGAGCATGCCGGCGGCGCTCGGCAATGCCGCCAGCTGGACTGCGAAGCGGGTCGCCGTTGCCGGTTGCCGGCGCAGCTGGTGCAGGGCGCCTATCACTTCGACATTGTCGGCAAAATAGGCAGCGCTACCGCCAGGCAACGCGCGGAAAGTCTGTTGCGCCGGGTTCCACAGGCTGGCCAGGTGCGCCAACGACCTGGCGCAGCTGGCGGCCAGCACGCGGTCTGCCGGCAAGACTCGCGCTGCCAGCAAGCACCAGAGGGCGTCGAGGGAGTCATCGGCATCTGCCGGACCGCAGGCCAGCCAGTCCGTCGCGCCGCTGCGGCAGATGCGCGGGAAGGGGCCGTCGGCCTGCTGGAAAGGCAGCAGCCAGTGGGCGAATGCCGAGGCCGCCGGAGCGACGTCGAGGCCGAGGCCATGCGCGGCCAGCAGGGCCGTCAGCGCGAAGTACGGCTCGACATAATCGCCCTTGGGAAAGACGGTGATGG
>NZ_JAQGLV010000033.1 GCF_028292705.1 Collimonas fungivorans | reverse complement strand
CACCGCGATTGCCGCCGCCACCGCCGCTGCGCAGCTGTATCGGCTGGGCGCGTGCGTTCGGATCGGGTTCAAAACCGGCAACCACTTCCTTCGGCAATTCGCGCTTGATCAGCTTCTCGATGTCTTTCAGCATCTGGTGTTCATCCACGCATACCAGCGATACCGCTTCGCCGGTAGCGCCGGCGCGGCCGGTGCGGCCGATGCGGTGGACGTAGTCTTCGGGCACGTTAGGCAAGTCATAGTTGACTACGTGCGGCAGCTGGTCGATGTCGATGCCGCGTGCTGCGATGTCGGTTGCGACCAGCACCTGCAGGCTGCCGTCCTTGAACTCGGCCAGCGCGCGGGTGCGTGCCGACTGGCTCTTGTTGCCGTGGATCGCCATGCCGCTGATGCCGTCTTTTTCCAGCTGCTCGACCAGCTTGTTGGCGCCGTGCTTGGTGCGGGTAAACACCAGCACCTGCGACCATTGGTGCGTCTTGATCAGGTGCGCCAGCAGCGGGTGCTTGCGGTCGCGGTCGACCGGATGGATCTTTTGCTGGATCACTTCGACGGTCGAATTGCGGCGCGCCACTTCGATCATGGCCGGCGAATTCAGCAGGTTGTCGGCGAGGATCTTGATTTCGTCCGAAAACGTGGCGGAGAACAGCAGATTCTGGCGTTTCTTCGGCAGCACTGCGAGAATCTTCTTGATGTCGCGGATAAAACCCATGTCCAGCATGCGGTCGGCTTCATCCAGGATCAGGATTTCCACCTGGCTCAGGTTGACGGTGCCTTGCTGCATATGGTCCAGCAGGCGGCCCGGGGTACACACCAGGATGTCGACGCCGTGCTTGAGCAGCTTGATTTGCGGATTGATGCCGACGCCGCCGAAAATCACGGCCGAGGTCAGCTTCAGGTATTTGCCGTACAGGCGCACGCTTTCCTCGACTTGCGCCGCCAGTTCGCGCGTCGGCGTCAGCACCAGCGCGCGGATCGGGCGTTGGCTGCCGGTCGGGTTGGTGGCCGAAGTCGACAAGCGGTGCAGCACAGGCAGCGTAAAGCCGGCGGTCTTGCCGGTGCCGGTCTGGGCGCCGGCCAGCAAATCGCCGCCTGCCAGTACAGCAGGAATAGCCTGGGTCTGGATCGGGGTAGGGGTAGTGTATCCGTGTTCGGTTACGGCACGAACGATGGCTTCGGACAAGCCGAGTTCAGAAAAAGACATGACAACTCAATAGAATAGTATCGGCCTGTCGCCTTCTGCAAGGCGCCAGTCGCAGGCAAACGGATTAGAGGAGATTGGAGTCAGCTGGGCTTGAAATTGCTCTTCGGCCCGATAACGTCCTTGACAGCAGTATTTGACTGGAGAATTTGCTGTGTCGCCGCAGAGTATAACAACGGCGCGCTACAGGCAAGCAATTCCGGCGTCTCGTGAGGCGATGCAGCATAAAATGCCGGCCGGCGATCCGCCTGGGAAACAAAGCGGATCGCGTCGTGGAAATGCGGCTCCGGCGACTGTGGTCAGCTGGCGTTCTTCATGGAGGCTGCAGCGCGCTCGCGTATTTCTTCTTCCGAATAGTCTGCGATATGCGTGCCGACCGTCCAGACATGGCCGAACGGATCTTTCAGGGTGCCGGAGCGGTCGCCATAGAACTGGTCTTGCAGCGGCCGCACCTGCGTGCCGCCGGCGGCGATTGCCCGCGGGAAAACCACGTCTACATTTTCCACGTAGAGCATGATGCTGACGCCGGCTCCGCCCAGCTTTTTCGGGCTGATGATGTCCATCTCCGGGAATTCGTCAGCCAGCATGACGTGAGAGTCGCCGATCTTGATTTCCGCATGGCCGATTCTGTTATCCGGTCCATCCATGCGCAGTATTTCCACTGCATCGAAGGCTTTTTTGTAAAACGCGATGGCGTCGGCGGCGCCGTCGATAATCAGATAGGGAGTGACGGAAGAATATCCGTCCGGAATTGGTTTGACTGCCATATGGTTCTCCTGCGAGTTGAGAAATGGTCGTTCGGGCTGTCCAATCACGCTGTTGCGCATGTATTGTAGTCGCTAGCCCGCGCAGTTGAAATGACAAAGCGGTGTTTCCTGGATTTCCCGGAGCAGGGTTCTGCTTGCTCCGGAAAACCAGGATGTTTATTAAAAACCAGGGAGATTATTAAAAATCCAGGGGTTTATTTTGTAGCGTACGGGGACAGCAGGCCAACCATCTGCGCAAATACTTTCGGGCTGCCGGCCAGCACATCGCCCTTGTACAAATAATCGGATTCGCCGCTGAAATCGCCGACGATGCCGCCCGATTCGCTGATCAGCAAGGAGCCTGCGGCGATGTCCCAAGGCTTCAAGCCCTTTTCAAAGAAACCGTCAAGGCGGCCGGCGGCGACATACGCCAGGTCGAGGGCAGCGGCGCCCGGGCGGCGCAGGCCGGCGCAGCTTTGCGTCATGACGCGGAACATTTTCATGTATTCGTCCATGGCCGGGCCTTCGGTTTCGCGGAAAGGAAAACCGGTGCCGATCAGGGCATCGGCGATCTTGTCGCGCTTGCCGACGCGGATCCGCTTGTCGTTCAGGTAGGCGCCGGAACCCTTGGTGGCGGTGAACAAGTCGTTGCGGGTCGGGTCGTACACGACAGCCTGGGTGATCTGGCCACGGTGCTGCAGCGCGATCGAGACGCAGTATTGCGGGAAGCCGTGGATGAAATTGGTGGTGCCGTCGAGCGGATCGATGATCCAGACGTTTTCGTTATCGTCATGCAGGTTGGCGGAAGCGCCGGATTCCTCGGCCAGGATGGCGTGGTCCGGGTAGGCATTCTTCAATACGTCAATGATCGCCGCTTCTGCAGCCTGGTCGACTTCGGTGACAAAGTCGTTATGCTGTTTTTTGGTGACTTTCAGCAGGTCGAGGTCGAAAGAGGCGCGCGAGATGACCTTGGCGCCGTTGCGGGCGGCCTTGATGGCCGTATTGAGCATTGGATGCATGATAGTGTTCCGTTAAAATGGCGGCACTGTGCCAACCGGGAACAGAACCACCTATATGATTGATAATAATGAACGATGCGGATGTTCCTGTAGTATTTAGAAGAATAAGTTTCGAAAAATAAGTTTCGAAAAATAAGCAACTTTTAGTCGAAGAAATCCGCGTAATGGCGCTATTTTAAATGAACCAGGCAAAAACCAACACGTCTCTTTTCAATCGGCTGCGCTTTGTGCTGGTCGAGACCAGCAGTCCCGGCAATGTCGGCGCGGCTGCCCGCGCTATCAAAACCATGGGATTTTCCGAGCTGATCCTGGTCAATCCGCGTTTTCCCGATGTGTTGCAGCGTGACGAAGCCGTTGCATTTGCCAGTGGCGCCCAGGATGTCCTGGCGGCGGCACGGATTGTCGATAGCGTGGAGCAGGCCCTGGAGGGCTGCAACTTTGCCGCAGCCCTGAGCGCCCGCTTGCGCGAATTTTCCCCACCCCTGACTGCGCCGCGCGCCTTGGCGGCCCAGTTGGCGGCCGACGCCAGCTTGAATGCGGCGGTCATATTCGGCAGCGAGCGTTATGGTTTGCCTAACGAGATTGTCGAAAAATGCAATGTGCTGCTGAATATTCCCGCCAATCCGGAGTATTCATCGTTGAACCTGGCGCAGGCGGTGCAGGTGCTGGCTTATGAATGCCGGGTTGCGGCTGGTGAGGATTTATCGCCGGCGACGGGCGGTGAGGTAGGTTTTCAGGGCAATGCCGCCAGCCTGGCCGATATCGACGGCATGTTTGCCCACCTTGAACAAGCTCTGGTAGAAATTGAGTTCCTCGATCCGGCCAGCCCGAAAAAGCTGATGCCGCGCCTGAAGCGGCTGTTTTCACGCACCCAGCTGGAAACCGAAGAAGTTAACATCCTGCGCGGCATCGCCAGCCAGATACTGAGCAAGCGGCGTCGCCTCGATCGTTCCTGAGCTCTAGTTCCAGCTACGCAGCAGGCCGACCGCCAGGCCTTCCAGGGCGAAATCCTCGGTCACGATGATAGGCTCGAAATCCGGATTTTCCGGCAGCAGCTGGATTGTGGAGCCGGTTTTTTGATAACGCTTGACCGTGACGTCGTCGCCCAGCCGGGCCACCACGATCTGGCCATTCCTGGCGCTGTCGGTTTTCTTGACCGCCAGCAGGTCGCCGTCCAGGATGCCGGCGTCGCGCATCGACATGCCGCGCACCTTCAGCAGGTAATCCGGTTTGGCGCTGAACAGGGCAGGGTCGACGTTGTAGCTGGCCTGGATATGCTCTTGCGCCAGGATCGGCGAACCTGCGGCGACCCGTCCGATCAGCGGCAGGCTGAGCTGCATCAGGGCCGGGTGCGGCAGCGCCAGTTGCGTACCCTGGCTGCGGTTGGCGCTTTCGGTAAGCCGGATGCCGCGCGAGGTGCCGGCCGATATCACGATGGCGCCCTTGCGCGCCAGCGCCTGCAGGTGCTCCTCCGCCGCATTGGCCGAACGGAAGCCGAGCTCGGTCGCTATTTCGGCGCGCGTCGGCGGGAAGCCGGTGTTTTCGATGGCGTCCTTGATCAGATCGAGGATTTGCTGCTGACGGGCGGTCAATTTGATCATGGCGTAGTTTCGGCGTAAAAAATGGTGTAGAAGTGCTCGGAAAAACAGCAAAGGCAGCGCTGGTGCGGCCAGCCGATGCTGTGCATAACAACAGTCTGTATTTTTGTACAGTATTTGTGCAAATGCAAGACAATTTGATGCAATTCGACCACTCTTTAGTCATTTACTTACACCCGGCCCCCGCCCAGAGGCTGAAAGCATTGAGTTTTGTTGCAATTGCTAGTATTATTGCTGGTTTTCCTCTTCCCACACTCGTCTTGACGCCGAGGTGGGCGATTTTTCAATCCGTCCAAAAGGAGCTTACATGCGTCATTATGAAATCGTATTTATCGTCCATCCAGATCAAAGCGAGCAAGTGCCTGCAATGATCGAGCGCTACAAAGGTATCGTCACTACTCGTGGCGGCACCGTGCATCGCGTGGAAGACTGGGGCCGCCGCCAACTGGCATACCTGATCCAGAAACTGGCTAAAGCACATTACGTCTGCCTCAACATCGAGTGCGACAGCGAAACTCTGGTTGAAATCGAAACCGGCTTCAAGTTCAATGATGCAGTGCTGCGTCATCTGACCGTCAAGCTGAAGAAGGCCGAAACCGGTCCTTCGCCAATGATGAAGGCCGTGCAGAAGGAAGATGCTGCCAAGAGCCATCGCACTGAAGCGCCGGCAGCCTGATTTACCAAGCACCTGCCAGCATTTTGCATAGCTATCGAGTCCATCAGGAGTGAGCCAAGCCAATAACGTGTTTCAACTGGTTGCCATCATCGCCGAACGTGAAGTCATACGTTATACGCCGGCAGGCATTCCGATCGTATCTGCAATATTGCAGCACCGCTCGGAGCCGATTGAAGCAGGGATCAAACGTTTGATCGAATTCGAAATCGCCGCGCTGGCCGTAGGCGAGATTTCGGGAAGATTCAGTCAGGCGCCATTGGGAGGCAGCTTCTGGTTTACAGGATTCATGGCACGCAAGAGCCGCAACGGTAGAAGCCTGGTATTTCACATCACGGATTTCGCTGCAATCGAGATTGCAGATGAATTAATTAGTCAAAATTTAGATACAGGAGCCAAAAATGGCATTCGGTAAAAAGTTCGATAAAAGCAAACTGAAAAACAAGCGTCAACAACAAAACCCGCTGTTCAAGCGCAAGAAATTCTGCCGTTTCACCGCTGCACACGTTGCCAGCGTTGATTACAAAGATATCGACACGCTCAAGGATTTTGTTCAGGAAAACGGCAAGATCATGCCAGCACGTCTGACCGGCACCAAGGCAATCTACCAACGTCAAGTGGACACCGCGATCAAGCGCGCGCGTTTCCTGGCGCTGCTGCCTTACACCGATCTGCACAACGCTTAATTGACGACTTGAAATAGGAGAAAAATATGCAAGTCATTCTGTTGGAAAAAGTCGTTAATCTCGGCAATCTGGGTGAAGTTGTTCGCGTCAAGGACGGTTACGCACGTAACTTCCTGATTCCGCAACGTATGGCACGTCGTGCTACAACTACTGCTATCGCTGAATTCGAAGCGAAGCGCGCTGACCTGGAAACAGCAGCAGCAGCCAAGCTGGCTGTGGCTCAAGGCCAGGGCGAAAAACTGAGCGGCCTGACTGTTCAGATCTCGCAAAAATCGGGCGTTGACGGCCGTCTGTTCGGTTCCGTGACCAACTTCGACATCGCTGAAGCGCTGACCAAGCAAGGTTTCGCAGTTGAAAAAGCACAAGTTCGCTTGCCGAACGGCCCGCTGAAGACGACTGGCGAACACCCTGTTGCAGTTGCTCTGCACACTGACGTGGTTGTCGACATCGTCATCGCAGTGATCGGCGAACACGTTTAATACGCTGTTGGCAAAAAGTCATTGCAGTAAAAAAGCCGGGTTTTCCCGGCTTTTTTTACGCCCTTTTTCTGGCAGTGCAGCAAGACGCTTATAAGAAGCAGGTATAATTCGCGCCATGAAAGCACCTTCCAAAGCACCGTCCGATCCGCAGTTAGATTCCCTCCGCGTACCACCCCATTCCATCGAAGCAGAACAATCCGTTTTGGGTGGTCTGCTGCTGGATAACGCGGCCTGGGACAAGATCGCCGATTTTGTGAGCGCCGACGATTTCTATCGCTACGACCACCGTGTCATCTTCCAGCACATGGTCAAGCTGATCAACGGCAGCAAGCCGGCCGACGTGATCACGGTCTTTGAATCGCTGAGCGGCACCGGCAAGGCCGAAGAAGTCGGCGGCCTGAGCTACCTCAATGCACTCGCCCAAAATACCCCGTCAGCCGCCAATATCCGCCGCTACGCAGAGATCGTGCGCGACCGCGGCGTGCTGCGCAAGCTGATTACCGTCGCCGACGAGATTTCCGGCCAGGCTTTCAGCCCGCAGGGCAAGGAAGTCAAGCAGATGCTGGACGAGGCCGAATCGAAGATTTTTGCGATCGCCGAGGAAGGCGCGCGCGGCGCCCAGGGTTTCCAGGAAATCCAGCCTTTGCTGACGCAAGTGGTGGAGCGCATCGACGAGCTCTACAACCGCGACAACCAGAGCGACATCACCGGTGTTTCGACCGGCTTCATCGACCTCGACAAGATGACCTCCGGCCTGCAAAAGGGCGACCTGGTCATCGTGGCCGGACGGCCATCCATGGGCAAGACCGCATTCTCGGTGAATATCGGCGAAAACGTTGCGATCGAAAGCGGTTTGCCGGTGGCGATCTTTTCGATGGAAATGGGCGGCACCCAGCTCGCCATGCGTATGCTGGGTTCGGTCGGCAAGCTCGACCAGCATCGCCTGCGCACCGGCCGCCTGAACGACGAAGACTGGCCGCGCCTGACCCATGCAATCCAGAAGATGAACGACGCCCAGCTGTTCATCGATGAAACCCCGGCGCTGAGCTCGATCGAATTGCGCGCCCGTGCGCGTCGCCTGTCGCGCCAGTGCGGCACGCTGGGCCTGATCATCATCGACTATTTACAGCTGATGTCAGCCAATAACGCCGGCGAAAACCGCGCCACTGAAATTTCTGAAATCTCGCGTAACCTGAAAGGCCTGGCGAAAGAGCTGCAGTGCCCGGTGATCGCCTTGTCGCAGCTGAACCGCTCGCTGGAACAGCGTCCCAACAAACGCCCGGTGATGTCCGACTTGCGCGAATCCGGCGCTATCGAGCAGGATGCCGACGTCATCCTGTTCATTTACCGCGACGAGGTATACAACCCTGATTCGCAAGAAAAGGGCACCGCGGAAATCATTATCGGCAAGCAGCGTAACGGCCCGATCGGCAGCGTTCGCCTCAGCTTCATCGGGCAATATACGAAATTCGACAATTACGCCGGTAATTTGGACGCGCCGTACGGCGGCGACTGATTGGCCGCGTTGATTTTGTTGCATTAACGAAAAATTTACAAAATCCTGCTAAGCGCAGGCCGAACGAGCCTGATATATTTCAGTTTCGTGACATTGTTTGCTTTAAATTAATATCCTTGATTTACATGCGAACGTAGTTGTAGTTTCAGTTTTAGATTCAGCTTAACCCTCAGAAGAGAGAAAAACATGTTTGGACGATTGATGCCCACCGAGGGCAAATTCTTTGAGCTCTTTAACCAGCACGCAGAGTTATGCGTCAAGGGCGCCAAGGAAATGGTGGCGTTGATGACTAATTTCGACGATCTGGAAATCCGCGTACACGCGATCGAAGGCATTGAGAAGCAGGCCGACCAGGTCACCCATCATGCGATCGACATGCTGCACAAGACGTTCATCACGCCTATCGACCGCGACGACATCCATCAGCTGATCACGCGCATGGATGACATCCTGGACTTGCTGGAAGACGCGGCGCAGACCATTTCCCTGTACGACATCAAGGCGATCACGCCGGAAGCCAAGCGCCTGGCCGAGCTGTGCCTGGGTTGCGCGGAAAAGGTCAAGGCAGCGGTAGGCTTGCTGCACAACATGGACAACTCGCGTGAAATCCTCGCCATCTGCGTCGAGATCGACCGCCTGGAATCGGATGCCGACCACGTGATGCGCGCCGCCATGTCCAAGCTGTTCCGCGACGAACCGGATGTACGAACCCTGATCAAGCTGAAGGCTATTTACGAGTTGCTGGAAACGGTGACGGACCGTTGCGAAGATGTCGCCAACATCATCGAAGGCATTATCGTAGAAAACGCCTGATCCATGCACACTCTTCAAATCAGTATTTACGTTCTCGTTTTCCTCATTGCACTGGCGCTGGTATTCGATTTCATGAACGGCTTTCATGATGCCGCCAATGCTATCGCTACCGTGGTTTCCACCGGCGTCCTCAAGCCGCAGCAGGCAGTGGCCATGGCGGCGCTGTTCAACTTCATTGCGATTGCAGTGTTCCAGCTGCACGTCGCCGCGACGGTGGGCAAGGGCACCATCGATCCCAATGTGGTCGATCATTATGTCGTGTTCGGGGCGCTGGTCGGCGCCATCTGCTGGAACATCCTGACCTGGTATTACGGCATCCCGTCGTCGTCGTCGCACGCCTTGATCGGCGGCCTGGTCGGCGCCGCGGTGGCCAAGGCCGGCACCGGCTCGCTGATCTCCGCAGGCCTGATCAAGACTATCGCGTTCATTGTCTTGTCGCCGCTGCTGGGTTTCGTGTTCGGTTCCATCATGATGGTGCTGGTGTCCTGGATTTTCGTGCGCTCCACGCCGCGCAAGGTCGACAAATGGTTCCGCCGCCTGCAGCTGGTGTCGGCTTCGATGTATAGCCTGGGCCACGGCGGCAACGATGCGCAAAAGACCATCGGCATCATTTGGATGCTGCTGATTGCCACCGGCTTTTCGCAGTCGACCGATACGCTGCCGCCTTGGTGGGTGATCATTTCCTGCTATAGCGCGATCAGCCTGGGCACCTTGTTCGGCGGCTGGCGCATCGTCAAGACCATGGGCCAGAAAATCACCAAGCTCAAGCCGGTGGGCGGCTTTTGCGCTGAAACCGGCGGCGCCATCACCTTGTTCCTGGCCACGATGCTGGGCGTTCCGGTCTCGACCACCCACACCATCACCGGCGCCATCGTCGGCGTCGGCGCGGCGCGGCGGGTTTCCGCGGTGCGCTGGGGCGTGGCCGGCAATATCGTCTGGGCCTGGGTGCTGACGATCCCGGCGTCGGCCTTCATGGCTGCAATCGCCTGGTGGATCGGCAAGCACATTTTATAATCAAGATAGCAATAAAACAAAGAGGGCGATGCAGTGTAACAATGCATCGCCCTCTTTTTTTGCGCCGGATTCGGGAGCATGACGCGAACTTTTGCCCTGTTGCCATAGTCTGCTATTGCAAATACAATAATTTCCGCGGGGAAAATATAAGTAGTACATAAGCACATTCATTGTGCACCTACTGAGGACCGAGCTATGCAACGAGCACTCAAAAAAGGCATGAATGGCGTCATCATCACGTTTGCCGGGGCGTTGATCACGCAAGCCCACGCAACCTGCAGCAACAATGCGCCCGCCAGCGGCGTTTCCGTAACCTGTTCCGGCACCAACGTAACACCAGTCGCAGCACAGGCCGGCAGCACCGGCGTTGCGGTCACGCTGGATTCCAGCGTAGCGGCCAGCATCCCGCGCAGCACCAGTCCGGTGGCTTTTCAGGTCGATACCTCAAGCACCGTCACCAACAACGGCAGCGTCACGCTGACTGGCGGCGGCGGCACCGGCGGCAACCGCGGCGCTGCGCTGCTGGGCCTCAACAATAACAACCAGCTGACCAACAGCGCCCAGGCCAGCATCAGCACTACCGGCGCCTTCAACGACGGCATGGCCGCCAACGGCAGCGGCAATACGCTGATCAACCAGGGCAGCATCGTTACTGCCGGCCCCAACGCATTCGGCATATCGGCCGCCTGGGGTCAGACCAACCTTGGCCAGCTCAACAACACCATCGTCAATTCGGGGACGATCACCACCGCCGGCAGCAACGCCCGCGCCATTTCCATCCTCGGCGGCAGCGGCACGGTGACCAACAGCGGCAGTTTGTCGACCACCGGCGCCAACAGTCCTACCGTGTACATGCAGGGCAATAACGACAAGCTCACCAACAGCGGCACCATCAACGCCTCCGGAACGGGTTCCGACGCGGTGTTTTCAAATACCGTGGGTTCCAGTTTTGTCGCCAGCATCGAGAACCAGGCTGGCGGCCAGATCATCAGCCAGCAGGGCGCGGCGGTGCGCACCCTCAACGGCAGCAGCACGGTCATCAATGCCGGCCTGTTGCAGAGCGGCTCCGGCACCGCGGTCTCGATGGGCACCGGCGTCAATACGCTGATCCTGCAAACCGGCTCGGTGATCAACGGCGCTGCCAATGGGGGCGGCAATGCCGGCAGCAAGGTGGTGCTGCAGGGATCTGGCACGGCATCGAATGCATTTTCGAATTTCGCCACTTTGCAGGCGCAGGGCGACAACTGGACCTGGAGCGGCAACGGCGTTTTCACCACCGCGCAAATTCAGAGCGGCCTGTTTAACCTCACGGGCAGTCTGGGCGGGGCAACCACCGTCGCTTCGGGGGCAACCTTGGCCGGCAGCGGCGGCACGATTGCCGGCGACCTGCTGAACCAGGGCACGCTGCATCCCGGCGTCGGCGACGGCAGTGGCGGCCTGACTGTGACGGGGAATTTCACCCATGCGGCAAACGGCATATTCCAGACCGAGGCATCACCAGTTTCCGCCGGTCTGCTGACGGTGGGCGGTACTGCCAGCTTGCTGGGCGGCACCGTCAACGCCACCATGCTGCCGGGTTCCTATCCGGACCAGATACGCCTGCCGATTGTCACTGCGGCAGGCGGCGTCACCGGCACCTTTGGCCAGCTGCAGGCGAACGCAACGGCGTTGCTGACGCCGACGCTGGCCTACGACAACGGCCATGCCTACCTGGTGATTACCCGCGCGCCGATCGCAACGGTGGTCACCAGCGGCAACAATGCCGCGATCGGGCAAGCGATCGACACCAGCCGGCCCCAGGCCACGCCGGAAGAACCTGTGCCGCCTGCCGTCACGCCAGCCGGCGTACCGGTAGCCACCGGGGCGCTGGCGGAAACGGTCAATACCCTCAACCTGCTGGATAAGGTGGAGCTGCAGGCTACGGTAGGCAGCCTCACCGGCGGCGTCCATGCAACCTTCTCGCAGCTCGCATTGCGGGAAAACGACTTGTTCGGCCGGGCGTTGTCGATGCGCCTGGACGCCCAGCGCCTGGATACTCAGCGCGACGGCGGCCGCAAGGCCGGCGATAACGGTGTGTGGGTGCGACCCTACGGTTCTTTCGGTAAATTGAGCGCGACTGCGGATACTTCGGGCGCGAGCTACCGGATAGGCGGCATCAGCGCCGGCGCCGACCATGCTGTAGGTAATGACTGGATAGTCGGCGCCGGCCTGGACTATGCCCATTTGAGCGCCGACTTCGATGACTACAACGGCAACGGCAAGCTCGACAGCTACAAGATCGGCGCCTATGCCAGTTATGCTCCCGGCCCGCTGTATATCGATGCCATCGCCAGCTACGCAATACAGCGCACCGACATGCAGCGCGACGTGCTGACCGGAACCGGCACCACCTTGCGCGCCAAGAGCGCCTACAACGGCCAGCAGGCAAGCGCCTACGGCGAGCTGGGTTATCGCGCGAAACTGAACGAACGTTTTGTCCTGCAGCCGTTCGGCGCCCTGCATTACACCCGCCTGCGCCAGGACGGCTTCACCGAAACCGATGCCGAGAACCTGGGGCTGTCCACCCAGAGCAATACCTTGAACAGCTTGCGCAGCAGCCTTGGCGTCAAGATCAGCCAGGACCTGCCGCTGTCGACGGGGTCCATGACGTTTGGCGCACAACTGCGCTGGATGCATGAATTCATGGACGCGCAGGCGCAATACCAGGCGACATTGATTGGCGCCCCGGGCAGCGATTTCACGGTGAAGGGCGTAGACCTGGGCCGGGATGCGGTGCTGGCGGGCGTGAATCTCTCGTATGCCGCCTCGGCCAGCCTGAACCTGTTTGCCGACTACGATTACCAGGCGGAATCGCATAACCGGGTGAACCGGGTCACTCTTGGTTTGCGCTATCTCTGGTAAGAGCGGTTTTTCCAAAGATCGGACAGCGGTAAGGAAAGCAGAAGTCTGTGATATAAAAAAAGCGATGCCACCTGAACGGTGGCATCGCTTTTTTTCAAGACCGCATCTTGCCCTTTAGTGGGCGCCGCCTGCATCAGCCGGCACGCTGGAGCGCGAAGGCTTGGTCAGCCACACCAGTGCAATCAGCATCAGGAACAGCACCGCCGAGATCCAGAAGATATCGGTGGCGCCCTGGGTCGCGGCTTTCACCGTAATCAGGCGTTCGATGGTGGCCCAGGCCGCCGGTTCCGACATGCCCTGGGCGGTCAGGTTATGCACCGCCTCGGTGAACGCCGGGCTGTGCGGGCCGGTGAATTCGGTCAGCTGCGAATGATGCAGCGACGTGCGCCGATCCCAGAAGGTGCTGGTGATCGAGGTGCCCATGCCGCCGAACATGATCCGCACGAAATTCGACAGGCCGGCCGCCGACGGCATCTTTTCCGGCGGCTGGCCGGACAGGATGATCGAGGTCAGCGGAATAAAGAACATGGCCATCGCCGCGCCCTGGATCACGGTGGGGATCATCAGCGTGAAGGTGTCGACGTTTTCGGTGAACTGTGCGCGCAGGAAAAACACCACGGCAAAGATCAGGAACGCGGTGCTGGCAACCCAGCGGGCATCGACCTTCGGCAGTATTTTTCCGATGAAGGGTGACAGGATAATGGCAAAGATCCCGACCGGCGCCATCACTTCACCCGCCAGCGTCGCCGTATAACCCAGCGTGGTCTGCAGCCACAGCGGCAAGATCACCAGGCCGCCGAACATCAAGCCGTAACCGACCGAAATCGCGATCACGCCGCCGCTGAAGTTGCGGCCTTTGAACAGGGTCAGGTCGACCACCGGATGATCGTCGCCGAGCTCCCAGATGACGAAGTAGATGAAGGCGACCAGCGAGGTCGCGCCCAGTATCACAATGGTCGAGGAGTTGAACCAGTCGAGTTCCTTGCCCTTGTCCAGCATGATCTGCAGCGAACCGACCCAGATCACCAGCAGGGCGAGGCCGATTTTATCGATGGGCAGCTTGTATACCGCCGACTCGCGCTTGTGATAGATCGACCAGGTAGCCCAGGCGGCAAACACGCCGACCGGAATATTGATATAGAAAATCCAGGGCCAGGTGTAGTTGTCCGAGATCCAGCCCCCCAGCAGCGGCCCCATGACCGGCGCCACCAGGGTGGTCATGCCCCAGAACGCCAGGGCCATGCCGCTCTTGGCGGGGGTATAGCTGGACAGCAGCAAGGATTGCGACAACGGGATCATCGGCCCCGCGACCGCGCCCTGCAGCACCCGCGCCGCAATCAGCACTTCCATGCTGGGAGCCAGGCCGCACAGGATGGACGACAGCACGAACAGGATGATCGATGTGACAAACAGGCGCACCTGGCCGAAGCGCTGGGTCAGCCAGCCGGTCAGCGGCACCGAGATGGCGTTGGCGACGGCAAACGAGGTGATGACCCAGGTGCCTTGCTGCGGCGATACGCCGAGGTCGCCCGAGATGGCCGGGATGGAAACGTTGGCGATCGAAGAATCGAGCACGTTCATGAACACGGCTAGCGACAGTGCTACCGTGCCCATGACGAGCTTGCCGCCGGTCAGCGGCGGCAGTGGTTGCGATGGCGGCCGCGCAGGCATCGCTGGTTTTGGGGAACTCATGAAGGCATTCCGGTAAAGGTTCGCATGGCGGATGCCGCCACTGTTACGATGGCGGCATCCCGCAGGGCAGGCGGCAGCAGCTTAGTGTGCGGCAGCTGCATTGTTATTGGCGGCGATGATGCTGGCGATGCGCGCATCTGCTTCCTGGCCGCTCTTGTCGAAGACGTCGGTAGTGTAAGCCGGCGTGGTGCGCGCAGTGCCCGCGGTCAGCGAGGTGCCTTCGGTCTGGGCGATGTCGACCGTGGCATCCATCGAGACGCCGATCCGCAGCGGATGGGTTTCCAGGTCTTTTGCGTCGAGCGAAATGCGCACCGGAATCCGTTGCACGATCTTGATCCAGTTACCGCTGGCGTTCTGCGCCGGCAGCAGCGCAAAGGCCGAACCGGTGCCGGCCGCCAGGCCGACCACCTTGCCGTGGTATTCGATCTTCGAACCATACAGGTCGGACTTCAAGGTCACCGGCTGGCCGATGCGCATATTGTTGATCTGCACTTCCTTGAAGTTGGCGTCAACCCACAAGGCGTTCAGCGGCACGATCGACAGCAACGGCGTGCCGGCGGCGACGCGCTGGCCAACCTGCACCGAACGCTTGGCGACGTAGCCGGTGGTTGGCGCGAGCAGGGTGGTGCGGGCCAGGTTGATGTAAGCATTGCGCACCTGGGCAGCGGCATTCTGCACATTCGGATGCTGTTCGACCGTGGTGTGGTCAGTCAATACCCGGTTCGACGCCAGTTGTTCGCGCGTGGCTTGCAGCGCGGCCTCCGCTCCCTGCACCGCGACCTTGGCGTGATCCAGTTCTTCCTTGGATACGGCGCCGGTGCTGATCAGCTGCTGGCGGCGCGCCAGGTCGGCGCGGGCGCGTTCCAGTTCAGAGGTGCGCGCGGTGACGTTGGAAACCAGGGCGTTGTTGTTGACGAACAGCGTACGCACCTGGCGCACGGTTTGCGCCAGCTGGGCTTCGGCCTGGTCCAGCGCAACCTTGGCGTCGGCCTTGTCGAGTTCCACCAGCGGCTTGCCGGCTTGCACCAGTTCGGTATCGTCAGTGTTGATCGCCAATACTGTGCCGCCGACCTGCGGCGTGACTTGCACCACGTTGCCGCCGACATAGGCGTCGTCGGTGTTTTCGTAATGGCGGGCATAGATGAACCACCAGATGCCATAGGCGATCAGGACGATGATAAGGGCGATAGTGACGCCGATCAGCAGGCTGCGGCGCTTGCCGTTGCCATTGGCGGCGACTGGCGCCGGAGCGGCGGCAGCTGGAGACGGATTTTCTGGAGTTTGATTTGGTGTGGTCATGATGCGGGTTTCGCAATAAGTGAACGGTTTATCTGGTGAATCAGTTAGCGGCGTTTGCTTGCGGGCCGGCGGTGCTTGCACTTGCTTCGGCCGGATTGAGTCCCTCGGCCGAGGCGTCAAAGCCGCCGCCTAGCGACTTGATCAGGTTCACGCGCAGATCGGCTCGGCGGGCGCGCATGTCAAGTTCAAGCTTGCGCTGCGCCAGCCAGGAAATCTGGGTGCTCACCACTTGCAGCATGTTGGCGGTGCCGACCTGTTGCCGCTGTTCGGCCAGTTTCATGCCGCGTTCGGCGGCATCCACCGCAGCCTGCTGGTTCTTGTCCTGGGTTTCGGCCGCCTGCAGTGATTGCACGCTGTCCGCCACTTCATGGAAGGCGTCATTCAGCGCCTGGTTGTAGGTCGCCACGGCGCCGTCGTAAGCGGCGACCCGTCCCTTGAGCTGGGCGCGCAAGGCGCCTCCTTCAAAGATCGGCAAGTGAATTGCCGGGCCGATGCCGACCACCTTGCTGGTATGGTTCAGGAACTGCGAGAAGCTGAGGCTGGAAAAACCGGCCATGGCCGACAGGTTGATGTCCGGATAGAACTCGGTCTTGGCAACCTTGATGTCGCTTTGCGCGGCTTCTACCTGCCAGCGTGCGGCGACCACGTCCGGCCGCCGTCCGAGCAGGCCGAGCGGCAGCTGGTCGGGCAGGGCGATGGTAGCGTCCGCCGGCAATGCCGGTGGCGCGATTTTCAAGCCGCGGTCAGGGCCCTGGCCCATCAGTGCCGCGATCTGGTTGCGGGTCAGCGCGATCGCTTCCTGCCATTGCGCCTGTTCGGCACGCAGGCCGGCCACTTGTTGCCGGCTTTGCTGGTTGTCGCTCTGGGTATCGAGGCCGGCGGCGAAGCGCTGCTGGGTGAGCTTGTCCAGCTTGTCGCGCAGCACCAGCTGTTGGTTGGTCAGGTCCAGCTGGGCGTATTGCCGTCCCAGCTGCAGCCAGGCTTTCGAGATGCCGGCGGTCAGCGCCAGGCGCGCTGCATAATGCTCTGCTTCCGCTGCCTTGCTTTGCGAAATGGCCGAGCGCAGCTGGGCACTGTGCTTGCCCCAGAAGTCCAGGTCGTAGGAAAAATTCAGCGCGGTTTCATAATCCGTCACATACATGCCGCCGAACGGCGGCGGATAAATGCTGTTCTCGGAGAACCGTTCGCGGGTGGCCGACAGGCTGGCGCCGACTTGCGGCTTGCTGGTGGCGCCAGCCGCTTCCACCATGGCGCGCGCGGCGCCGATGCGAGCGGCGGCGGCTTGCAGGTTAGGATTGCCCGCCAACGCTTCATCCACCAGCTGCTGCAGCTGGCTGCCGCCGATGGTGCTGACCCAGGAACTGGCCGGCCATAAGCCGCCTTGTCCCGGCAGGGAAGAGGCAGAGGCGTAGTCGTCCGGATTGTTGGTGTTGGCGGTGCTGTGGATGCCGCTGAAATTGGCGCATGCCGCCAGCAATAGTACGGCGGCGCTGATCACAAGGCGCTGGGTGCCAAGTTTCGGCAGGCTGCGTCGGGCTGGAGATGGATGAGAGTTCATGTCGGTGTTGATTTGACGGATTGGTTTAGCGGCCACAGATAGAAAGACTACCGGGAACAGCTGCTTGTTTAAAAGTAATATTGAATAAATTAATCTTGCATAGTCAATGTGTTTTCTCTGGCGATGCATTGCTTGTTGCGTTACTTGCTAGCAGTCGCTTGAGCATCGATTTCAAAAAGCCGATTTCTTCCGCGCTGAAGTCTGAAAAATGCTTGTTCAGCACGCCGCAGAACGCCTGCGGCACCAGTTTCGACAACTCTATGCCGCTTGCAGTCAGGTGCAGTTTCATCAAACGCCTGTCATTTGCACACGGTTCGCGCTTGATCAGATCACGCGCCACCAGGCGGTCGATCATGCGCTTGGTGGATGCCGCGTCAGTATACGTCTCGCGTGCCAGGTCAGCGGCTGTCGAATATTTTCCTGTTGACAACATCAAGAGAATGGCGCCTTGTGCATGGGTAATTCCGTGCGGCATCAAAGCTTCGTCTGAGCTTTTGATCATCATGGCGCGTGTGCGCGCCAACAGATAGCCTATGCTTTCTTCAATCTGGTAAGTGTCCAGAGTGAATAATGGGGGGCGATTGCTCACGTTTTTCTCAACTTGTTTGCTGGATTTGCTGTTTAAATATTCATTGCCTAGGCAAGAATATACTGCAAAATAAAATTTCTTGCTGGCCGCACTTTAGAATTGTTGTTCAGGTCTCGGCGCGGCACAGGATGGTAACTGCAGCAACACCGCCAGGCCGTGCTGCTGTTCGCCGGCGCCGAGCGTCACGCTGCCTTGCGCTGCCATCACGATTTCCTTGACGATCGCCAGGCCGAGGCCGGTGCCTTCCTGTCCCGGGGCGGCGTTGCGGTAGAAACGTTCGAACACGCGGTCGCGCACTTCGGCCGGAATGCCCGGACCGTTGTCGCTGACGTTGATCTCGACCTGTCCATGGCCGGCGCCGATGGCCACGGTCACTGTGCCGTCGATGGGGGTATAGCGGATGGCGTTGTCGACCAGGTTCATCATCATGGCGCTGAACAAGGCTTCGTTTCCCATCACCCATGCATGCTGCATCGTGGTCTCGAGCCCGAGGTCGATATTCTTGCGCTGCGCCAGGTCGACGATTTCTT
>NZ_JAQGLV010000414.1 GCF_028292705.1 Collimonas fungivorans | reverse complement strand
CCAGCGACGGCCGCGATGCTACCTGGTCGCGCGTCACCGCCATGCCGTCGGCACGGATCACCTCGATATCGAAACTCGCCAGGCATTGCGAAATCCGGTCGGCAATATCGGACTTGCCTTCCCAGATATATATATCGAGACTTTCTTGCAAAGGTTTGTTTTGCATGATCAACTCTTTCAGTCACCTTCGCGCAAGGCTGGTTGGATCGTTGCCGTCGGTGTGCCCCGGGGTGCGGGTAAATCGCGGATTTCAGCCAGTCTGTCGTAGATTTTCATCGCATCTTTTCCATCAATTGATATTTCGTTTTGAATAAACTTCGTTTTTAATAAACCAGCTTCACATCGCCGCAACTGATGGACGACAAATTGAGCGTGCTTTGTCCGATGCCCAGTCCCAGCAACGCAAACGTTGCATCAAGCAGCGAGCCGACAGCTCCCAATATCGGGTTTAACACCGCTCCCAAAGTGATCAGCAGGGGATTCAGCAGGCTCAGGAGTCCGCCAAAGACAAAAGTTCCCGGCTGGAGAATTCCTCCCAATATAGAACCCAAGGAAGAGCCTACAAGTTTACTGCTGGGGCCACTTGAAGGAATGCCCGGAAGTGGCGGCGGATATAAGGTCGTAGTTGTCTTTGAACTTAGCAGAGGTGCATTGATGCCGAGATTCACCAAGGGTAAAACCGCCACCTGGTTCGCAGGTTTAGTCACGTCTGGACATGACAATGGCGCACCCATGCCGGTCTGCCCGTTTGCCAGGCAAACTTCCGCCACACCTGTCGTTATCTCGAAAGTCGCGCTTTGCGGCGCATTACATTGCAGGCTTTTGAGCTTTGCCTGCCCTGGAGCGACGTCGATAAAAAGAGGAAGATTAACCAGTCCCAGCAAAACATTCACATTGAGCGCCAATCGCACTTGCGCCGACGTTGCTACCGTATCGACGCCGCCAACCGCCATCTGCGGCGGCTCAATCAATCGTAATTGCAGTCCGACCTGCGCCAATCCACCGAGGTCGATATTCGCTCCCAAATTAACCAGGTTATTCTTGTTAGCGACCTGCAAGGTCCCGACATTGATAAGATCCAGGACATTGATTTGCGCATTTAACGCAGCCAATCCGTCAGCGGCGCCGACATTGATAAGATCACCGAGTTTCAGCAGGGTTCCACCCAATGTCCCCGTGGTCAGCTTCACCAGATCGGCAATATTTATGTTCGCCACCTGCGCCGGCGACAGCGCCTGGATGGTGGCATTTATCAGCTGCGCCAGGGTAATCTGGGTATTCAACACCTGATCGATGGTGCCTACATTCAAGTTCAGATTGTTCACGATTTGCAGCAGCGAAACCTGTGATCCAAGCAAACCGTTATAAGTCGCGGCGCTCAGGCAGATATTACTGCCCAGGAGACCGTTGACCAGGGGGTTCAACAACGGGCTGGCGCCGCTGCACACAGCAAGCAGTCCTGTTCCAAGAGAGAACGTCGCATAGGGATTGCTGCCGGAAGCAATCGCCTGGCCGCTGATGGTGCGCGAGCCCAAACCAAAAAATGCCGGCACGGTCTGTGCAACGACTACCTTCACCGCATTCAGGCTGGTCCCGGCAACCGGAGCAGCAAAATAGTTTGGCGCCTGGGCCGCATTGGCGACCGGATCCCAGCGGCCGCAAGTTACCGTGATGACATTTGACATCTGGTTAGGAGCGGTTGTCGCAAAGCCATTGGCCTGAGCGTTGCCTAAGGCCGCCAGCACAGCTTTATCGCTCGCCGCGCATGTTGCCGGATTGCCTGCCGGCGGCGTAGTGGCGAGCTGCAGCGCTCCGGCTAGCGCCGCCAGATCGGCTGTTTTTTGCAAATCGCGCTTCATGTAAAACACATAGCCGATGTCGATCGACGACGCCAAAATGAAGACAATTGATAAAAATATCGCCACCATCACTATTATCGAACCGCCATGGCGACGCACCTCACGCTGCCGCGGAAGCGCAGCCGAGGAATAATCAACCATGGTGTCGAATAATGCGTTCATGCGGGTTAGCGTTGCTTTGTTATGGTTATCCGTATGGAAGCGATCAATTTGAAGTTTCCTTCGATACTGTATTTTTAAAGAATTCGGGCAGCGGATGCCTGAAGCTATCCAGGTAACGCTGCCAGCTGACATCGGCTGTCGCCCCCAGCATCGGCAGGCGGGGGCCTGCGACACGGCCGTCGGCCTGCGCCTGCAATAAAGTATGCGTGACATCGCCTATGCGTATTCTGGTTTCCGGCCCGGTCGGCGCCGAGGTTTGTGGCGACTGTACAGGTGCAGCGGCCTGGGCTGCGGCAACCGCCGGTTGAGCCGTTGCTGATGCGCTGACCACGGCAGGCTGCGCTGCTGGTGTCGGTGCGGTTTTGGCGGCAACAGCAGGCTCTTGCAACAGTTTTCCGGTGAGCGGCGTATTCTGCGCACGCACGGCCCCGGCGCTTGCAAGCAATGCAGAGCCGACCAGCAACAGCATGTACGGACCAAAGATTCCTTGCGCTTTCATTTGTCGACCTCTTGGGCAAAAATTGAATTGCATGACGTTCAGCCGCCATTGCCAAATCGATCCAGCATCGACTGGAACGGTGTCGCAGGCGGCAGCGCCGGATTGGTTTTTTTAACGGGTGTAACCGCAGATCCGCCGGTGAAGGTTTTTGTCCCGCCGGCAGAATCATTTACCGCCACCACCACCGGCTGCTGTTGGCCGATTTCCGCGGCCAGGCGATAGATTGCGGCGCGGCTGTCCGCAGATAAGGCCGCCTTGTCCATCACGGCACGCGCCCTTTCTGCATCGCCGGAAACCAACAGCAACAGCGCCAGGTTACCTATCATCTTGCGATTGTCCGGCGCCAGCTCGGCAGCTTGCGCCAATGGCACGCGGGCGCCGGCGACATCTCCGCTGCGCAGCATTGCATAACCAAGATCGCTCAGCATCACGGGATTGGTCGGCTCACGCTTTACCGCTTCCCGCAGCGATGTGGCCGCATTCCTGTAATCGCCGTTCTGTGCCGCCAGCAGACCCAGTCCGTGCCAGGCCGCACCCGCTTCGGGCGAATTCAGCAGCTTGCGATACGCCGCATCGGCTGCCGTTGCCTGCTTGGTTTCGCGCAAAGCGTCAGCGCGCAAACGCTGGACTTCGGGCGTACTGCCGTTTTGCTGCTCGTAGGCATCGATGTGCGCCAGCGACGCAAAATACATGCCCTGTTCCTGCATCTGCCGAATCAAACCCAGATACATGCCCTTGTTGTCGGGTGTGGGCGCCTTATCTTCCGCCTGCTGCCGCAGCTGCGCCGCTTCATTCTGTTGCGCATACAACTTGGCCGAATTGCTTGCACAACCGGCCATCAACACCGAGGCCAATGCGATGGCTGACAGTGAAAACCAGGCCCTGTGGCTACCCGTGTTCGGGCGCATATCAAAAATCTTCATGCACTTGCTCCCATTCTTGACAGGGCCCTTATCACCGCCAGGAAACCCACGCCGCCGGTAATCACCAGCAGTCCCGGCAGCAAGGTCAGCACCATGACTCCGGTCATCTTCACTGTCAGTTTTCCGATCTTTTCTCTCATGTCCAGCTTGCGCTGCTCGCGGATCCGTTCGCTAAACTGCTTGAGCGGTTCCTGCACCGCGCCGCCGTGATGTTCCACCTGCACCAGCAGGCGCGATACCGCGTGCAAATCCTCGTTGTCGAACACCGTGGAAAATCGCCGCATCGATTGTTCCCGGCTGCGTCCTGTGCTGTATTGGCGACTGGCGATCGCCAGTTCTTCGCCCAGCACCGTCAGCACATTTCCGAATTCGTTTTCAATCACATGCAGGCTCTGGTCGACCGATAAACCCACGCCTTGCAACAGGCGCAGCAAGTCGATCAGTAACGGCAGTTCCTCGGCCGCCAGCCGCTGGCGCTTGTGCGCGACACTCCGCATGATCCATTTCGGCAGCATGTAACCCAGGGCGATGCCGAAAAAAATAATCAGCAGCGGCGACAGCCATCCTCCGCGATCAAACAGCAAAAATCCGAGCAGGGGCAAACTGACGGCAAGCACTACTCGCGCCAGGAAAAACAGGGATTTGCCGCGCATGTCATTGACATTGCATTGATCCAGCAGATGGCGATCTTCTTCCGCCACCAGCTGACGTCCTAACGGCGTATCAAGCCAGCCGGCGCCGGCCGCCACCAGCCGGTCGCGCCAGGATGTCGGTTTGGCGCTGATATTGGCGGTAGCAGCCGGGCGGTCATGGGATGCGATCTTTTCATCAATTGTGTCCAGATT
>NZ_JAQGLV010000404.1 GCF_028292705.1 Collimonas fungivorans | reverse complement strand
TTAAGCGAAATCCTGCCGGTGATCGCCGAGGCCAATGACGCCATCCGCAAGCTGGGGCGCTGGATGAAGCCGAAGAAAGTCTGGCCGTCGCGCATGATGGCCGGCACTTCGGGGTATACCCAGTACGAACCCAAGGGACGGGTATTGATCGTGGCGCCCTGGAATTATCCGGTGAACCTGAGCCTCGGGCCGCTGGTGTCGGCGCTGGCCGCGGGTAATACGGTAATCCTCAAGCCATCGGAAATGACGCCGCATGCGTCCGCCGTCATCGGCAAGATCATCCGGGCGGTATTCACTGAAGACGAAGTGGCGCTGTTCGAAGGCGATGCGCCGGTAGCCCAGGCATTGCTGGAGCTGCCTTTCGATCACATCTTTTTCACCGGCTCGCCGGCCGTCGGCAAGATCGTCATGGCGGCAGCGGCCAAGCATCTGACCAGCGTCACGCTGGAACTGGGCGGCAAATCGCCTACCATCGTCGACGAGACGGCCGACCTGCGGGCGGCGGCGCAAAACATCCTGTGGGCCAAATTCACCAACAACGGCCAGACCTGCATCGCTCCCGATCACATCTATGTGCACGCCAGCGTCAAGGAGGCTTTCCTCGGACACTGCGTGGCGGTGCTGGAGAGCGCCTACGGCAAGGGAGCGGAGCAGGCCGGCAGCGCCAACTTGGCGCGCATCGTCAACCAGCGCCACACCGCGCGCGTCAAGAGCCTGCTGGATGACGCTACCGCGCGTGGCGCGCGGATAGTGACAGGCGGCGCGATTGACGAAGACCAGCGCTACATTGCGCCAACGCTGCTGGACGGGATTCCGGACGATGCCAAGATCATGAGGGAGGAAATCTTCGGGCCGCTGCTGCCGGTGATCAGCTACGACCAGCTCGATACCGTGATTGCGCGCATCAATGCCGAGCCCAAGCCCCTGGCGCTGTATGTCTGGAGCCGCAAGCAGGCGAATATCGCCAAGGTGATGCAGCAGACGACTTCAGGCGGCGCTTGCATCAACCATTGCGTAGTGCAGTTCTTGCACGGCAACCTGCCGTTCGGCGGCGTCAACAATTCCGGCATCGGCAGCGCCCACGGCCACTACGGTTTCCTGGCGTTCTCGCATGAGCGGGCGGTGGTGCGCACCCGCATCATGCTCGCCAAGATGTTCTATCCGCCTTATTCCAGCTTGACGCGCAAGCTGGTCGCGTTGTTCATCAAGACCGTCTGAGCTTAATCGAAATCGGTCGCTGCAACGAACAATGCAAGCAGCGCTTCCAGTCCTTGCAGGTCTTCAGGCCGGAATCGATTCAGTGTGGGGCTGTCGATATCAAGTACGCCGTATAGCTGTCCGTCTTTAATGACCGGGATCACGATTTCCGAGTTCGATGCCGCGTCGCAGGCGATGTGGCCGGCAAAGGCATGCACGTCCGGCACCAGGATGGCGCGCCGTTCCGCGGCTGCGGCGCCGCAGACGCCCTTGCCAAACGCAATCCGCGCACAAGCGACTTTGCCCTGGAACGGGCCGATCAGCAATTCCTCGCCATTCGCCTTTTTGGCCGGCTTGACCCAGTAGAAGCCGGCCCAGTTCAGGTCGGCCAGCGACTGGTAGATGAATGCGGAAAATTGTGCTGCGTTAGCCGTCTGGTCGCGCTCGTCTTCAAGAAGACTGGCGGCCTGGCGCACCAGCAGAGAATAGTCGACATCAATTTCGGCGGTGAGCGAAGCGAACATGGCAATCCTTAAAAAGTTTGGTTGATTCCGTGACTGCGGCCGGCTGGCCTGAACAAGACAGGCAGGCAGCAGTCATCTCATGATTTATTTTGGCGCGGTGAAGCGGGCCCGTTGCGACGCAGCTTCGCGCTCCTTCTCGGCGAACGCCTCACGCGCCGCCAGCATCGCTGGCCGGTGCTGCGTTGCCCAGTCATACAGCGACTGCAAGGGCACGATCAGCAGGCGTCCGAGCTCGGTCAGCTCATAGTCGACGCGCGGCGGTATGGTCGGGTACATGGTGCGGGTAACCAGGCCGTCCTGCTCCAGGCCTTTCAGGGTCAAGGTCAGCATGCGCTGCGATATGCCTTCCACCGTGCGCAGGATATGGTTGTAGCGCATCGGTCCGTGCGCCAGGGAACCGACCACCATCACGGTCCATTTGTCGCCTATGCGGCCAAGTGTTTCTGCAACGGCCCGGCATCCCTCGTGTTCAGGCTCCATGGCGCGAACAGGAATGTTCGTATCGCTCAAAATTGTGCCTCCTTGTGCAATCTTTTACGCAGCATATCATAGCGCTACGAACAAAATGTTCCTAGCGGTCGATCTGTGCGTGGCTGACGCCGCGCCAGTACCGACATTTGAAAATCCCCTCATGAGGTTAGCCATGCAAGTCTTGCACATCGATTCCAGTATTTCCGGCGCACAATCCGTCAGCCGTCAATTGTCAGCCGGCGTTGTCGCTCGCCTGAAAGAAACTTCTCCTGGCCTGGAGCTCATTTACCGCGATCTGGCGGCGGTGCCTGTGCCGCAGCAGTCGCCAGCCATCCTGTTCGCCAAGCTGACGAGCTTGCATGAAATGGGCGCGCTGTCGGGCGAGATCGACGCCATGATCGCTGCCGCGCTGCAAGGCGGCGCCCGGCCGGATGCCTCGGCGCAGTCCGAGTTCGCCACGACCAATGTCGCCCTGGATGAATTCCTGGCCGCGGACATTATCGTCGTGGGTGCGCCGATGTACAACTTTGGCATTCCAAGCCAGCTGAAAGCATGGATCGATTGCCTCGCGGCTCCCGGCAAAACCTTCAACTACAGCGCGGCAGGCGTCGAAGGCCTGGCCGGCGCCAAGAGGGTGATTATCGCTTCCGCGCGCGGCGGGATCTATTCAGCGGCGTCGCCGATGGCTTTCATGGATCACCAGGAATCGTTCCTGAAGAGCTTCTTCACTTTCATCGGCGTCACCGATCTCACCTTTGTCCGTGCCGAGGGCATCAACCTGGGGCCGGAACAAAAGCAGAGCGCGCTTGACTCGGCCTTGGCTGAGGCCGCTACTCTGAAAGCGGCATAGAACAATGAGGGATGCAAGGCCAGTGTGGTATCGAAGTCCAATTAACCGGCAGGTCTTGCATCCGATTCACACATTGCGCCGGAATTTCAGGAAATCATCGACGATGGGCACGATCGCTAGGCACATCAAGGTGGCGGCAAGCGCTGCGGTGGCGATGAAGCCTATATGTTTGAAGCCCAGCGCGCCAGCCAGGCCGCCGCTGAAAAACAGTGTGACCAGGGTCGCCAGCAGCCGCAGTTTGCCGCGGTCGGCGGTTACGTCCGGGCGCCCGTGGTCCGGCTCCAGCCGGTTCCAGTAGACCAGCTTGCCGAGTTCGATGCCGATGTCGGTGACCATGCCGGTGATGTGGGTGGTGCGGATCTCGGCTTTGGAAATCTTGGTGATGATGGCGTTCTGCAAGCCCATGATGGCGCACAGCAGTATCACGGTCATCGGCACGAACAGCCATTTATGGCCCTCCAGGTTGCCGCCCAGCAGGCCAAACACCAGCAGCAGGCTCGCTTCCAGCATCAAAGGCAGCGCAAATTCCGCCTGCAGGTCTTGCCTGCGTCCCCAGTTGATCAGCAATGCGGATGTCATGGCGCCGAACAGGAACGACAGCAGGCAAGCCAGGCCTGCCAGCATCAGTCCCAGCGAACCTAGCGCAAGATTGTCCGCCATCGAGGAAACGATGCCGGACATGTGGGAAGTGTATTGCCCGACCGCCAGGAAGCCGCCGGCATTGATCGCGCCGGCGATAAAAGACAGGAAAAACGCCAAGTGGCGGTTTGCTTGCTGGCTGCGGTCCTTGCCAGTCAGTTTTCTCAAATACGGAATCGGCATCGATGACAGTCGCTTGAGCTGGACAACATGATATTACGCCGCTGTACGCCGATTGGTTGCGTCATGTCCAACTATCGGGCGAGAGCAGGGCAGTATGAGTACAAACTGAGTACAAACGTTAAAGATTGTTATTTCATCGACATCTGGTCAACTGCGGCGTCGCGCCTTCCGTTTTTGGTGGGAAACTCTCATTCCTTCCAATCATTGCGTGCCTGACATGAAAACCTTTTTCTATTTCTATCGTTATTACCGGCAAAGCGGCTACAGCATGATTCCGGCGATGAAGCGGGCGTGCCGTTCCCGGAGCCGTGAATTCTAGAACTCCGGGCGGTTTCGATTCATTCCGGGGTAATGGCATTAAAACAATGGCTTACTGAAAGCAGCGGTTTGGAAGTATGCTTGAAGCATGGAAATCGAATTAAAACTGCTATTGGAGCCGCGGGATGTCGCCAGCTTCCGCCGCCATCCCCTGTTAACGCATTACGCCACCGGCAAGCCGCAATCGCGGCAGCTGACCAGCATCTACTTTGATACACCCGAGTTGTATCTGCAGCAAAACCACACCGCGCTGCGGGTGCGCAAAGTGGGGACGCGCTGGGTCCAGACTTGCAAGAGCGGCGGCCAGGCGGCGGCCGGCTTGCATCAGCGCCCCGAGTGGGAATCCGACATCAGCGGCGCGGCGCCTGACCTGCAGGCGTTGCGCGGACTGCTTGAGCCAGGTTCGGCGGTGGCCGCCTTGTTGTCGGCGCCAGACCTTGCCAACCGCTTGCTGCCGATATTCACGACCCAATTCAAACGCACGATCTGGCTGCTGAGGTCGCAGGCGGGGGACGAAGTGGAGCTGGCCCTGGACCAGGGTGAAATCCTCCATGGCGACAAAAGCATTGCCATCAGCGAAATCGAACTAGAGCTCAAATCCGGTGCCGCGGCGAGCTTGTTTGAGCTGGCTTTGGCCTTGCAGCAGACGCTGCCGCTGCGCGCCGCCAATGCCAGCAAGGCCGAACGCGGTTATGCCATGCATGCGCCGCGAGAGCGCGCCGTTGTCAAGG
>NZ_JAQGLV010000396.1 GCF_028292705.1 Collimonas fungivorans | reverse complement strand
GTCACCAGGCGGAACGCCTGCATCGGCGTGGCGCCGCAGTCGCGCGCCGCTTCGGTCAGGCTTTCATCCATGCCGGACAGGCGCGAACGCACCACGATCGCCACGAAACCTATACAGAAAGCGATATGCGCCAGGGCGATCGACACCAGACCCAGCGTGATGTTGAGCATCACGAAGAAAATCAGCAGCGAGACGCCGACCAGGATTTCCGGAATGGCGATCGGCGTCAGCACCAGCAAGGGCAGCAGCTTGAGCTTGTAGCGGTGCATGGCGAAACCGGCCATGGTCCCGAGCAAGGTCGAAGCGGCGCTGGCGACCAGCGCGATCAGCAACGAATTGCCGGCGGCGCGCAGCATCTCTTCGTTATGGAACAGCTTGCGGTACCAGTCCAGCGTGAAGCCAACCCACTCGGCGTTGAGCTGCGAATCGTTGAAGGAATACACCACCACGATGATCAGCGGTACATACAGGAAGGCGTAAACGGCCAGCGCCACCAGCCACAGGCCGAGCGGACGGCGGATTACATTAGTCATGCTTCCCTCCTCGGCCGTGCCACCAGCACCGCGATGCCGGCGGCGATCAGGGCCGCCACCGTGAGCACGATGGAGAGCACGCTGCCGAACGGCCAGTCGCGGGTTTCCAGGAATTGCTGTTTGATGACGTTGCCGATCATGTCGCTGCCGGTGCCGCCCAGGATGTCGGACACCGCAAAGATCCCCAGCGCCGGGATGAACACCAGCGCGGCGCCGGCGTAGACGCCAGGCAGAGACAGCGGAAACGTGATGCGCCAGAAGCGCTGCCAGGCCGAAGCGCCCAGATCCTGGGCGGCGTCGACCAGGGCCGGATCGTGCTTTTCCAGGTTGGCGTACAGCGGCAAGACCATGAACGGCAGATGCACGTAGACCAGGCCGACAATCACTGAAAACGCGGTAAACAACAGGCGCACCGGCTCGATCCCGGCCAGCCCCAATATATAGTTGACCGCTTGGGTCAGGCCCGATTGCGGGCCGAGGATGATCATCCAGGCGTAGACGCGGATCAGGAAGTTGCTCCAGAACGGCAGGATCACCAGCAGGATCAGCAGGTCGCGGTATTTCTTGGGGCTACGCGCGATCAGCAGCGCCAGCGGATAAGCCATCAGCAGGCAGCAGAAAGTGGTGATCAGCGCATACATCAGCGACTTCAGGAAGATCGCGGTGTAGATGAAATCGGAAGTGAAGCGCTGGAAATTCTCCAGTGTCAGGTTGAGCTTGCCGGCCTCGTCGAACACCGGCGCCAGGCCGCCGTAATCGCCGGCATAACGCACCGAGGCGAACACCATGATCAGGCTGGGGATGGCGAAGAACAGCAGCAGGTAGAACAGCGGCGGGCCGCTGATCAGCCAGCGCGCCATGCGGCCGCGTTTGGCTGCGGCGCTGGACAACTTATTTGCCGCCTCATTTGCTGCCTTATTCATACAAGAAATGCCCTGCGTCGAATTGCCAGGCGATGTCGACCATGTCGCCGACTTCGAAGAACTTGGCGCGGCCGGCGGCCGAGTTGGCCAGCAATGCCTCGATGGTGGTGCCGCCCTCGGTCTGTACGATGTAGACGGTGACATCGCCCAGGTACAGCAGCTCTTTGACGAAACCCTTGAAGTGGTTTTCGGCGGTGTCGGTGCTGATCTCGGCGCTGATGTGGATTTTTTCCGGGCGCAAGGCCAAAGTGCCCTTGCGGCCGACCGCGGCTTCCGACGGCAAAGCGCTCTTGACCAGGCCGAGCCCGGGCACATCCAGTTTCATGGAAGCGCCGTCGACGCTGGCGATGGCGCCGTCCAGCAGGTTGCAGGTGCCGATGAAGTCGGCCACGAAACGGGTGCGCGGATAGCTGTAGATGCGCGAAGGTTCGTCCAGCTGCTCGACATTGCCGCGGTTCATGACGGCGATCCGGTGCGACAGCGCCAGCGCTTCGCCCTGGTCGTGGGTGACATAGACGAAGGTGATATCGACTTCTTTTTGCAAATTGATCAACTCGATCTGCATCTGCTCGCGCAGCTTGGCGTCCAGCGCCGATAGCGGTTCATCCAGCAGCAGCAGCTTGGGACGCGATACCAGCGCCCGCGCGACCGCCACCCGCTGCCGCTGGCCGCCAGACAATTCATGCGGGAAACGCGCGGCGAAACCGGTCAGACGCACGTCTTCCAGGGCCTCTTCGACCCGGGTGCGGATCTGGTCGGCCGGCACTTTGGCCATTTTCAGGGGAAACGCGATATTGGCCGAGACCGTCATGTGCGGAAACAGCGCGTAATTCTGGAATACGGTGCAGACCGGCCGCTGTTCCGGCGGAATGCCCACCAGGTCGACGCCGTCCAGCAGGATCTGGCCGGAATCCGGCAGGTCGAAACCGGCGATCATGCGCAGCAAGGTGGTTTTGCCGCAGCCGGAAGGTCCCAGCAAAGTAAAGAATTCGCCGGCTTCAATCGACAGGCTGATGTTGTCAACTGCGGCAAAGTCGCCAAAACGACGACTGACATTACGGATTTCGAGCAGCGCCATATGTCTTCAGGTCCAGGGGGTGCGAAAAACCGCCAATTGTAGCAAGGCGTCTGTAATTTATGTAAAAAAAGCCGCCCCACGACCTCAGTAAAAACAACGGTCTAGGCGCGCCGCCGCCACTCCATCCAGCGCTCTTTGCCGGCAAACACGGGAATGGAATCGTCCACCTCGCGCTCGTCGGCCAGCTCGAAACCGGCATGCAATAAGCGTTCCAGTTCGGCCCGGCCGATCCCGAACGGCGGCCCTTTCGGATTGTCATCGAAAAAGAAGAAACCGGCCAATGTTGCCCCCGCCGGCAACAGCTCGGCCCAGCGGCTGACGATATCGGTGCGTTTGGCCGGCGGCAGCGCGCACAGGAAGGCGCGTTCGTAGATCAGCCCGAGCGGCCGCGGCGGCTGGTAGGTGAAGAAATCGGCCTGCAGCACCCGTTCCGACCATTTGCCCAGCACAGTGCGGGCGGCGTTCACGGCAGCGCTGGAAAAATCGATGGCGGTCACGTCCCAGCCGGCTTCCGACAATAAAGCCACTTCGTAGCCGCTGCCGCAGCCGGGGATCAGGGTCGCGACCGGCTGGCTGCGTGTCAGGTACTGCTGCAGCGCCTGCGGCACGCCGCCCATGTCCCAGGGGATGAAGTCCTGCTCGAAGCGATCGCTCCAGAAATCGGGATGCGAGGGATCGCGGCTGGCGAACTGGGGAACCTTATTGGCAACCTTATCCGGCGGCGCCATGGCTTACCACCAGATCCTGTGTGCAAAACGCAGGTACAAGAGCGTCAGCAGCACGCCCGCCGCCAGACCGCCGCCGACGTACACCAGCACGCCAAGGAAGTGGTTGGTCTGGCGCTGTTCGGCAATCAGCTTCCACATCAATTCATTGTTTTGCTCGTTTTTGGTTTCGACCGCTTGCGTCAACGCCTGGTGCGCCAGGCGCGGCAGTTGCGGCAGCAGCTTGCTGTAGCGCGGCATCTCGATCTTCAGCTGCTGGATCAGGCCGCGCCAGCCCATCTGTTCGCTCATCCAGCGTTCCAGATGCGGCTTGGCGGTTTTCCACAGGTCGAGGTCGGGATCGAGTTGGCGGCCCAGGCCTTCGACGTTAAGCAAAGTCTTTTGCAGCAGCACCAGCTGCGGTTGCACTTCGACATTGAAGCGGCGCGAAGTCTGGAACAGGCGCAGCAGCACCTGGCCGAAGGAAATGTCTTTCAGCGGCCGGTCGAAGATCGGTTCGCAGCAGGCGCGCACCGCCGACTCCAGCTCGTCGACCCGGGTTTCCTTGGGCGCCCAGCCGGATTCGATGTGGGCTTCGGCCACGCGTTTGTAGTCGCGCTGGAAAAACGCCAGGAAGTTTTGCGACAGATAGTCTTTATCGAAATCGTTGAGGGTGCCGACAATGCCGAAATCAAGCGCGATATAGCGGCCGAAGGTGGCCGGCGCCACCGACACCAGGATATTCCCGGGATGCATGTCGGCATGGAAAAAACCGTCGCGGAATACCTGCGTGAAAAAGATCTCGACGCCGTCGCGCGACAGCTTGCCGAGGTCGACGCCGGCATCGCGCAGGCGGTCCAGCTGCGAGATCGGAATGCCGTGCATGCGCTCCATCACAATCACCGACGACGAACAGTAATCCCAGTACATTTCCGGCACCACCAGTAGATCGGAATTGGCGAAGTTGCGGCGCAGCTGGCTGCCGTTGGCGGCCTCGCGCATCAGGTCCAGTTCGTCGTGCAGGTATTTGTCGAATTCGCCGACCACTTCGCGCGCCTTCAGGCGGCGGCCGTCGGCCCACAGTTTTTCCACCAGGCCGGCGGCGATGTGCATCAGCGCGACGTCTTCGTCTATCGACTTTTTCATGCCGGGCCGCAGCACCTTGACCGCCACTTCCTTGCCGTTCTTCAGCGTGGCGAAATGCACCTGGGCGATCGATGCCGAAGCCACCGGCACCCGCTCGAAACTGGCGAACAGCTCGTCCGGATGGGCTTTCAGCGATTTTTCGATCTGCGCGATCGCCAGGTCGGAACTGAAGGGCGGCACCCGGTCCTGCAGGCGCGCCAGTTCGTCGACCATGTCGCCCGGCAGCAAATCGCGGCGGGTCGACAGCACCTGGCCGAACTTGACGAAGATCGGTCCCAGTTCTTCCAGCGCCATGCGCAGGCGCTCGCCGCGCGGCGCTGAAATATCGCGCCAGAAAATCAGGGTATCGATCAGCTTGGAAATGCGCGGCGTGTCGAAGCCCGACATGGCGATATCGTCCAGACCGTAACGCACGGCGACGCGGACAATTTTGAACAGGCGCAGGAATTTCAGGATCATGGGGTCTTCAGTTTGTTGATGCGTTTGGCGAGCCGTTCCAGGTCGTCGCGCAGCCTGGTGACATCATTCGTAAAATCGGATACCGCCTGCGGCCGCACCAGCATCGGCTGCTCTTCCAGGAAATATTCGGCGACGTTTTCCGCCAGCTTCTTGTGGGTCGCCAGCGCGCCGGCGATCAGCGTCTTGCCGCCGCCGACGATGCGCACCGCGGCGATGTCGCCCACCAGCTTGCTCAGGTCGTGCTCGGCATCCCAGCGTATCCCTTGGCTGACTTGCGAAATGGCGTTGGCGAAATCGGCGTCGCCTTCGATCTTCACGTAGGAAAAAGCGCGTTCGCGGTTCTGCGCAATCAACGGCAGGTCAGCCAGGTTGACGCGGATCGTGACGTTCACGGCCGTCTCCGGCGGCGGCGCCTGCAGCAGGCCGTCGGCGCTGACCTGCCAGGCCAGCTTGACGGCGCCGCCGTCGAAGCAGGCGACCTTGTCCGCATGCGCGGCCAGGATGCGTTGCGCCCACGGTTCTTGCGCCAGCAAATGGTTGACGGCGGCGGTGATCGGCGTGAAATTGATTGGAGGAGTCATCGTCATAAAATAAAACCGCCCGTGATTATTCACGGGCGGTCCCAAGTTTATCAGTTTGTCAGGCCCAGGGCCTGCTACAGCCTTGGCATTTATGTATTGATCTGCTGGATCCCCGCCAAAACCCAGCCGCCCTGTCCGGTTTGCGGCTTGGACAGGTTCCAGACTTCGGTGAACGGTTCCGCCGACGCTTCCGGCACTTCCTTGATCAGGCCGGTGAACTTGACGCTGGCCAGGTAATCGCTGCCTATGGTTTCGATGCCCATCAGCTCGCCGTCCAGCTGCACCACGTCGGTGTTGTTAGGCGATGCGCCGCGTTCCTGCAATTGCAGGCGCAGCTCGCCGAACATCTCGGGCGTGGTGAATTCGCGGATATCGTTGATGTCGGCCTTGTCCCAGGCGGCTTGCAGGCGGATGAAGTAAGTCTTGGCGCTGCGCACGAAGCCTGGCACGTCGAAATCGTCGGGAATGCCCCAGGGCGCGCTGTGTCCCGCCGGCGCAGAAGACTGGAACGAGGGGCCGGAATTGATGCGCGAGCCGATTTCCGGGGTAAAACCGGAAGAGTTGCTGTCAAAACTGGCGGCAGGAGAATTCGCGCCGGAATAAGCGGCCGGCGCCGGGGTATTACTGCTCTTGCGCATTACCAATCGCACAACAAAAATCACCGCGACTGCCAGCAAGGCCATCATCAGGAAAGAACCGAATGCGCCGCCCATGCCGAAATGCGACATCAGCGCGCCCAGGCCGAGGCCCAGCAAGGCGCCGCCGAGGATGCCCTTCCATGGGCTGGCCGGCTTAGGTGGAACGCCTTGCGGCGTGGCGGCTGGCGTGGCCGGACGGGCCTGGTTGGTATTGCCGAAATTTTGCGTCGGCTGGCTTGGCGCCTGGCGCGAAATCCCGGACGACTGCTTGCCGAACGAACCGCCGCCACCCAGGCGGCGCGCATCGGCGTTCGATATTGTCAACGACAAGGTAGTTGCGACCATCAGCAACACCAGCAAAAATCTCTTCATGCGAGCTCCTACAGTTTTATGCCGGTATGCAAGGCTGCCACACCGGCAGTTAAATTGAAATACTCTACCCGCGCCAGGCCGGCATCCGTCATCATCTGCTTCAGGGTGTCCTGATCGGGATGCATGCGGATCGACTCAGCCAGGTAGCGGTAGCTTTCAGAATCATTGGCAATTTTCTTGCCCAGCCACGGCAACACGGAAAACGAATAAACGTCGTAGGGCTTTTTCAGCGGTTCCCACACTTTCGAGAACTCCAGCACCAGCAACTTGCCGCCCGGCTTCAATACGCGCCGCATTTCCGCCAGCGCCGCATCCTTGTGCGTCATGTTGCGCAAACCGAAGGCCACCGACACCCGGTCGAAGTAGTTGTCCGGAAACGGCAATTTCTCCGCGTCACACAGCAAGGTGGGGGTCGACAAGCCTTTATTCAAGAGACGGTCGCGGCCGACGCGCAGCATCGACTCGTTGATGTCGGTCAGCCAGACTTCGCCGGTAGGCCCGGCGCGCTTGGCGAAGGCCTTGGCCAGGTCGCCGGTGCCGCCGGCGATATCCAGCACCTTGAAACCGGGGCGTATCGCCGCCTGGGCGATGGTGAAAATCTTCCAGACACGATGCAGGCCGGCCGACATCAGATCGTTCATGACATCGTATTTAGGCGCGACCGAATGGAAAACCTCGGCGACTTTGTGGACTTTATCGTCCTCGGAGACGGTTTCGTAACCGAAATGCGTGGTGTTGGTCATGGTGGGCAAGCTTGTTTTGGCAGACTT
>NZ_JAQGLV010000373.1 GCF_028292705.1 Collimonas fungivorans | reverse complement strand
AAGCGTAACGCCGCAGCATTGCCAACACGGTGCAGGCGAGCGCACATAAATCAGGAGCCCACATGACAGCCCTAGTCATCGCTGAACACGATAATGCCTCATTAAAAGGCAGTACTCTCAATACCGTTACCGCCGCCAGCCAATGCGGCGGCGAAGTCCATGTCCTGGTCGCAGGCAGCAACTGCGGCGCAGCCGCTCAAGCTGCAGCCCAGCTGGCTGGCGTCAGCAAAGTACTGGTGGCGGACGCCGCCTATTTCGCCGATGGCCTGGCCGAGAACGTCGCCGAGCAGGTGCTGGCCCTGGCCGCTGCCTACAGCCATATCCTGGCGCCGGCTACCGCCTACGGCAAAAACATCTTGCCGCGCGTCGCCGCCAAGCTGGACGTCGGCCAGATTTCCGAAATCACCAAGGTCGACAGCCCGGACACTTTCGAGCGTCCGATCTACGCAGGCAACGCCATTGCTACCGTGCAGTCGAGCGACGCCACCAAGGTCATCACCGTCCGCACCACCGGCTTTGACGCTGCCGCCAGCGGCGGTTCCGCCGCCGTCGAAAACATCACGGCCGCTGCCGACTTCGGAAAATCCGCATTCGTCTCGCGCGAACTGGCGAAATCGGATCGCCCTGAACTGACGGCAGCCAAGATCATCGTGTCCGGCGGCCGCGGCATGGGTTCCGCTGAAAACTTCAAGATCCTGGAACCGCTGGCTGACAAGCTCGGCGCTGCCATGGGCGCTTCGCGCGCCGCGGTCGACGCCGGTTTTGTGCCCAACGACTGGCAGGTCGGACAAACCGGCAAGATCGTGGCGCCGCAGCTGTATATCGCGGTCGGCATTTCCGGCGCGATCCAGCATCTGGCCGGGATGAAAGACTCCAAGGTGATCGTCGCCATCAACAAAGACGAAGAAGCGCCGATTTTCTCGGTGGCGGACTACGGCATTGTCGGCGACCTGTTCGAGATCGTGCCGCAGCTGGTAGCTGAACTGGGCTAAGTCAACTAAGGCCGACGGGCGTTTTGCATGACGTCGAAAAGCAGGATTTTTCGACGTTCTGTTAAAAATCGAAAGTATACGGGTGGTATTGCAGGCGCCGGTTTTGCCAGGCCCGGTGGTGCCGCCCAATTTTTTGGAGTCACTCATGAGTTATGTCGCCCCCTTGAAAGACATGCTGTTCGTTCTTAACGAACTGGCTGGTCTGGAGCAGGTCAGCACGCTGCCTGGTTGCGAAGACGCGACACCGGAAACCGTGGAAGCGGTATTGCAGGAAAACGCCAAGTTCTGCAGCGAAGTCGTGGCGCCCCTGAACCGTAGCGGCGACCAGGAGCCCAGCTATTGGCACGATGGCGAAGTCACTACCAGCAAAGGTTTCAAAGAAGCGTTCAAGGCATTTGCCGAAGCCGGCTGGCAAGGCGTGCAGCATCCGGTGGAATTCGGCGGCCAGGGTTTGCCCAAGCTGGTGGCGACGCCGTGCATCGAGATGCTGAATGCGGCCAACCTGTCTTTCGCCCTGTGTCCTTTGCTGAGCGACGGCGCGATTGAAGCCTTGCTGACTGCCGGCAGCGACGAGCAAAAACGGATCTACCTGGAAAACCTGGTGTCCGGCAAGTGGACCGGCACCATGAACCTGACCGAGCCGCAGGCCGGCTCCGACCTGGCGCTGGTGCGCACCCGTGCGGTGCCGCAGGGCGATGGCACTTACAAGATTTCCGGCACCAAGATTTTCATCACCTACGGCGAACACGATATGGCTGAGAATATCGTGCACCTGGTGCTGGCGCGCACGCCAAGTGCGCCGGAAGGGGTGAAGGGCATTTCGCTGTTCATCGTGCCGAAATTCATGGTCAACGCCGACGGCACGCCGGGCGCGCGCAACGATGTCCATTGCGTTTCGCTGGAACACAAGCTGGGCATCAAGGCCAGCCCGACCGCGGTGCTGCAGTTCGGCGACCACGGCGGCGCTGTCGGCACCCTGGTCGGCGAAGAGAACCGCGGCCTCGAATACATGTTCATCATGATGAACGCGGCACGTTTTGCGGTTGGCTTGCAAGGCATCAGCGTGGCCGAGCGCGCTTACCAGAAAGCGCTGGCCTACGCCAAGGACCGCGTGCAATCGCGCGACCTGGCGGGTTCTGCCGGCGCCGTGACCATCATCCACCAGCCGGACGTGCGCCGCATGCTGATGAGCATGCGTTCGCAGACCGAGGCAGCGCGTGCGCTGGCTTATGTCACGGCGGCTGCTCACGACGCCGCCCATCATCACGCCGACGACGCGACCCGCAAGGCCAACCAGGCGTTCTATGAATTCATGGTGCCGGTCGTCAAGGGCTGGTCGACCGAGATCTCAATCGACGTCGCCTCGACCGGAGTGCAGATTCACGGCGGCATGGGTTTCATCGAAGAAACCGGCGCCGCCCAGTTCTACCGCGATGCGCGCATCCTGACGATTTACGAAGGCACCACGGCGATCCAGGCCAACGACCTGGTCGGCCGCAAGACCGCGCGCGACGGCGGCGCGGTGGCCAAGGCCATCATCGCCCAGGTGCGCGCCACGCAGGCTGAACTGGCGAACAGCGGTGCGGTTGACCTGGTCGCCATCGGCAAGCAGCTGGCCAGCGGCGCCGACGCGCTGGAGCAGGTGGTCGCTTACGTGGTCGGCAACCTGAAGAGCGACATCAAGGGCGTGTTTGCCGGCAGCGTGCCGTACCTGAAGCTGGCCGGCATCGTGCTGGGCGGCTGGCAGCTGGGGCGGGCGGCGCTGGTGGCGACGCAAAAACTGCAAGCGGCCACTGGCGACAGCAATTTCTACCAGGCCAAGATCGGCACGGCGCGTTTCTTCGCCGAGCATATCCTGTCCCAGGCTGACGCTTATCGCATCTCGATCGTAGAAGGCAGCAGCGGCGTGATGGCGCTGACGGAAGACCAGTTCTGATTTTTCCTGGTGCAATGTAAAAAAGCAGCCGTCAGGCTGCTTTTTTTATTGATGCAAGGGCGCCGGGTCAGCCATAGGCGCCGCCGGTGAACAACAGGTCGAAAGTACGGGCAATCGCGCCGATCAGGGCAATTGCGCCACATCCCAGGGTCAGCACCACCAGCAGCACCACAAACCAGCTGGAGTCCGATTTGCGGCCGGAGTCGGGGTTGTATTGGGCATCCCATTTTTCGTCCGGCGTCAGTCCTATGACCAGCGATTCGATACAGGCAACCAGGCCGGAGATGATCAGCGGTCCGAACAGGAAGGCTGTTTGTTGCGTTTGCCCCAAAAACAGGTACGCCAGCAAGGAAATTGGCAAAGTGGCAAGGTGCAGCCAGCCCCAGGCGTCTTTGATTCCCCTCAGGTAGAAGCGATGCAAGCCGATGCTGCCGAATACGGTAGCCACGAAAGTGGCGAGGGTCTTGTTCTTGTGGGGTTGGGTCATGTGCGGGATGGATGGGGCTGGAACAAAAAAAGAAGGCAATCCTTGCATCAAGTGGGAATATTGCTAATATACTGGCTTGGCTATCGCCACTGATGTTTCCGAAGCGCACCATGCGTGCCGGAAAGCAGATTGAGGGCGTAGTGTACAGCCTGCTTCAATAGAATGTCACTTTGATAGTCAGGCCCGCTCGCGGCATAGCGCCGCGGAGCGTTTTAGAGCCCTGCAAATACCTGTTTGACGTAGTGAAACCACACCCATGGCCTGCTTTGGTTGCGGGAGCGGCTCACTTTGCGTTATAATTTGCGGCTTTTTCCGTGTTCGAACACTTTTTGGAAACATTATGGTCGTTATTCGTTTATCCCGTGGTGGCGCAAAGAAGCGTCCTTTTTACAACATCGTAGCTACTGATTCGCGCAATCGCCGTGACGGTCGCTTCATCGAGCGCATCGGCTTTTACAATCCGGTAGCTTCCGGTGCAGAAGAGACTTTCCGCATTGCTCAGGACCGCCTGACGCATTGGCAAGGTGTTGGCGCGCAATTGTCGCCGACCGTTGCACGTCTGGTTGCCGACGCTGCCAAAAAAGCTGCTTAATTAAGCAGTTTGAACCGTTGAACGCGTCAGTAAACTTGTCGGCCACAGCACCAGCTGGAACTGCAATACCTTCAGATTTGGTGGTGGTCGGTTACATTACTGGCGCCTACGGTATTAACGGCTGGGTCCGGATCAAACCGTATTCAGCGGATGCTGATGCGCTGTTGCACGCCAAGACATGGTGGCTGAACCGGCAGAATGCGCCGGAATTGCACGATGTCGAAATGATGCAGGCGAAAAACCACAGTGGCGACATTGTGGCGAGCCTGATGGGTGTGGCAGGGCGCGATGCAGCCGAAGCCATGAAGGGCAGTGTGGTGCATATTCCACGCAGCCATTTCCCGGCGCTTGCCGACGATGAATTCTATTGGGTCGACCTGATCGGCATGATGGTTGAGAATCTGCAAGGCGAGCAGTTGGGCGTGGTGGCTGATCTGATGGACAACGGTGCGCATCCGATTCTTCGGATCACGGTGCCGGCAGCCGAGGATCAGGACAAGGCAGCACCAGAATTATTGATCCCGTTTGTCGAGCAGTTCGTCAAGACGGTGGATCAGGCAGCAAAGAAAATCACGGTTGACTGGGGACTGGATTATTAAGTCCACCCAGCCGGCCAAAGCGGCAAACAAGATCGCAAGCGAAACAAGAAGGTGAGCGGTATGCAATTTGATGTCGTCACGCTGTTTCCCGAAATGTTTGCGGCATTGACGCAGTCGGGCATCACCCGCCGCGCGTTTGAACAAAAAAGATGTGAGCTGGCGTTGTGGAATCCGCGTGATTTCACCACCGACAATCATCGTACCGTGGATGACCGGCCTTATGGCGGCGGCCCCGGCATGGTGATGATGGCGAAACCGCTGGAAGCCGCGATTGAAGCGGCCAAGGCGCGCCAGTTGCAGCAAGACCTGCCGGCGCCGAGAGTCGTCTATCTGTCGCCGCAGGGCCAGCCGCTGACGCATCGGCGTGTCATGGAATTGCGGACCGAACCGGGTTTGGTGCTGCTCTGTGGACGTTATGAAGCGGTAGACCAGCGTTTGCTGGATCGTTGCGTGGATGAAGAGATCAGCCTTGGCGATTTTGTCTTGTCCGGCGGCGAATTGCCGGCGATGGCGTTGATGGATGCGGTGATCCGGCAGTTGCCGGGTGTGTTGAACGATGGCGCATCGGCGGTTGAGGACAGTTTTGTCAACGGCTTGCTGGATTGCCCGCACTACACCAGGCCGGAACAGTATGAAGGCGTGCCGGTGCCGCCGGTCCTGATGGGCGGCCATCATGCCGAAATCGAAAAATGGCGGCGCCAGCAGATGTTGTCCGCGACAGCAAAAAAGCGGCCGGACCTGATTCAGAAGATACGCGCCGCTGGCTTGCTGAGCGCCGCCGATGAAAAGTTTTTACGGAATATGGATTGAGCGCTTGGCCAGTAACTGAGCAATAACTGAGCACCCGACCCGTTGTAGTTAGTAGTAAATGGCAACTAAGCAGTAACCAAGGGAGGCCAGCCGGCCGCCTGTGTATTAACCCCATCCTCTACTGAGCAGTGCCTGGCAAAAAAAGCCTTGCACAAAACGGCGTCAGCAAGATGGTATATGGAGCTAAAAATGGATCTGATCCAACAACTTGAGCAAGAAGAAATTGCCCGCCTCGGCAAGAGTATCCCTGATTTCGCACCAGGCGACACAGTCGTGGTCAGCGTCAACGTAGTCGAAGGTACGCGCAAGCGCGCCCAGGCTTACGAAGGCGTCGTGATTTCGCGTCGTAACCGTGGTTTGAACTCCAACTTCATCGTCCGCAAGATTTCTTCCGGCGAAGGCGTTGAGCGTACATTCCAGCTGTACTCGCCACTGATCGCTTCGATCGAAGTCAAGCGTCGCGGCGATGTCCGTCGCGCCAAGCTGTACTACCTGCGTGAGCGTTCCGGTAAATCGGCGCGTATCAAGGAAAAACTGCCACAGCGTCGCAACACTGCAAAGGCTGCGCCAGCAGCAGAGTAAGTCGTTGTTATGCAGGCATAGGTATTGCATGAAAAAAGGGCGCCGTCAGGCGCCCTTTTTTTACGCCTGCAACTTTGTTTATTGCGGCTGCTCTTCGGGAGCGCATGTTTTAGTTGCTGTAAAGTAAAATGGCCATAATTGTTATTAACTGTGACGACAATAGGTCATTCGCGGCCATCGCGGTAAAGTATCAAAAGATTGCTAGATTGTTAGAGGAATTTTCTTGGTTAAATTGACTTTCGATCCCCTGATGCTGCCGGTAGACGCGGTTGCCGGCGAATCTGCGCTGGCCACCGAAAGGATGAGCGCGGCATGGCTGCGGCAACGGTTCGCGCAGCAGCCGGACTGGCATCCCGAACATATCGATAGCCAGACCTTGCAGCGCATGACACAGCTGCAGAGCAAGCCGGTGACGCCGGCATCGGTGCTGATTCCTATCGTGATGCACGAACAGCAGCCGACCTTGCTGTTTACGCAGCGGGCAGCCCATCTGACCGATCATGCCGGACAAGTCAGTTTTCCCGGCGGCCGGATGGAAGAAAGCGATGCTTCGCCGGTAGAAACGGCGTTGCGCGAAGCGGAAGAAGAGATTGGACTGGCGCGCAGCCAGGTCGAGGTGATCGGCAGCCTGCCCGAATATTTTACCGGCACCGGCTATCGCGTCACACCGGTGGTGTGCCTGGTCAATCCGCCGGTCAGCTTGCGGGCTGATCCGGATGAGGTGGCTGAAATTTTTGAGGTTCCGCTGGCGTTCCTGATGGACGGCCTCAATCATCAGTTGCGCAGCTTTGACCTGCCGGATGGTTATCGCCGAACGTTTTATGCGATGCCCTACGAGCGTTTCTTCATTTGGGGTGCGACGGCCGCCATGCTAAGAAATTTGTTTCACTTTCTTCGCGCTTAGATTTATCGTATGGGATACTGTGATTTTGGACGTTATGGCAAGACCGGTGCGCTGTGATTAAGCCGTGGTGCAGCAGCGGCGGGACCGATCTTGCGGGGCTATCGCTTTACTTATAAGGCTGGTTAATGACATTTCTTTCTATTCTGTTTGCATTGCTGATCGAGCAACTGAAGCCGCTGCGCGCGGATAATCCCGTGTATGCATGGGTCAAGCAGTTTGCGGGCAAGATAGAAGCTTCGTTCAATGCCGGCCAGGCGCGCCAGGGCCGCCTTGGCTGGTTCTGCGTGATCCTGGCGCTGACCGTGCCGACCGCGCTGGTGTACTGGCTGTGCGTGCATATCGGCGCCTGGGCTGCGCTGCTGTGGAATGTCCTGATCGTGTACCTGACCCTCGGCTTCCGCCACTACAGCCATTACTTCAGTTCGATCCAGCTGGCGCTCAACACCGGCGACGACGCCACCGCGCGCACCTTGCTGGCCGAATGGACCAAGCTCGACACCACGGACATGGATGTCAGCGAAATCTCCCGCATCGCGGTGGAAAAAGCGCTGATCACTACCCACCGCCATGTATTCGGCGTGTTTTTCTGGTTCCTGATGCCGGTCGGCCCGGCCTGCGCCGTCATGTATCGCATCGCCGAATACCTGGCGCGCGGCTGGAACGAACCCGACCACATGCGCAATGAAGCTTTCGGGCGTTTCGCGGCCCAGGCGTTTTACTGGATCGACTGGATTCCTGCGCGCATGACGGCGGCGGCGTTTGCGGTAGTCGGCAATTTCGAAGATGCGATCTACGCCTGGCGCAATTTTGCCGACCGCTGGAAAAACGAAACCGACGGCATCATCCTGTCCACCGGCGGCGGCGCCATGGGCGTATTGCTCGGCACGCCGCTGGAAACCGCGATTGCAATCCTGCCGGCCGACGCATCGACGATTGATTCAACCGCGATGGAAAGCGAAAGTCCGCCGGGCGACGTGCCGACGCCGCGCGCCCTGCAAAGCACGGTAGGCCTGGTCTGGCGTGCGCTGCTGCTGTGGATGTTCCTGCTGTTGCTGTTGTCGGCTGCGATCTGGTTTGGGTAAACCGGACTGGCAGGCGGCTGCGGCGGATGGTGTGTTGGTCTTCTATAAGATATAATACGTAAGAATCACTTACGTAAATGAGTAGGTGAAAATTTGTCGCTTGCTTCTACCAGAGGTTAAGCAAATGTCTGTAGCAAGCGTTATAGAAGAAACGAGCTGTACGCATGGCTGATACCATCCAATCTCCTGACGCCCCCGCCCGCGAATTTTTCATTCAAGGTATTACCAGCGACGGCAGGCAGTTCCGCCCCAGCGACTGGGCTGAGCGCCTGTGCGGCGTGATGGCCTGTTTCCGCCCGGAAGGGTCGGGCGGCCGCAACGCCCATCTGCAATATTCGCCATATGTACGACCGGTGCTGCTGCATGGCGTGCGCTCGGTGGTCGTCAATGAAGACCTGCGCCAGATCGAACCGCTGGCTTATCATTTTGTGGTCAATTTTGCGAAAGACAACGATCTGCAGATCCTGCATGCCTGCTTGTTGCCCGACGCTGAAGCCCCGAAACCTACCTGATTCCCTGCCTGCACCAGTAGCAGTTCTTGCCCCACGGCTTTTTAGTTGATTCACGGCACTAAAAAGAAATCTGCGCGCGACGTTCTCGAGTAAAAAGACCGTGTAATATTTCGCCTATTGTTCGCAATGGAGTAGAAATGTTTCGTCGTGGTTCGTCAATCTTCATACCCATTGCCTCTTTATCCAGTTTGATATTGGGTCTGGCCATCACGCTCGGCTTGTTTGTCTCGGTACGCCACCTCGAATACGAAAAAATGGACGCCGAATTCCGGCGCCTGGCCAGCGGCCATCTGAAGGCGGTGGTGGACGGCCTTGACGCCTTGGTGCACGAACTGGAAACCGTGAATCGGCTGTTCCTTACGGTCGAAGACGTCAGCCGCGAACAGTTCCATACCTTTACGGCGCCGATGCTGCGCCGCTCCCCTTTTATCAAGTCCCTGACTTTCCAGCGTGTGCTGACAGCTGCCCAGCGGCCCGCCTATGAAGCGGAAATGCGTAAACATTTCCCCAATTTTTCGATCCGCCAGCTGAGCGACGGCATGCCGGAATCAAGCACCGGCCGCGACCAGTACCGGGTAGTCGACTATGTAGAGCCGATGGCCGGCAATGAAAATGCATTCGGCGTCGACGTTGCGCCGAGCGTGATCCAGGCAGAGCCGGGGCAGCGCGCGCGCGATTCCGGCTTGCCTGCATCCACCGATTTATTTACATTGCGCACTGCCAGCAACGGCGGCAAGCTGGGGCTGGTGATCCTGATGCCGGTATATCGGCGCGGCGCATCGCTGGACAGCGTCGACCAGCGCCGCCAGGCATTGACCGGCTATACCAGCGCGGCGTTGCGAGCGGATGCCTTCGTCAACAATGTGCTGTCGCGCGACGGCGTGCAAGCGCGCGAAGATTTTTATCTGCGGGTGTACGCCAGCGCCAAGCCGGAAGAGGGCACGCTGGTATATCGCCAGGGCAATCCGATCACCCTGTCCAACGCTAGCGACTGGCTGCCTTCCTGGCTGCTGTACGACGCTCCGCAAGACATGTCGCAGACTTTCGAACTGGCCGGCAAGTCCTGGTACATAGAAGCGTCGGCGCCGCCGCGCGTGTTCACCAAGAAGAATGCCGGATCGATCCTGGTCCTGATACTGGGCAGCCTGCTGAGCTGGATGGGTGCTACCTATCTGTATTTCCTGTCGACCCGCTCCAAGCGGATTGAGCAGCTGGTGGACGCCCGCACCCAGCAGGTCAGGCTGGCGACGCAGATGATGAAAGAGGACATCGTCGCCCGCAAGCGCGCCGAAGACGCCTTGCAGCTGCGCGAGCGCGCCATCGAGTCGAGCGCCAACGCTATCATCATCTCCAGCGCCAAATTGCCGGACTACCTGGTGGAATACGTCAATCCGGCATTCGAACGGATTACCGGCTACACCGCCAGCGAGATGATCGGCCGTAATCTGGAAATGCTGCACGGCGACGATCACGACCAGATCGGCCTGGAAGAAATCCGCTCCGCCTTGCGCGAAAAGCGCAGTGCGAACGCCGTGTTCCGCAGCTACCGTAAGGACGGCACCCTGTTCTGGAACGAGCTGTACGTGGCGCCGGTGAAAGACAGTTCGGGCCGCGTCAGCCATTTCGTCACGGCGTTGTACGACATCACGGAAATGAAAAGCTACGAAGCCGAGCTGGAGCACCAGGCCCGGCACGATACCCTGACCGGGCTGGCCAACCGCAACGTGCTGAGCGACCGCCTGAGCCAGGCGATCGTCTACGGCGAACTATACGGCCACCGGGTGTGGGTGCTGTTCGTCGATCTCGACCGCTTTAAATTCGTCAACGATACGCTGGGCCACAACGCCGGCGACCTGTTGCTGAAAGAAGTGGCCGGCCGCCTGAAGGCGTTCACCCGTGAAGCGGATACCATCGCGCGCCTGGGCAGCGATGAATTTGTGCTGATCCTGCCGGAGCGCCTCGATGAAGAGCTGAGCGTAGGCCTGATCCAAGGCATGATGGATGCGATCGCGCGCCCCTTGCAAATCGAAGGCTACGACTTTTTCCTGAGCTGCAGCATCGGTGTTGCGGTTTACCCGAACGATGGCGAAGACCCGGAAAGCCTGCTCAAGCACGCCGACATCGCCATGTATCGCGCCAAGGAAATGGGAAATAACAACTACCAGTTCTACACTGCGGCGATGAATGAGCGGGCGCTGGAACGCCTGCGCATCGAGGGCGACCTGCGCAATGCGATGGAGCGCAAGGAACTGCTGCTCTACTACCAGCCGCAAGTCGATCTGCGCACCGGCCGCATGGTCGGCATGGAAGCGCTGAT
>NZ_JAQGLV010000356.1 GCF_028292705.1 Collimonas fungivorans | reverse complement strand
CCGATGTGGTCCTGTCTGCGGTCGGCCTGCGTCCTGACCTGGCGCTGGCGCAGGCAGCCAAATTGGCTACCGGCCGCGGCATCATGATTGACAGCCATGGCCGCACCAGCGCTCCAGATGTCTATGCGCTGGGCGACTGCGCCGAGTACCGCGTCGACAGTGAAGGCCGCACCAGCCCCCTGCCATACATCGCACCGATCCTTACCGCAGCACGCGCGATTGCCAAGACCCTGACGGGTGAAGATACTGCGATCGACCTGAAACATTCACCGGTGATCGTCAAGACCCCGAGCTACCCGCTAGCGCTGGTGCCGCCGCCGTCACATGCCGTGGCGGCCGGACGCTGGGAAACCGAAGTGGATGGCGCGACCACCATCTGCCGCTTCTTTGATGCGCAAGGGGTGATGGTAGGTTTTGGGGTAGCTCCGCAAGAAGCGAAAATCAGGCAGGCCCTGATGGCGGCCTTGGGCACTACCGCTTAAATGGTCCGGCGGCGCTGCTGCCGAGCGCCGCCGAGACGTCAGGTGAATTCGGCAATCAGCTCGACAATTTCAGCGCCGTAAGTCTCCAGCTTCTTCTCGCCGACGCCGCTGACACCGCGCAGATCGTCCAGCGACGCCGGTTGCGCCTTGGCGATTTCACGCATGGTGGCGTCGTGGAAGATGACATAAGCCGGCACGTTGTGCTTGCGCGCAGTCTCGACCCGCCACCAGCGCAGCTTCTCGAAAATCGCCTGTTCCAGCGTCGACAGGTCGGTTTCGACATATCCCTTGGGCTTGCTGCCGCTGCGTTTCTGCTTGACCGGTTTCTGGTACTGCCGCAACTGCACCGGCTGCTCGCCGCGCAGCACCGGGCGCGCAGCGTCGGTCAGCTTGAGCGCACTGTACGCTTCATGGTCGACCGTGATCAGGCCCAACGCAATCGACTGCCGCAAGATGGCCCGCCATTCGGCTTCGCTGCGATCGCTGCCGATGCCAAAGGTGGAAAGCTGCTCATGGCGCCATTGCTTGATCTTGTCGGAATCGATGCCGCGCAAGACATCCATCACATGCATCGCGCCGAAACGCTGGTCGACCCGGTAGATGGTCGACAGCAGCTTTTGCACCACCACCGTGGCGTCGAAGGACACCGGCGGACTCATGCAGGTATCGCAATTGCCGCAGCGCTCGGAACCCTGGCCAAAATAATCCAGCAAACGCACACGCCGGCAATGCAGGGTCTCGCACAGGCCGAGCATCGCATCGAGCTTGACGCCCAGCACGCGCTTGAAGACTTCGCCGGCTTCTGATTCGTCGATCATGCGCCGCTGCTGCACCACGTCCTGCAAGCCATACGCCATCCAGGCATTGGCGGGCCCGCCGTCGCGGCCAGCGCGGCCGGTTTCCTGGTAATAACCCTCTATGCTTTTCGGCAGGTCCAGGTGGGCGACAAACCGCACGTCCGGCTTGTCGATCCCCATGCCGAAAGCGATGGTAGCCACCATCACGATGCCGTCTTCGCGCAGGAAACGCCCCTGGTTCTTGGTCCGCTGCGCATAGTCCATGCCGGCGTGGTAAGGCAAGGCCTGGATCCCCTGCTGCCCTAGGAATTCAGCGGTCTCTTCAACCTTCTTGCGCGACAGGCAATACACAATGCCGGCGTCGCCCGCGTGCTCGCTCTGGATGAAATCGAGCAGCTGCTTGCGGCCGTTGGCCTTCTCGACAATCTGGTAGCGGATATTGGGACGGTCGAAAGAGGAAACGAAACGCGCGCCCTGCTCCAGCTGCAGACGCAGCGCGATTTCCTCTCGGGTCTGCTGGTCGGCGGTGGCCGTCAGTGCAATTCGCGGCACTTGCGGGAAGCGCTCGTGCAAAATCGACAGCTTGATGTATTCAGGCCGGAAATCATGCCCCCATTGCGAAACGCAGTGCGCCTCGTCGATCGCGAACAGGGCGATCTTGGATGATTCCAGCAGGTCCAGGCAACGCGGCGTCAGCAGGCGCTCCGGCGCCACATACACTAGGTCGAGGTCGCCGTTGCGCACGCGGCGTTCGATCTGCGAGGCTTCTTCGTAGGTCTGTGTCGAATTCAGGAAGGCTGCGCGCACGCCGACTTCGGCCAGCGCGTCGACCTGGTCCTGCATCAGCGCGATCAGCGGCGACACCACCACGCCGACGCCGTCCCGCAGCAAGGCCGGGATCTGGTAGCACAGCGACTTGCCGCCGCCGGTCGGCATCAGCACCAGCGCATCGCCGCCGTTGGCTACGTGGCTGACAATCTCAGCCTGCTGGCCACGGAAAGAGGGATAACCGAATACCGTTTGCAGTATGTGGAGTGCTTGCGGGTCGGAACCGGCGGATACGTCTGGATGTGGCAAATGTGACATCAAATACTTTTAGCTAAGGAACCCGTTGTGTACAGCCGTCAGAAGGAAAATCCCCAAGGCGATGCGATACACGATAAACGGCCAGGTGGAAAATTTCTCCAGGAATTTCATCAATCCCCAGATCGCACCGAAAGCCGAGACGCTGGCGACCACCAGGCCGAAAATCAGCAGCATCCAGGTCTGCAGCGGCATATGCAGGTGGAACAGCACCAGCAGCTCTTTCAAGCCGGCCAGGGCGATCGCCGGCAGGCCGAGCAGGAAAGAGAAACGCGCCGCTTCTTCACGCTTGAAATTGAGGAACAAGGCGGCGGTCAGGGTCGACCCGGAACGCGATACACCCGGTATCAATGCCCCTACCTGCGCCAGGCCGACGATCAGGGCGTCGCGCAAGCGCATCTCGCCGACCGTGCGGCGATGGCGGCAACTCAGCTCGGCAATCGCCAGCAACACCCCCATGGCAATGCAGGCGTAACCGATCACGCTCAGGCTGCGCAGCGGCGAGCCGCAGGCGTTCAGCACCGGCGCCAGCGCCAGCCCGGCGATCCCGATCGGAATCGTCGCCAGGATGATCGCCATCCCGAGGCGGAACGACGGGCTGCTGAAATTGCGCTCGCGTACCGCGTTGATGCTGCCGACGGTCACCTCGCGCACGTCGCGCCAGAAGTAGCTGACCACGGCCGCCAGCGCCGCCAGCTGCATCGCCGCCGAAAACGCCGAGCCGGGATCGTGCCAGCCCAGTATGGCCGGGACGATGCGCATGTGCGCAGTGGAAGAAATCGGCAATAGCTCAGAGATGCCCTGAATTACGCCAAGGATCGCGACCTGCACATAATCCAGCGATGCAAACCCGATATCGGTACCAGCGGAACATACACCTGCCACAACACTCTCCTGTTCAGGGTGAGACAACTATCGTTTAAAACATGGACGACTCTCCGGCTCAATGCGTCCAGTTCACCCAGCCGGTGTAGCCGGTCACGATCACCACCAGGCCGAACACGATCCGGTACCAGGCAAACGCGGTGAAATCATGGCTGCTGATGTAACGCAGCAACCAGCGTACGCACAGAAATGCCGACACAAACGCGGCGACGGTGCCGATCGAAAACAGCGGGATGTCGGCAGCCGACAGCAGCGCGCGGTCCTTGTACAGCGAATAGATGGTGGCGGCAAACAAGGTGGGAATCGCCAGGAAAAACGAAAACTCGGTAGCCGCCTTGCGCGACAGGCCGAACATCATGCCGCCGATGATCGTGGCGCCCGAACGGCTGGTGCCGGGAATCAGCGCAAACGCCTGGGCCACGCCTATCTTCAAGGCGTCAAGCGCACTCATGTCGTCCACCGACTCGACCCGGGCGACACGGTCGCCGCCCTTGTTGCGGCGCTCGACCCAGAGGATGATGAAACCGCCGACGATCAGCGCAATCGCCACCGGCAAAGGCGCAAACAGTTTTTCCTTGATCATCTTGCTGAAAAAAAGTCCCAGTATCGCGGCCGGCACAAAGGCGATGACCAGGTTGACGACCAGCTTGCGCGCCTTGGGATCGCTGCCCAGGCCACGCAAGACCGCGCCGATGCGGGCCCGGTATTCCCAGCACACGGCGAAAATCGCGCCGGCCTGGATCGCGATCTCGAACACTTCGGCTTTTTCCCGCGTGATGTCGGCGGTGAAATCCAGCAAACTGCCGGCCAGGATCAGGTGGCCGGTCGACGAGATAGGCAGGAATTCGGTGAATCCCTCGACCAGGCCCATGATGAGCACTTTTAACGCGAGAATAATATCCATGTAGTGTGGGAGTAGTAAGAGAAAGGAAATCAAGCGCCGGGGCGAATGATACCGCCCTGGCAAACGTATTGTTGCGAGTGTTTTCTTAAAACCTGCCGGCTATTTTACCGGTTCAAACGTGACCACCAGATTTTCTGCCCGAGTGCCGATTTTTGTCGGCATGAAAGCGACGCCGGCATAATGCAGGTCTTCCGGTTTGAAGGTATATAGCGGCAGGTTGGTCAGCAGCTGATGCGCCAGCAGATTGCCGATCTGCGTCACTTGCGCAGCGTAGGTGTTGTCCAGTCCGTCGAGCACCAGGCTGTCCAGCTTCGGCTCCTGCAAGGTCACCGCGTTATGCGGGTTGTCCAGGAACAGTACGCCCGAGATCGCCATCTTGCCGTTCCACGACTTGCCCAGCAGCGGCATGGTCAGCACCACATCGGTTGTCATGGCCAGGCGATTCTGCCCGAGGCGGTTCTGCTCGGGCGGCAAGCTGAGCTGGGCCTTGTCGGCGGTAATTTCGAACAGACCCAGGTAACGCTGGGAAAACGGCAAACGCTTGTCTACCGATTGCTGCAATTTAGCCAATGGAAATTCGACATTGCGCGGTCCGATCAGGGCCGCGCAGGAAGACAGCAACAGCCCAGCCAGCACAACCAGCAGCGCCGGCATCTTTGTAACGGAGGTGAAATTTTTCATTTGCATTCGGATTTTCCTTATTCTGTCTGCAGACAGACCCTACGCGGCGGTTAAACGTTCCAGCGTCGCCAGGTAATGCATCGCATGCGCCCGGGAACTGCCGCACATGTCCGGCGCCGGCTGCAGGCTGGCGCACACCGCGGGACGGTCGGGACTGCCGAAAATCCGGCAAAGATTGGCTTGGTCCAGCTGGATGCAGCGCACGCCCGCCGGTTTCCCGCCGGGCATGCCGGGGATAGGCGACGAGATCGATGGCGCCGTACAGCAGGCGCCGCAATCCGGGCGGCAAGCGCTGCCTTGCGCACTCATTTGCGCACTCATGCCCCGCCCTCGCCAATGAATGGTTTTTTTGAAAACATCTGCAGCCTGTGGCAATACCGATTTAACCGAAGGCCAGATTCTACCGGCAATCGCCGCGCGTACCCTTAAGTTCCGGTGCGCCTATCGACCTTTCTTGACACTCCCACGGTTGCCGCTTACATTACTGACTCTTAAGTCAGTAATAAGTAGTAACTGAGGAAACCAAGTATTCATGAACTGCCCTTTCAGCTCCAAACCCCGTTGGGCAAGACGCAAGGACGCGCGCCCGCAGGAACTGCTGGCGGCCGCACTGGACTTGTTCGTCGAACGCGGATTTGCCGCCACCAGGCTGGGCGACGTCGCGGCCCTGGCGGGTGTATCCAAGGGCACGTTGTACCTGTATTTCGAGAGCAAGGAAGAATTGTTCAAGGCAGTGGTGCGTGAAAACATCTTGCCGGCGCTGGCGGAAGCGGAAGATATCATCGACGGCTACCAGGGTCCCAGCGTCGACCTGTTCCGCGAAATCCTGCTGGGCTGGTGGGAGCAGATCGGCGCCACCAAGCTGGCCGGGATCACCAAGCTGCTGATGGCCGAGTCGGGCAATTTCCCGGAGCTGGCGGCCTTCCATCGCGAAGAAGTCAGCGAACGCGGCGAAGCCATGATCGTGCGCATGCTGCAGCGTGGCATAGAGCGCGGCGAGTTCCGCGCAATCGATGTGCGCCAGACCGCCAACGTGCTGATCGCGCCGGTGATCATGCTGATGATGTGGCAACAGCCGCTCAACCCCTGCCATGTGGAGCCGGTGGATGCCGGCAGTTACCTTGACAGTTTTATCGATCTTTGCCTGCACGGCCTGGTCAGCAAAGCGTAGCGTGCAATAGGTTTTGAGGGTGGCCTTTGATAGAATAAGCCCTTTATTTTCACTACCGAGCCTTAACCATGAATATCGAACAAGCCCGCTTCAACATGATCGAACAGCAAATTCGCCCTTGGAACGTGCTGGAACTGGACGTACTGGAATTGCTGACGGTAGTACGGCGCGAGGAATTCGTCCCTGCCGCTTACAAGAGCCTGGCGTTTTCCGATACCGAAATCCCGCTGCCCGGCCCGAACGGCGAAAGCATGCTGGCGCCCAAGGTCGAAGCGCGCCTGCTGCAGCAAGCTGCCGTGAAGAAACATGAGCAAGTGCTGGAAATCGGCGCCGGCTCTGGCTATATGGCGGCTTTGCTGTGCTACAAGGCAAGGCATGTGACGACGGTAGAAATCGATCCCGAGCTGAAAGCGCTGGCCGAAAAGAACCTGGCTGCCTACGGCATCACCAATGTCGAGGTAGTGCTTGGCAACGGCGCCCAGGGTTGGGATCAAAGCGCAAGCAAGACCTACGACGTGATCGTGATTTCCGGTTCGCTGTCGACCCTGCCTGACGCCTTCCTCAAGCAGCTCAATGTCGGCGGCCGGATTGTCGCCATCCTGGGCGAAGCGCCGGTGATGTCGGCGCAGATCATTACCCGCACTTCGGACAGCAACTACAGCACGGTCCACCTGTTTGAAACCAACGTCAAACCGCTGCGCGAAGCTGCCGTTCACTCCCAATTCAAATTCTAAGCCTGCCTATGCAACATCTCACCGCCTCAGAACTGGCCGCCTGGATCGCCGATCCGCAGCGTCCGACGCCGTTGTTGCTGGACGTGCGCGAACCGTGGGAATACGAGACCTGCCACATTGCCGCGGCGCAGCTGATGCCGATGCAAACGGTGCCGGCGCGCCTGAATGACCTGGAAGAGGACCAGGCGATCGTCTGCATCTGCCACCACGGCGCGCGCAGCATGCAGGTCGCCTCGTTTCTTGAGCGCCAAGGATTCTCCGCGGTCAGCAACCTGACCGGCGGCGTCCACGCCTGGGCGCAGCAGGTGGATCCGGCCATGCCGACCTACTAGGCCCCAGGCCCTGTTGAGCCAGACCATACCCACCTGCCGCCACTGTTCCGGAGAGTGTAATGCGCAATACCCTGATGGCCTCGTTGATCGCAAGCGCATTGCTGACTATGGCCGTGAATGCACATGCAGTCGACCTGGTCCAGACCTATCAGCAAGCGCTGGCCAACGATCCGGTATACACCAGCGCACGCTATGCGCTCAGCGCCAGCAATGAAACCAGCATCCAGGGACGCGCCGCCCTGCTGCCGGTGGTCGGTTTCGGCGGCAACTACAGCCGGGCCGGAGAATCCTGGAAAACCATCACCAACAATTACAGCCTGCAGCTCACCCAGCCGCTGTTCCGCCCGGCGTATTGGCAGCAATACCAGGAAAGCAAGCTGTCGGTCGCCGCCGGCGAGGTAACGTTTGCCCAAGCTGAACAAGACCTGATGCTACGCGTCAGCCAGGCTTACTTCGATACGCTGACGGCGCAAGACGTGCTGGCGACGCTGCAAGCCCAGAAAAGCGCGATTGCCGAGCAGCTGGCATCGGCCAAACGCAATTTCGAAGTCGGCACCGCCACCATCACCGACAGCAACGAGGCGCAGGCCAGCTACGATCTGGTGATCGCGCAGGAAATCGCCGCCGGCAACAACCTCGAAGTCGCTCGCAACGTGCTGCAACAGATTATCGGCAAGCCGCCGGCGCCGCTGGCGACCCTGCGTGCCGGCGTCCAGCTGAGCGCGCCGCAGCCGGCTGCGATCGAGAGCTGGGTCAGCAGCGCCGAACAGCAGAATTTCGGCGTGGTCGGCCAGGAAATTGCACTCAGTAGCGCAAAATACGAGATCAAGAGGAACCGTGCCGGCCATCTGCCGACGGTCGACCTGGTGGCCAGCCGCGCGCATTCGGATGTCAGCGGCAGCCCCATCCCTTTTTATAATCTTTCGCAGATGACCAACTCGATCGGCGTGCAGTGGACTATCCCGCTGTATGCCGGCGGCGCCGTCAACAGCGGCGTGCGGCAGGCGGTAGCATTGGAAGACAAGGCGCGCTCGGATCTTGAGAGCGCGCGCAGGAATGCAGCATTGAATGCGCGCCAGGCCTATCTGGGCGTCAATAGCGGCCTGGCCCAGATCAAGGCGTATGAAGCGGCGGAGATTTCCAGCCAGTCGTCGCTGGACTCGAACCGGCTCGGTTACCAGGTCGGCGTGCGTATCAATATCGATGTGCTGAACGCGCAGCAGCAGCTGTATTCGACCCGCAGGGATTTGGCCAAGGCGCGTTACGATACGCTGATGAATAGCCTGAAGCTGAAGTCAGCGGTAGGCGCCTTGAAAGAAGAAGACCTGCAGCAAATCAATGCCTTGCTGACGCCGGCGGTATATTAGGCGACTCGAAGGCGCGCTCAGGTTTCGCTGGTTTTCAACCGCTTTTTTTCAACAAAAACGGCGAAGTCTTGAACATGTGGATGCAGTTGTCGACCACCTTCGAAACGTTTTCCGCCAGATCAAAACTCTGCGGACTGAAGGTCCAGTTGTTCAGGATGCCGAACAGCAAGCCTTGCACCATGACCGCAGCCAGTATAGGATCGAGCTCGCGCGGCAACTGCCCTTTCGCAATCGCAAATCGCAACAAGCGTTCGATATCGGTGCGGCCTTGCAAAAAACATTCGTGCTGGCGAATATAGATCGGATCTTCCGGATCGACCAGCTCACATTTATGCAGGACGATTTCAAAAATCTTGCGCGACTCCGGATTCAGCGTCGCCTCCTGCAGGGTAAACAAACATCTGTTGCGGAACTGGTTCAAAGGATCATGCGCATTTTCGTCGGCGGTTCTTTCTATCATCGCCTCCATCGGCAGGCGCACCCGCTCGCACATTGCATCGAATAAGTCGCTCTTGTTCTTGAAGTGCCAATAGATAGCTCCGCGCGTTACGTCAGCGGCGCTGGCGACGTCAGCCAGTGTGGTGCGCGCTACGCCATGCTGGTGAAACACCTCGGCCGCCGCATCCAGGATGCGGCCGCGGGTTTCCAGTGCCTCTTCTTTTGTACTTCTAGCCATTTTGAGCCGACCTCCAAACTGTTACGATACTTTGTGCATTTGCAGCAAATAATTAATTGGCAATACAGACATCGTATATACACAACGCATACATTCATGCATGTATGTATAATAGCAGCATTCCGGCTGTTCCACCCGCTTTCTGGCAAAGCATCCGGTGCACCAAAGCAATTACTTATATATCCTATGTCAATTCCAGAAATAGAGTCACCTGTCAGATTTGCAGTCTTTCCTCAATTACCGTGCGAGAATTTTATGAATTCAGTTAGCTCTATCAGTCGTCTCACGCGTATCACCCTGGCTATCGCGCTCCTGTCCGCAGTTGCCGCCTGCGGCAAGAAACCGGAAGCCCAAGCGCAACCGCCAGCCGGTGTTTCCTTCGTCACCATCGCCCCGGAACGCCTGGCCCTCACCACGGAATTGCCAGGTCGGCTGGAAGCTACCCGTATCGCCCAGATCGGCGCCCGGGCAGCCGGCATCGTGCTCAAGCGGAATTTCCGCGAAGGCAGCGATGTAAAAGCTGGCCAGACCTTGTACCAGATCGACCCGGCGCCGCTGCAAGCCGCTTACGACAGTGCGCAAGCGACTTTGGCCAAGGCTGAAGCAAACCTGACTACCGCGACCCTGAAAGCACAGCGCTACAAGCCGCTGGTGGACGTCAATGCGGTCAGCAAACAGGATTACGACGACACCTTCGCCGCCCAGAAGCAAGCTGCGGCAGATGTGGCATCCGCCAAGGCCGCTCGCCAGACCGCCAGCCTCAATCTCGGCTACGCCACCGTAACCTCGCCGATTTCCGGCCGCATCGGCAAGGCGCTGGTGACCGAGGGCGCGCTGGTCGGCCAGGGCGAAGTAACGCAGCTGGCTGTGGTGCAGCAGATCGATCCGATCTACGTCAACCTGACCCAGTCCAGCACCGACATCCTCAAATTGCAGCAGGCAATGAAGAGCGGCCAGCTGGAAAGCGCCGGCGCCGGCCTGGCCAAGGTCACCCTGGTGACTGAAGACGGCCGCACTTACCCGCAAACCGGCAAGCTGCTGTTTTCCGACTTGACGGTCGACGCCAACACCGGTTCGGTTACGCTGCGCGCTGAATTCCCTAACCCGGACCGCAGCCTGTTGCCTGGCATGTACGTACGCGCCAAGCTTGAGCAGGCAGTCAACGCCTCCGCCCTGACCGTGCCGCAACAGGCCGTCCAGCGCGACCTCAACGGCGCTTCGGTGTTCGTGATCGGGGCCGACAATAAAGTGGCCGTACGGCCGGTGACCGCCGATGTCGCGCAGGGCGACAAGTGGATCGTCACTGAAGGCCTGAAGGCCGGCGACAAGGTAATCGTTGATGGCTTGCAAAAGGTGAAACCAGGCGCGCCGGTCAATCCGTCGCCATGGAAGCCTAATGCTGCCCCGGCAGCCACAGCCGCACCCGCTGCAGCAGCCGGCGCCAGCGCCAGTGCCGCAGCTGCGTCAGCTGCTACATCTACTGCTAAATAAGGAGCCTATTAATGGGCAAGTTTTTCATCGACCGCCCCGTATTTGCGTGGGTGCTCGCCATCTTCATCCTGCTCGGGGGTGCTTTGGCGATCACGCAATTACCGGTGGCGCAGTATCCTTCGATTGCACCGCCAACGATTGTCGTTAGCGCCTCCTATCCCGGCGCCACCGCGCAGACCATTGACGATAGCGTTACCAGCCTGATTGAACAGGAAATGAACGGCGCCGACGGCTTGCAATACATCGAGTCGCAAAGCCAGGCCGACGGTTCGGTATCCATCACCGTTACCTTTACCCCGGAAACCAATGCCGACCTGGCAGCGGTGGACGTGCAGAACCGCCTGAAACGGGTTGAAGCACGGCTGCCTGCGGTGGTTACGCAGAACGGTGTGCAAGTCACCAAATCGCGTAGTAACTTCCTGATGTTCATCGGCCTGTCCTCGACCGACGGCAAGCTCGATCCGATCGCGCTGGGTGATTACCTGTCGCGCAACGTGCTCAATGAAATCAAACGGGTGCCGGGCGTAGGCCAGGCACAGCTGTTCGGTACCGAACGCGCCATGCGGATCTGGATCGACCCGGTCAAGCTGGTTGGCCTGAGCCTGACGCCGGCTGACGTGACAGCCGCCATCACCGCGCAAAATGCGCTGGTCGCCGGCGGTACGTTGGGCGATTTGCCTAGCCCGGGTACACAGCAGATCTCCGCGACCGTGGTGGCAACCGGCCAGCTGAATACTGTCGAACAGTTCGGCAATATCCAGCTGCGCGCCAACTCGGATGGCTCGATCGTGCGCCTGCGCGACGTGGCTCGCATCGAAATCGGCGGCCAGTCCTATGCGACTGCCGGCCGCCTCGACGGCAAGCCGACATCGTTCGTCGGCGTGCAGCTGTCGCCAACCGCCAACGCGCTCGGCACTGCTACCGCTGTGCAAGCCAAGATGAAGGAACTGTCCAAGTACTTCCCGGCTGGCGTCAAATACGAAATCCCTTACGACACTTCGAAATTCGTCAAGATCTCGATTGAAGAAGTGGTCAAGACCCTGGTGGAAGCGATCATCCTGGTGTTCCTGGTGATGTACCTGTTCCTGCAAAACATCCGCTACACCTTGATTCCGACCGTGGTTGTGCCAGTGGCGCTGATGGGTACATTCGCGACGCTGCTGCTGTTCGGCTTCTCGATCAACGTGCTGACCATGTTCGGCATGGTGCTGGCGATCGGTATCCTGATTGACGATGCGATCGTGGTGGTGGAAAACGTCGAACGCATCATGAGCGAAGAAGGTTTGTCGCCGCGCGATGCGACCCGCAAGGCGATGGGCCAGATCACCGGCGCGCTGATCGGCATCACCCTGGTGCTGATTGCGGTATTCATCCCGATGGCGTTCTTCAGCGGCGCGGTTGGCGCGATTTACCGTCAGTTCTCGCTGTCGATGGTCGCTTCGATGGTGTTCTCGGTACTGATGGCGTTCACGCTGACCCCTGCGCTGTGCGCCACCATCCTGAAACCGGTGGAAGCAGGACACCACCATGAGAAGAAGGGTTTCTTCGGCTGGTTCAACCGCAAGTTCAACGCAACCACCAACGGCTATCAGGGCGTGATCGCCAAGATGCTGACCAAGACCGGCCGCTACCTGGTGGTGTACGGTGCGATCCTGATTTGCGTAGGCGTGCTGTACACGCGCTTGCCGGCTTCGTTCCTGCCGGCCGAAGACCAGGGCTACATCATCACCAACGTCCAATTGCCTGCGGGCGCCAGCAGCAACCGTACATTGGAAGTCATCAAGCAGATCGAAAAGTATTACGCGAGCCTGCCTGCCGTGGCCAATGTGGTGGCAATTACCGGCTTCAGCTTCTCCGGTAACGGCCAGAATGCCGGCCTGGTGTTTACTCCGCTGAAGGACTGGAGCGAACGTGGCCCGGCTGATTCTGCCGATGCGATCGCCGGCAAGGCGTTTGGCGTGTTCTCGCAAATCAAGGACGCCATCGTCTATCCGCTGAACCCGCCGCCGATCCCGGAACTGGGTAACGCCACCGGCTTTACTTTCCGCCTGCAAGATCGTTCGGGCCAGGGACACGCTGCATTGACGGCAGCACGTAACCAGATCCTGGGCATGGCGTCGCAAAGCAAGATCCTGGCTGGCGTCCGTCCTGAAGGCCTGGAAGATTCGCCGCAAGTGGAGCTGAATATCGACCGCGACAAGGCCAACGCCCTGGGCGTATCGTTCAGCGCCATCAACAGCACGCTGTCGACCGCGCTTGGCTCATCTTACGTGAACGACTTCCCGAACCAGGGCCGTCAGCAACGCGTGATCGTGCAGGCGGACGCGCCGCAGCGGCTGCAACCGGAAGACCTGGCCAGGCTGTATGTCAAGAACACCCAAGGAACCATGGTGCCGTTCTCGTCATTCACTACCTCGCACTGGATCAAAGGTCCGGTACAGCTGTCGCGCTATAACGGCTATCCGGCGATGAAGATTTCCGGCGGCGCAGCGCCTGGCCACAGCACCGGCGAAGCGATGGATGAAATGGAAGCGTTGACTGCCAAACTGCCTCCTGGCTTCGGCTTTGAGTGGACTGGCCAGTCGCTGGAAGAAAAAACTTCCGGTTCGCAAGCACCGATGCTGTACCTGCTGTCGCTGATCGCTGTATTCCTGGTGCTGGCGGCATTGTATGAAAGCACTTCGATCCCGCTGGCAGTGATGCTGGTGGTGCCACTCGGTATTCTCGGTGCGCTGCTGGGGGTTACCTTGCGCGCCATGCCGAACGACGTGTACTTCAAGGTCGGGATGATTACCGTGGTCGGCTTGTCGGCCAAGAATGCGATTCTGATTATCGAATTCGCCAAAGACCTGCAGG
>NZ_JAQGLV010000355.1 GCF_028292705.1 Collimonas fungivorans | reverse complement strand
ATCTGCGCTTAGTGAGTGAACGTAATCTGGGTAAAGGTCTGGGTATTGCGCGGCCCGAGCGCCATGATCGTGAGCCGGTAGACCGGCCCCAGGCCGGCACTCACCTTGGTCGTGTTACCCGTACCTTTCTTGTCGTCGACGAACGAGCCCATGGTGCAGGTCGATTTATCCGGAACCGTGCCTGATATGCACATCCGGTCAATCACGTAACGCAGCCGGATACCTGTGGCGGCGTCTGTGATGTCGTCTTTTTTCGCTGAGGCGATCAATACATCCGGAATGCCCGGCAATTTTGTCGACGGCAAGACATGCGCCCAATAGTTCTGTGCCGCCTGGTCGCTGTACAGCACGGTTTCCGACACCAGCACGCCGCTGACGAACTGGGTCCTTACCTGCGCCACGGCGCGTTCAGACTGGTTCACCAGGTCGCGCTTGAAGGCCAGATTGCCTGCCGTCAGCAAGGAGGTGTCGGTCGAACTGATCAGCGCCACGCTGGCCAGCATCAGTATCAGCAGGGAAATCAGGGCCATGATCAGGACCGATCCGCGCTGCCTTGTGGTTTGTTTCAATGGCAACCCTGATTGACGCACCGGTGGCAAGCCGCCGGTGCGCGGTTGAGAGTATCGAAGTATGTTCACGGCATGCCCTATCAGTCGCTCAGCACAAGCGCATTGCGCAACGGAATGACGGCGTCCAGTACCCGATACCGGAATTTTTGTTCTGCCTCCGTCAAGGTCTTGGCGTACGAAAATGTCGTGTCCCCGAACATGGCCGGCAAGGTCGCTTTCGGCAAAACCGCGTTCTTGTCCTCAACCGCGGAACGGATGATCAAGCCGATGCGGATTGCCTTGATCGAGGCAATCAGCTTGCCGGCGTTCACGCTACCGTTCAGCAGCGCGTCGGCGGCGTAGCTGCCGGCAGGCGCGGTCCAGGTGATATTGCCGTTGTTCGCTGTATCGACGCCATACAGCGCCTGCATTTCGACCACACCGTCGGCGATCTGGTCAGTACTCGTGGCGGTTCCGTTCAACAGATCAAAACCGACCAGGGTGTTGTTAGCGCCGACGCCAAACAGTTTGAACGAGGGCGAGCTGCCCAGATTGAGCGCAACGGAATCGGAAGAGTAGCTGCTCAGGGCTTTGTCAGTGCCCGCAGTGTAAAAGACCCCGCCTAACGGCAGCAATCCGGTGCTGGCCGGGCCGGCGTAGGAAGCATCCACGGTTTCAATCAGGCAGGGAAACAGTGAAGCAAGGCCGGGGCGCTCGGCCACCAGCAATTGCTGGCCGGCGGAGAACGACAGCGTATTCAGCAGGTGCAGCTGAGCGCTCGGGCTGGCAGTGGGGACGCTGGTCGATTCGATCGGCATTTCGCCGTAGCCGGCGGAACCTGCCATCACGACCAGGGTATCGGACAACACGCCTTTTGGATCTTTCCAGATAATCACAGGCGCCATGCGGAAATTGCCGCCGATACCCGCGGCCAGTCCATCAAACGGGCTCGGCAAAGCGGCTGGCGGGATCACCGCCTTGCCGTTGCGCATGGCATTGATCGCGCAGCCGAAGGTCAAGGTGTATTGCTGGGAAAACCCGGTGCCAGCGCTCCTGATGGCCTGGTCCAGCTGGTACAGCGCAAAAGCGCCGTTCTGGTTCATGTCGTTGGCGCCGGTGGTGTTCCTTTTACGCGCCTCGCTGACCGAAATCACGCTGAAAATCGCCAGCGAGACCACCAGGCCGATAGCCATCGCCACCATCAGTTCGATCAGGCTCAGGCCGCGCTGGAAGAGCGGACGCATCTGCGGCGCCATGCTTTCTGATTGCGTCTTCATTGCACCACTACCTCGGTAGTATAAGTATGGCTGATCGCCGCCGTATTGCTCTTCGTAGCCGCGGTCCAGCTGATGGTGATCAGCACCAGGCTGGCATTGCTGGCATCGAGTTTGGCGACGCCGCTGCCGCCATGGAACGCAGCCTTCACCTTGGCCTGCCAGTTGGTGTAGTCCTTGGCGTTGCCGCCATCGGCTACGCACAGCAGATCGCAGCTGCCGCTGGCCAGCTTGCTCTTGCTCCACAAGGTGGCGACCAGGTTATCGGCGAGCAGCGCAGCCTGGCTGCGATCTTCGGCGCTGATGGAATTATTGATGGTTGCCGCCTGCAACCCGACCAACCCCAGGATGCCGAACGAAAAGATCAGGATCGCCGCCAGCACCTCAATCAGCATGAAGCCGCCTTGTCGTTTCAGGGAGTGTTTCGTCATTTAGCATCCCGTCGGCGTAGTGGTGGACAAGGTGAGGTTCGGGTCGCACATGCGTATCTGCCCGCTTTGTGTAACGACAACCCGCAACGGACGGTCGCCAGAATTTTTGATTTCAAATTTATAGGACGCCGCACCGGCGTTGTTGAGTCGCCCGAGGCTGGTGAAAGTCAAGGTATCGACGTCGCCAGTGACAATGACATTGGCATTTGCACCGCCCAGTGAAGAGCCTTGCACGTAGAAATCGGAGTCGGCCGCCAGCAACGAGCCGGTTTGCTGCACGTACCAGTTGCTGCCTGTCTTCGAGGTTGCAGCATCCTTGGCCGGCGTAACCGCCGTGAGCCGGAAATCAACCAGCCGGCTGCGCCGCACAGCTTCGGTTTTTGCCAGCCGTATACCGTTTTGCAGCGCTTCGGCGGTGGACCTGACCTTGGTATTCTGGATCCACGTGGTGAATGACGGCAAAGCCACCGTCATCAGGATCGCCATCACGGCAATAGTGACCATCAATTCGATCAGGCTGAAACCGCGGCCACCGGATGGAGACAGCGTCACGTGCATGGCTGCCCTTTTTTAACGATCCAGGCGCTGTCGCATGCACTGCCCCAGCCATTTTTCAGGTTCGGGGTGGCCTTGATCAGGCCCTTCGCAACCGTGTAAGTGTAGGTGTAAGTAAAAGCGCTTACCGGTCCTGCTCCCGCGGCCTTGATGAGATATTCCTGATCTGTCAGGGTGCAGGTAAACGTGAAATTCTTCGTGTTGCCGCCGCAAGAATAACCGGTATATTTCCGGTTATCCTGGTAAAACTGCTCCAGCTGCGCTTGCAAGGAAGACATGCCGTTGGTGGCATCCACCAGATAGCCTCGCGTTACATAATCGGCATAGTTTGGGTAGGCAATCGCCGACAGGATCGCAATGATGGCGATCGTGACCATCAATTCGATCAAGGTAAAACCTTTGCTTGCCATAGCCATGCTACCCTTCTTTTCAAATGGAAACTTTTTCCAACAAACGATATCGAATGCCAGCTGACATAACGTTTTTTTGCATCACAAATAAGGAACTTGATGGCGTAACCACACCGCAATGCCGGACAGACGCGAGAATAACAATTCTTTCATAGAGGAAATATCGTCATATCCTGAACTTTATGTAAGGATTTCCCTGCCCTCCATAGACTGGACCTTGCCGCTGTATCAAGTAAAATCCAGGACAGCGGCAGAAGTAAAATCTGTTGCACGAATGGCACGAGGAAAAGAAAAGCATTGCTTGCCGGGAGGTACGCGATAATGGCGGGAAAAAATCGGCGGTTCCGCGGATGCCAGCTCAAGACGCAAAAAGCGCAGCTGGTATTTCCACCCATGATGAATTGAGGGATTCATGATACGAGTACTGATTGCCGACGATCACGCGATAATGCGTGAAGGACTGAAACAATTGTTTGCGCTTGGCAAAGAGGTGGAGGTAGTCGAGGAAGCCGTCAACGGCGGACAAGTGCTCGATGCCTTGCAGGCAGGCGGCGTCGACCTGGTATTGCTGGACATGACCATGCCGGGCGTCAGCGGCGTCAACCTTATCCAGCGCATCCGCGCCCATGAATCCAATCCGCCGATCCTGGTTCTGAGCATGCACAATGAGCTGCCCATAGCACGCCGGGCCCTGGCGGCCGGCGCCTCCGGCTACCTGACCAAGGACAACAAACCGGAAACACTGATGAACGCCATCCGCAAAGTATTTGCGGGAGGACGTTTCATCGATCCTGAACTGGCAGAGCAGATGGTGTTCGAATCGAGCAGCTCCGATCAGCGCCCGCCCCATGAACTCTTGTCGGATCGGGAGTTCCACATCCTGCGGCTGCTGGTGCGCGGCAAAAGCGTCAACCAGGTGGCCGAAGAACTATCTATCAGCAACAAGACTGTCAGCACCCACAAGGCACGGCTGATGCAAAAAATGAACTTCCAGAATAATGCCGAGCTGGTGCGCTACGCGATTACCTACAATCTGATCGAGTAATAGCAATATCGGGCCCCTGCCCTCATTGATTCAATGCCACATCGGCAATGGGAATCGACACCCTGATCGTCGTGCCGACACCGGGCCCGCTGGAAATCTCTACTTCGCCGCCAAGCATGAGCGTTCGCTCGCGGATGCCGACCAGGCCGAATGATTTCTTTTTTTGTACGGCAGTATCAAAGCCCTTGCCGTTATCGCGCACCACCAGCAAGTAATGTTTTTCCTTTCTCTCCAGGCTGATTCCCACCCGGCTCGCCTGCGCATGGCGGCTGATATTGGTCAACGATTCCTGCGCGATACGGAAAATGGTCGTCGCCCGCTTATCATCCAGGATAATGTTTTCTTCGCAGACATCCAGGCTGCACGGAATGCCGGTATTGCCCGTAAATTCCTGGGCCAGCCACTCCAGCGCCGACACTATCCCCATGTCCAGCGCCGATGGCCGCAACGACGAGACCACATTGCGCACAACCTTGATGGTGGCGTCGACCAGCGTCACCATGCGTTCTATTTTCCCTTGCAGCGATGGATTTCTTCCTCCGAACTCCAAGCCCACCACCGACACTCCCATACGCAGCGCCGACAGGTGCTGTCCCAGCTCATCGTGGATTTCACGCGTCAAGTGCTTGCGCTCTTCTTCGCGCGACGCTTCCAGTTCATAGGCGCGCTCTTGCGCCTGCTGCTCCTTGAGCCGTTGACGGGTCACCAGCCGGTGCACGCGGTAGCGATGTATCAGGTACAGCAGCAGCAGCGACAGCACACCGCAGATGGCGTAGAACGTCCAGGTAGACCACCACGGCGGCAGGATCACGATCTCGACTTCCGCCGTCGGCGAATAAGCCTGCATGGGCGGATTGTCAGCCGCCACCTGGAAACGATAATGGCCAGGAGGCAAAGCCGCGTAGCGCACTTCGGGGACGCTGGTCTTCGACCAGTCGGGCTCCAGCCCTTGCATGCGGTAACGAAAGTTCAGGGTCTCGCGGTTCTGGTAAGACAATGCAGCCAGCTTGAAATTGAGCGGGCCGGAGCTCCACGGCAGGCGCACAGGCTGGCCGCGAGCAAGGGTTGCGCCGTCGCGCGCGATGCTTTCCACCAGCACATCCAGCTGCAATGGCGCGAACAGCGCTTCCGGCCGCAAGATATGGGAGGCGCCGCCGCTGGTCGCCACCCACATCGATCCGTCGCCGTCTTCGTAAAAGGTGTTCAAGTCCGTGTCATTCCACACCAGCCCGCTATCCTGGTTGAAAAACCGCCATTGTTTGTGATTCCACACGCCGATTCCGGTATCAGTGGAAAGCCACAGCCAGCCACGGCTGTCTTCAAACAACGCCGTCACCGGATGATCCTGCAGCAGCGGCGGCGTAACGTCGCTGATCTCCACCGCCTCGTCCCGTTCGACGCCACGCCAGACATTCCCTGCTTCGCCGCCCAGCCACAATGTTTCGTCACGGGTGCAAGCGATAGCGCTAGGCTGGAAAACCTGCGCTGCCGGCCTGGTTCTTGGTTTGCGCCAATGCACGCCATCAAAACGCAGCAGTCCCTTATCGGTGACAAACCACAGCACTCCGCTCCGGCCCTGGCAGCCCTGGTATGCATTGATATCTTCAATCGAAGGAAACTCCGTGACTTTTACCGGCACCGGATTGGATTGCGGCTGCCTGATGCTG
>NZ_JAQGLV010000365.1 GCF_028292705.1 Collimonas fungivorans | reverse complement strand
GGGCCATAACCGTCGGTCGGACCGTATTGCAAGGCGACCTTGCCTTGCTCCGACAATATCTTGTCGAACGCCACCTTCAACTGTTCGACCGGGAAAGTCGCGGGCGAAGGCAGGCCGCCGGCGAAGGAAATGATTTCCGGGCGCATGGTGATCTTCAGGATTTCACGGATGGCCGAACTTTGCAGTTTCTGCGCGCGCTGCGAAAAATGCCATTGCAGCGGGGTTGGATTTTCGATTTTCATACTATTCTCTTCAAGTGATCTTGTTCTGAGAGGCTGTCGGCCAGCGGCCGGCCGGAGCCGGGCCTGGACAGCAACAGCCTGTGATTTTTATGATCTGCCGTCTCCTGGGCTGGCAGCGGATGACGCTGCCAGGACTACGCTGCTGTGCGGCGAGGGTTACTCCAGCTCAGCAATCATTTCAATTTCTACGCAGGCGCCCAACGGCAGCTGTGCTACGCCGAATGCGGAACGGGCATGCTTGCCCTGCTCGCCGAATACTTCGCCGATCAGTTCGGAGGCGCCGTTGGTGACCAGGTGCTGCTCCGTGAAATCAGGCGTCGAATTGACCAGGCTCATCAGCTTGACGACGCGCTTGACGCGCTTCAGGTCGCCGCCGCATGCTGCTTGCAAGGTGGCGATCAGGTCAATGGCGATGCCGCGCGCGGCCAGCTTGGCTTCTTCGGTAGTGGTGTCCTTGCCCAGTTGACCGACCCAGATCTTGCCGTCTTTCTTGGACAAGTGACCGGACAGGTAAACCGTGTTGCCGCTTTGGGCGTACATCACATAAGCGGCGGCAGGTGCGGCAACCGCAGGCAATGTGATATTCAGGGCTTGCAACTTTTCATATACAGACATCTGACACTCCGAAAAAAAATCATTTGCCCGCGCTTTTGGCGCCAGCAGCAATGACGGGATAAATGGGATACAGCCGGCTGGCGCCCCGCCAAATTCCGGCCAATACGGGATTATCTCACCCCAGCGCCCAAATTGCGAAATGTGGCTTGGTATTTTGGCAGCTACGTTTGGCATCTTCGTTTGCCATCCACGTTTGCATCTACGCAGCCTGCCGCCGCACCGCCATCTTGCGGCCGAACGCCACCACCACCAGCACCGCCAGCGCAAACAGCATGTTGCCGGCCTCCAGAGTCTCGCCCAGCAGCAGCGCCGCTCCCAGCAAGGTCAGGAAAGGCTGCAGTAGTTGCACCTGACCAACTCGTGCTATGCCGCCCAGCGCCAGGCCCTTGTACCAAAAGAGGAAGCCGATAAACATCGAAAACACCGACACATAGGCAAATCCCAGCCAGGCCCTGGGTGACGCGCTGACCCCGTAACGCCATCCCAGCCAGACGGTTATCGGCAGCAGGACCGGCAAGGAAAGCAGCAGCGCCCAGGCGATCACCTGCTGCCCGCCCATGGTTTGCGACAGGCGCCCGCCTTCCGCGTAACCCATGGCGGCGGCCAGCACTGCCGCCAGCAAGGCCAGGTCGGCCGCCTGCAAACCGCCGCCGCCCTGGCTCAATGCAAAAACGACAACGATGAGACTGCCGATCACCGCAGCGATCCAGAACCCGACCGAGGGCCGTTCGCCAAAGCGCAAGGCGCCGAACAAGGCCGTCGCCAGCGGCAGGACGCCGAGCACGATGGCGCCGTGCGCCGCCGGTACATAACGCATCGCCACCGATGAAAACACGGGAAATCCGACCACTACGCCCAGCGCCGTCAGCGTCAGGGGTTTCCATTGCGCGGCGGTCGGCAGCTTGGCTTTCAGCTTCCACAGCAGCAGCATGGAACACAGCGCAGCCACCACCGCCCGGCCGAACGCCACGAACACCGGATTCAGCTCCGCCACCGCCATCCTGGTAAACGGCAGGGTCAGGCTGAACACGGCCACCCCGGCCAGTCCCAGCCACATGCCCTTGGATTCGTCCGTCATGCCGCTTGTCCTTGTATTCAAAGCCAGATCGAGACTGCGGAATAGATCGTCAGCAGCACCATTACCGTACAAAACACACGCTGCCACAGGGGCTGCGCCAGGTAGCGCCGCAATACCGAACCGGCGCCGGCCCAGACGCTCACGCATGGCAGGTTGATGACGCAGAACACCAGGCAGTAGATGGCGATCGACAGCCAGATCGGCTCCAGCGGCGGCAGGAACGCCGAGGCGCTGGTGATGGCCATGATCCAGGCTTTCGGGTTGGCGGCCTGGAATGCCGACGCGCCAAGGAAAGTCATCGGCTTGCGGTGGCCGCCGGCTTCCGATTTGAACGACATGTTGCGCAGTTTCCAGGCCAGGTACAGCAGGTAGCCCGAACCCAGCGTCTTCAGGATCACATGGCTAGCCGGCAAGGCCAGCACCAGGCTGCCGATGCCGGCCGCGCACAGCACCAGCATGACGCCGAAGCCGAAGGTCACGCCGAGCATGTGCGGGATGGTGCGGTTGAAGCCGAACATGATGCCGGACGAAGTCAGCATGATGTTGTTCGGGCCTGGCGTGATCGACGACACGAAGGCGAACACGGCGAGCGGCAGCAAGGAAGCCAGCATCATGACACGCTGGTGGCCGGGTGGAAGCCAGGGCCGCGCAAGCGTGCCAGCAGCGCCCGCAGGATGCCCGGCCTGCCACGGTGGCGCTGCGGCAAGCCGCCAAGGCTGATGCGGCTGTTGCCCGGATCGGCTTCCACCACCACCATCCGCCCCGGCAGCAAGGCCAGCGAGCGGCCGGCGCGCAGCCAGTGGTCTTCCGGCTGGCCTTCAAAAGTCACCCAGACGCGGCCGCTGACCACTTTCAGGATCACTTGCTGTTCGGTCACGCCGGACAGCACGCTGCCGCCCGACAAGGTATGAGACTGTTGCTTGAATAGTGTTTGCATGGCGAACTCGCTTCCGGATTTGCAGCATTGGAGATTTAGGTCTATGCTAAGCCAATAAACCAATACAGTACCAATACAGTTAACCAAGTAATTTCTGACATTGTCCCGGCCAAATCACCAATACAGTATCCAGCACAGTGACCAACACAGTCCCTCCCCGCAAGCTGAGCAACAGCCAGCTGTCATCCGCCCTGCAGCCGCTGTCGCGCGATAGCGATACCTCGCTGGTCGAGCAGATCGTGCGCAGCATAGAAAGCCGCGTCAGCGACCGCCTGCTGCGCACCGGCGCCCGCATGCCGTCGATCCGCCAGTTCGCCGACAGCCACAGCGTGTCGCGTTTCACGGTGGTGGAAGCCTACGATCGGCTGGTGGCCAAGGGGTGCCTGGAATCGCGGCGCGGTTCCGGCTTTTATGTGCGCGAACGCTCGCCGCTGCTGGCCGAACGCGGCAACAACCCGGCCAGCAATCTAGGAAACGATCAGCAGCCGCAACTGATCGACGTGGTCTGGCTGGTGCGCAATATGCACCAGCAGGCGCCGCACAAGAAAATGCCGGGCTCCGGCATGTTTCCCAGCGAATGGCTAGATGCCGACCTGATCGCCAACGCCCTGCGCAGCATCAGCCGGCAGAATCCGGCGCAGCTGCTCTCCTACGGCATTCCGCAGGGCTTCCTGCCGTTGCGCCAGCAATTGCAGCTGAAAATGGCCGAACTGGAAATCGCCGCCACGCCGGAACAATTCGTCACCACCACCGGCGTCACCCAGGCGCTGGACCTGGTGGCGCGCCACTTTACCCAGCCCGGCGACGTGATTCTGGTGGACGATCCGTCCTGGTTCCTGATGTTCGCCTCGTTCGCCGCGCTCGGCGCCAAGGTAGTCGGCGTGCCGCGCCTGGCCGACGGCCCCGACATGGCCAAGCTGGCGGAACTGGTGGCGCTGCACAAGCCCAAGCTGTATGTGCTGGTCTCGGTGCTGCACAATCCGACCTCGACTTCGCTGTCGGCAGCCAAGGCGTTCCAGATCCTCAAGCTGGCCGAGGAACATGACTTCATGATTGTCGAAGACGATATCTATTGCGACATGCACCCCGGCTCCGCCATCCAGCCGGCGACCCGCATTGCCGCGCTCGACCAGCTCAACCGCGTGATCTACATGGGCGGCTTTTCGAAGACGCTCTCGCCCAACCTGCGCTCCGGTTTCATCGCCACCTCGCTCGAACTGGCGCAGCATTTTGCCGACCGCAAGATGCTGACCAACCTGACCAGCGCCGAAGTCGGCGAACGGGTAGTCTATAAAATCCTGTCCGAAGGCCACTACCGCAAACATCTCGACCGCCTGCGCAACAAGCTCGACAGCGTGCGCGACCGCACCATCCGGCAGATGGAAAGGATAGGCATGACGGTCGACATCAGCACGCCGGCCGGCATCTTTGTCTGGGCCGATACCGGTCACGACACCAATGTGATGGCGGAAAAAGCCCTGGCCGAGGGTTTTTTGCTGGCGCCCGGTGCCCTGTTCTCGCCCAGCCAGCTGCCCTCTTCAAGAATGCGGGTTAATGTGGCGGCGATGTCGGATCCGGCGATCTGGCGCTTCCTGGAACAGGAATGTGGCAAATAAGAAAACTTAATAACCGTCACGCCATCCGCTCCTGGTCGACTCTTGTAAAATCCGGATTACTCCCCATTTTTGGGCAATACTCAGCTTTACGCGATGAAAGCGGGCCAAGGCAGGCCGCTTTTATCGTTTTTACATTATTTTTTTACGTTTATTTACGTTTATACAGAGGAAACAATGGCCGTATCCGAAAAGCAAACCCTTGGTTTTCAGGCAGAAGTAAAGCAACTGCTGCAATTGATGATCCACTCGCTGTACTCGAATAAGGAAATTTTCCTGCGCGAGCTGGTTTCCAATGCATCCGATGCCGCCGACAAGCTGCGCTTTGAAGCGATCAACAACGGCGCCCTGTTCGAGAACGACCCGGAACTGAAGATCAAGGTCGCTTTCGACAAGGCTGCGCGCACCATCACCATCTCGGACAACGGCATCGGCATGAGCCGCGATGAAGCCATCTCGCACCTGGGCACCATCGCCAAGTCCGGCACCAAGGAATTCTTCTCGAAACTGTCGGGCGACCAGCAAAAAGATGCGGCCCTGAT
>NZ_JAQGLV010000301.1 GCF_028292705.1 Collimonas fungivorans | reverse complement strand
GAATCATACCGGCGGCGACGGTCTGATGGGTAACTTCGTCAATCAGGATGAAGGCGCCGGTGGCGCGGATCGCATCGTAGGAATCGGCAGCGATGGCTTGCTGCAGGTTGAGCGATACGCGGGCGATATCGTTCAGCTTGAGCGACTCGGCCGGGCGCCGTTCCTGGGTATTGATGTCGAGCAGCGTATCGACCTTGGTGATGCGCGCCGCGACTTGTTTGGTGCTGTGCTTCAGCCAGTATTTGCGGCGCAGGTCGAGTGTGTCTTCCGACAGCCAGCAAAGGTCAGCGCTGACGGTTTTCAGCAAGGCCGGCGCGCGCTCTACCGAAGTCAGCATGTCGCCGCGCGAGATATCCAGGTATTCGTCCAGCAGCAGGGTGACGGATTGTCCGACCACGGCCGACGGCAGCGAGCCTTCCAGCACCAGGATGTCTTTTACCGTGGCGCTCTGGCCGCTCGGCTGCACCACCAGCTTGTCGCCCTTGTGCACCTTGCCGGCTTCGATGCGACCCATGTAGCCGCGGAAATCGTTCGCTTCGTGGCCATTATGGCGCGCCACTAGCTGCACCGGAAAACGGAACGGTTCGTCATGCGATTCGTCGTAGACGCTGAGCGATTCCAGCAGCTCGATCAGGGTCGGCCCCTGATTCCACGGCATGTTGTCGCCGGCCGTCACCACATTGTCGCCGGCCAGCGCCGACAGCGGGATCGGGCGGACGTCGCGCAAACCGAGCTGGTCGGCGAATTCCTGGTAGGCGGCTACGATGCGGTCGTACACGGCCTGGTCGTAGTTCACCAGGTCCATCTTGTTGACGGCGACGATCACGTGCTCGATCTGCAGCAGGTGGGCGATGGTCGAATGGCGCTTGGTCTGGGTCAGCAGCTCGACGCTGCCGTCGTCGCCCAGCTTCACCTTGGAGACGTCGATCAGGATGATGACCGCGTCCGCGGTGGACGCGCCGGTGACCATATTGCGTGTGTACTGCTCGTGGCCCGGGGTGTCGGCGATGATGAACTTGCGTTTCGGCGTGGCGAAATAGCGGTAAGCGACGTCGATCGTGATGCCTTGTTCGCGTTCGGCTTCCAGGCCGTCGGTCAGCAGCGACAGGTCGATGGTGTCGCCCACAGTGCGTTTGTGCTTGGCGCGCGAGATGGCGTCCAGCTGGTCGGCGAAAATGCCCTTGCTGTCGAACAGCAGGCGGCCGATCAGCGTACTCTTGCCGTCATCCACCGAGCCGGCGGTAATGAAACGCAGCAAGCCTCGTTCCAGGCCGCGCTGCAGCGGCGCGTTGCCGGTGTCGGCAGGGGTTGTCGCTGCAACAGTGTTTTTTACAACGGCGTTCATCAGAAATATCCTTCTTTTTTGCGTTTTTCCATCGAGGCTTCCGACGTCTGGTCATCCATCCGGGTAGCGCCGCGTTCGGTGATCTGGGTTACCGCGGTTTCAGCGATGATGGCTTCCACGGTAGCCGCATCGGACGCCACCGGGCAGGTGCAGGAAATATCGCCGACGGTGCGGAAGCGCACTTCGCGCAGTTCCGGTGTTTCGCCTTCCCTGGCCGGCGTCAGGTCGGTCAGCGGCACCAGCAGGCCGTTGCGCGGGATTACCTGGCGCTGATGGGCAAAATAGATAGGCGGCAGTTCCAGTTTTTCGCGCGCGATGTATTGCCAGACGTCGAGCTCGGTCCAGTTCGAAATCGGGAATACCCGCATGTTTTCGCCTGGATGGACACGCGTGTTGTACAGGTCCCAGAGTTCAGGGCGCTGTGCTTTCGGGTTCCATTGGCCGAATTCGTCGCGGAAGGAAAAGATGCGTTCCTTGGCGCGCGCTTTTTCTTCGTCGCGGCGGGCGCCGCCGATGCAGGCGTCGAACTTGTGCTCTGCAATGGTTTCCAGCAGGGTCACGGCTTGCGCGGCGTTGCGCGAATCGGTCTGCGGATTGCGCAGGCGCACGGTGCCGCGCTTGATCGAATCCTCGACCGAGCCGACGATCAGGCGTTCGCCCAGTTCGGCCACGCGCTTGTCGCGGAAGGTGATGACTTCTTCAAAGTTGTGGCCGGTATCGATGTGCACCAGCGGGAAAGGGAATTTGCCCGGACGGAAAGCTTTCTCCGCAATCCGCAGCAGCACAACGGAATCCTTGCCGCCTGAGAACAGCAATGCAGGATTGCTGCACTCGGCCGCCACTTCACGCATGATGTGGATCGCTTCCGATTCCAGCCAGTCGAGATGGCGGTTGGCAGCCTTGTCCAGGAAAAATTTTTCAACAACTGTGTTCATGTCGGTTCTTGTCATGTGAAGAGGCAATGATTCAAGCGTTTTGCTGGGAGGCGGACTTGATGCGGATCAGTTTGCCGTCGACCACATGCAAGCCGCATTCCTTCGAATCCGGGTTTTCCCACCACCAGCGGCCGGCGCGCACGTCTTCGCCCGGCTCGATGGCGCGCGTGCACGGCTCGCAGCCGATGGACGGATAACCTTTGTCGTGCAGCGGGTTGTACGGCACATTGTTGCTGCGGATGTATTGCCAGACATCGTCTTCCGACCAGTCGGCCAGCGGATTGAACTTGGCCATGCCGTGCGCTTCATCCTGTTCCTGCACATGCAGCTCGGCACGAGTCTGCGATTGCGCCCGGCGCTGGCCGGTGATCCACGCCTTGTTGCCGGCCAGGGCGCGGTTCAGCGGCTCGATCTTGCGGATGCGGCAGCATTCCTTGCGCATCTCTATGCTGTCGTAAAACGCGTTCAAGCCATTCTGTTCGACATAGGCGGCGACAGCTTCAGGCTGCGGCCGGTACGGCGTGACGTCGTAGCCGTAGGTTTCCTTGATGCGATCCAGCATGCCCAGCGTTTCCGCGTGCAGGCGGCCGGTTTCCAGCGTGAAGATGGCAATCCGCTGCTGCAGCTGGTTGCGCAGGATCAGGTCGGTCAGCACCATGTCTTCTGCCGCCAGACTGGAGGCGAATACCGCCGGCGTATATTCGGCGGCGATCTTTTCCAGCGTCGCCTGGGTGGCGGCGACCAGTTCTGGCAGGGATAGGGTCGGGCTGCTCATGGTTAATCCTGGCTGACGGCTTGGCGTTGCACGCGGCGGAACAGCGGCGTCTTCTCGTCCCACGAAGTCTGGTATTTTTCCGAGAAATCGGTGAGGCCTTTGAGGGCGTCGTTGATGTCCTTGTCGGCGCGCACTGCAAAGGCGTTGAAACCCACCCGCTGCATATAAAACAGCTGGTCGCGCAGGACATCGCCGACGGCGCGCAATTCGCCGTTGTAGCCAAGCCGGGTGCGCAGGTTGTAGGCGATCGAATAACCGCGGCCGTCGGTGAACTTGGGAAAGTCGACCGCGACCAGGGAAAAATGCGCCAGGTCGTCTTTCACCACATCCGCTTGCGCATCGCTGCCCAGCCATACGCCGACTTCCGCGCGTTCCAGCAACTGCGCGCGCTGGGCGCTCCAGACGCTGAACGGCACGATCACCTTGCCGGCCGGGATGCTGACGCTGCCGGCGCTGTCGCCTTCGTTCAGGCGCAGCACGCTCCAGTCGTCGGCCACGACCTCTCTGTTCTTGATGATATTAGTAGACACAGGCATCCTCTCCATGGGTGTAGCCGGTCGGGATCGGGCTGGCGTAGACAAATTCCTTGAAGGGCGCAATGCCCAGGCGCTGCACGGTATCGATGAACAGTTCTTCCTCGGTGCGCTGCTGCACATACACGTTCAGCAGGCGCTCGATCACTACCGGCATTTGCTGCGCCGAGAACGACGGCCCGATGATCTTGCCGATGCTGGTGTTGTTGCCTTGCGCGCCGCCGATGGAAACCTGGTACCACTCGGAGCCGTCCTTGTCGACGCCGAGGATGCCGATATTGCCGACGTGATGATGGCCGCAGGCGTTGATGCAGCCCGAGATATTCAGTTCGATGTCGCCGATGTCGTGCTGGAAATCGAGGTTGTCGAATTTTTCAGCGATGGCTTGCGCGATCGGGATCGACTTGGCGTTGGCCAGCGAGCAGAAATCGCCGCCGGGGCAGCAGATGATGTCGGTCAGCAGGCCGATGTTAGGCGTCGCCAGTCCTTGCGCCTTGACCGCTTGCCATACCGTGAACAGTTCGCTGATCTTGACGTCGGCCAGCACCAGGTTCTGTTCGTGCGTCACACGCACTTCGCCGAAGCTGTACTGGTCTGCCAGGTCGGCTACGAAATCGAGCTGGGCGGCGGTGATGTCGCCCGGCGGCACGCCAGTCTTTTTCACCGACAAGATGACCGCGGCATAACCGCTCACCTTGTGCGCCTTGACGTTGCGCTTGAGCCAGTTGGCGAAACCCTTGTTGTCGGTTTTCTGCGCTTCGAAGCCGGCATCGGTGGCCGGCAATGCTTCATACGGCGGCGGCGTGAAGTATTGCGCGATCCGCTGCAACTCTTCAACCGTCAGCGTAGCCGGGCCGTCCTTGATGTCGAGCCACTCGGCTTCCACTTGGCGCGCGAATTCTTCGGCGCTCAGCGCTTTCACCAGGATCTTGATGCGCGCCTTGTACTTGTTGTCGCGGCGGCCGTGCTGGTTGTAGACGCGCAGGATCGCTTCCAGGTAGGTCAGCGCATGCTGCCATGGCAGGAATTCGCGGATCACGCTGCCGATGATAGGGGTACGGCCCATGCCGCCGCCGACCAGGACGCGGAAGCCGACTTCGCCTTCCGCATTCTTGACCACATGCAAGCCGATGTCGTGCACGGCGGTAGCGGCGCGGTCTTGTTCGGCGCCGCTGATGGCGATCTTGAATTTGCGCGGCAGGAAAGCGAACTCGGGATGGAAAGTGCTCCATTCGCGGATCATTTCGGCATACGGGCGCGGATCGATGATTTCATCGGCGGCGACGCCGGCCAGCTCGTCCGAGGTGGTGTTGCGGATGCAGTTGCCGGAAGTCTGGATCGCATGCATTTCGACCGTGGCCAGTTCCGCCAGGATGTCCGGCGACTGCTCCAGGTTGATCCAGTTGAACTGGATGTTCTGGCGCGTGGTCAGGTGGCCGTAGCCGCGGTCGTACTTGCGGGCGATGTGGGCGAACATGCGCACCTGCGGCGAGGACAGCATGCCGTAAGGCACGGCGATGCGCAGCATATAGGCGTGGCGCTGCATGTACAGGCCGTTTTGCAGGCGCAGCGGCAGGAATTCTTCTTCCGTCAGTTCATCCGCCAGGCGGCGTCTCACCTGGTCACGGTATTGGGCGACCCGTTCCTTGACTATCAGGTGATCGTATTGATCGTAGCGATACATCTTCGTCTTCCTTATGGGTTGTAGCCAAATCCGTTATGAACCGGCCACGCCTTTATAAATAGATGCAGGGACTGCGCTGGCGCAATCCTTTAGTAACTTAGTGACTTAGTAAATCAGTTTCACCGCAACGCTGGTCAGCGTCAGCGCCAGCAAGCCGCGCAGGAATTTTTCCGGCACTGCGCGCGCCGCCAGCGAACCGAGCGTGATGCCGGGCACCGAACCGAGCAGCAAGGCGCCCAGCAGGTTCCAGTCAATCGAGCCCAGCCACCAGTGGCCAAGGGCGGCGATTGCGGTCAACGGCACGGCGTAAGCGATGTCGGTGCCCGCGACTTCCGCCGGCGTCAGGCGCGGATACAGCAGCACCAGGATAGTCGCGCCCACGGCGCCGGCGCCGATCGACGACATGGTGACCAGGGCGCCCAGCACCAGTCCTGCAAAAATCGTGGCCGCCGTCAGTTTCCTGCCGTGCAGGTGTTTTTCCGGATGGGCGTTCAGCCAGTGCTGGAGCTTGCCCTTGAACAGCAGGGCGACAACCGTCAGCAATACCGAGACCGCGATCGAGTAGCGTATCACCTGGCCGATTTCGGCGCTGATCCCGCCCAGGTATTTGAGCGCCAGGGCGGTGGCGACGGCGGCCGGCAAGGCGCCCAGCGACAGCAGCCTGACGATATCCCAGCGCACCGTGCCGCGCGAGCGGTGGGCGACGGTGCCGGCGACCTTGGTCACCGACGCAAACGCCAGGTCGGTGCCGACCGCAACGCTTGGATGGATGCCGAACAGCAAGGTGAGTATAGGCGTCATCAGCGAGCCGCCGCCGACGCCAGTCAATCCAACCAGTAATCCGACGGCAAAACCGCTCACTACATAAGAAACAGTCATATCACCTCGTACGAAACACCTAGAATCGTAATAAACTTCACATATATCTCCAACTACAGACTATTTATTTGCTTATATGCGTATTTGATATATGCAAATACGGCAAATACGCTTGATCTGGGGTACGGGAAGCGGGATGCGGTAAGACGCAGTTGTTTTTCGGCAATGTTTCGGGACATGTTTTTTGTCAGGCCTCCCGGCTGTGCCGAACAGATTCTTATATAAAGAAAAACCAAGGAAAATTCATGAATCTTCACCAGTTCCGTTTTGTCCGTGAGGCGGTGCGCCAGAACTACAACCTGACTGAGGCGGCCAAGGCGCTGTATACGTCGCAGCCGGGCGTGTCCAAGGCGATCATCGAGCTGGAGGAAGAGCTGGGCGTTGATATTTTTACACGCCATGGCAAGCGTATCCGCGGACTGACGGAGCCTGGCCGGGCGGTATTGCGGTCGGTCGAGCTGATCATGCAGGAAATCGACGGCCTCAAGCGCATCGGCAACGAATACGCCGCGCATGACAGCGGCAGCTTCACGATCGCCACCACCCATACCCAGGCGCGTTATGCGCTGCCCAAGGTGGTGCAGGCGTTCACCCAGAAATTTCCCAAGGTCCGCTTGTCTTTATTGCAAGGCAATCCGAAGCAGGTGGCCGACATGGTGCGCAATGACCAGGCTGACCTGGCGCTGGCGACCGAGGCTATCGTCAATGCCGACGGCCTGGTGACCTTGCCTTGTTATCAGTGGGAGCACGTGGTGGTGGTGCCGCCGGACCATCCTCTATTGCAATCGAAGGCAATCACGCTGGAAGAGATCGCTGCGTTTCCGCTGATCACCTACGATAGCGCGTTCACCGGCCGTACCAAGATCGACCACGCGTTCTCTTTGCGCAACCTCAAGCCGGATGTGCTGCTGGAAGCGATTGACGCCGATGTCATCAAGACCTATGTCGAACTGGGCATGGGAGTGGGGATCATCGCCGGCATGGCGTTCGATGCCGAGCGCGACACCGGCCTGCGTTCCATTCCGGTCGGCCATCTGTTCGGCACCAATATCTCGCGGGCGGCGGTCAAGCAGGGCGCCTACCTGCGCAGTTACGTGTATACCTTCATTGAGCTGCTGGCGCCGACCATGAACCGCAAGCTCATCGAGCAGGTGATGAATGGCGAGAAGGATATGTACGAGCTGTAACCGGGCCGGCAAAAAAAGAAAAGGGGCAAGCGCGATGCTTGCCCCTTTTTTATTGCAAAGCTTTAACCCTTAATAGCCGGCGTCGCGCATTGCATCTTCAGTCGCATGCTTGGCCATCTCGATGCGGTGCATGGCGTGCTGCTGCAGGCCGAATACGCGCGGATCGTCTTCGCGCTGAGCCACATCGCCGCGCGCGCGTTCCAGCGCTTCTACCGCATCATGCAGGCGTCCACGGCGGTCCGGGCGGGCGTCCGGGCGTTCTTCATGATAGACATCCTTGCCGACGTCCACGCCAAGCTGGGTGATCTCGCGTGTGGCGGCATCGATCTCTGACAGGGCGATCTGCTCGTTGCGGCCCATGACCCAGTTATCGCCGGGACGATAGTCTATCAGCCAGTGCGCTACATGCAAATCTGCCAGCGCGTGCAGATAGGCGCCGTGGTGGCCGGGTTCGTCGGCTTGCGCGGCAAGCGGCAGCAGCGCGGGCGCCATCAGCAGGGACAGGACGAGTTTGTGGATCAGTTTCATAATGGCTCCGTGTTTATTTTTGTATGGCAAAGTATCTGATAGGAAATTCAAATCTGATGCATTTTGGAATTTCCGATCGGCAATTACACCGACGCCTTCGCATTGCTTAAGTCCACTTACTTTTACTTACTACTTAGTAGCGGTCGTAGGGATGGTAGTAATGCGGGCGGTAATAGCCGGGGCCGATTGGCGCCACGATACAGCCGCTCAGCAAGGTGCTGAGGATGGTGCCAAGCACCAGTGAGGCAATGAGCTTTTTCATGATATCCGTCCTGAGTGAAATGAGTTACCAGGACTTCAGGATGCCACCGGCAGACTGATACAGGTGCTTCGAGACGGTGTGAGATGTAACGCTTTGTGAGGTAGTGTTAACGCAGTTATGCAGACCGGGCGGGCTTGCTGCAGGCCCGGTCTGCGCCGCTTGGCTACTCGGTGACCGCGCCTGCTTCGGGTTTGATGTGCAAGGTAATCGGCGGCACTTTGCTTACCAGCCAGAGGGCAATGCCGGTGACTACCACAGCCAGGCCGACGCCCATGTGGATCGAGCCAATCAGCGCCTCGCGCGCCGCTTCCAGCAGCAGCTGGCCCTGGTGGCCGGCGCTCGCCAGCTGCGCCAGCACCGTGGTCTGGGTCTCGTGGCTGATCAGGATCTGCGGGTCGGCAAAACTGCTGAACCAGCTGTCCGCCTTGTCCTGCGCCAGCGCCTGGCGCACGCTGCCTGCGTACATGTGGTTGATCAAGGTGCCGATGATCGCGGTGCCGAGCATGCTGCCGATCATGCGCAGCGATTGCATCAGCGCGGTGGCGATGCCGAGGTGTTCACGGCCGGCTTCCTGCTGGATGAAGATGGTCAGGTTGGGCAAGATGAAACCCAGGCCAAGGCCGCCGATCAGCATGAACGCAGCGATCACGCTGTGCGAAGTCCAGCGGTTCGAGATCACCACGCCGAGACAGGACAGCGCCAGCAAGGTGAAGCCTATGTAGAGCATCACGTTCGGATTCTTGATCTTGGTGATGATGCGGCCGTTGGAAATGCTGCCGACCATGATGCAAGCCACCAGCGGCGTGATCAGCAGGCCGGCTTCCTGCGGCGACAGGCCGAAGCCGCCCTGGTACAGCAGCGGCGCGTAAAACATCAGCGAAAACATGGAGAACCCGCTCAGCACCGACAGCAGGAACAGGATCGACAGCCTGGGGTCGACCAGCAAATCAAACGGCAGGATGGGCTGCGGCGTGTAATGTTCCCATTTCCAGAGCGCTACGAAAGCCACGATACTGACAAGCAGCAGGCCCAGCATGCCTAACGACAAGCCGTGCTTGGGCAGCATCTCGACGAACAATTGCAGGCATCCCAGCGAAGCCGTGATCAGCAAGGCGCCTGGCCAGTCGAGGCGGATCTTGGCGTCAGGATGGGTGTGGCGCAGATGCGGCAGGTATTTGTAGACGAAGAACAGCGACAGCACGCCGACCGGCAGGTTGACATAGAACACCCAGCGCCAGCCCCAGTACTGGGTCAGGAAGCCGCCCAGCGACGGTCCCACCGCAGTGGCGATGCCGAACGCCGTGCTCATCATCACTTGCCAGCGCAGGCGCACGTGGGCGCCGGGAAACAGGTCGGGGATGCAGGCAAACGCGGTGCCCACCAGCATGCCGCCGCCTATGCCTTGCAAGCCGCGCGCAATCACCAGCCACAGCATGCTGTTGGCCATGCCGCACAAGATGGAGGCGGTCGTGAACAGCAGGATGGAGACCAGCACGAAGGGCTTGCGGCCGTAAAAGTCGCCGAGCCGGCCGAAAATCGGCACGGTGATCACCGAGGTCAGCAGGTAAGAGGTCGCCACCCAGGCATACAGCTCAAAACCTTTTAATTCGGCAACGATGGTCGGCAAGGCGGTGCCGACCACGGTCGAGTCCAGCGCCACCAGCATCACCACGAAGGCGATGCCTAGCATGGCAAGCAATGATTCACGGAAGGGCAGTACCTGGTCGCTTGAATGCGCGGAGGCAGAATGGATGGCCATATGATTGTTTATCGGCGGAGTCGCCGGTTGGTGGAACAGGGCATGGAAATCTGTGTGATTGCTGTAAGGCACAGCGGAATAGAGCAAAATACGGATAAATACCTTATTACGAAGACAAGATCATACGCCCCTTGGCCGGTTTCTGCTGCGCGCCGCCAGAGGCAATTTATAATCACGCCGCCGCGCCCCATTTTTCATCTGAAGAATCACACACCGATCCGCAGTAAAGCAAGCGATGAAAAAAACAGAAAACAAGGCGCTCAACGTCGTCGAACAGCGTGGGCAAGCCAGCCTGTCGCCAGGCCAGAAAATCTTCAATGCGCTGCTCAGGAAACTGGAGACCGAACGCCAGCTGCTGGCGGCATGGCAGGAAATGATTCCCTTGCACCAGCAGTACTATGCCAATCAGTACCAGCCGCTGATGCGCAGCTACCACGCGCTGGTGGCGCAGCTGGTGCGCCTGCTGGACGATGCCTATTCGGCGAAAGGCTTGAGCCGGCACGATCAGGAAAAAATCAGCCACATCATCTGTTCCGTCGGCGCCGCCATCATCGGCGACAGCGATGCCGCAGATCTGAAACGGATCTACCAGATGCATGGCGGCGCCGATGTCGATGCGGCGGAAGGGCAGCAGGAGGACTTTGCGGAGTCCGGACAGGAGACAGAGGAGACAGATAGCGACCTCCATGCGTCGGCTGAATACCAACGTGAACATGCGCGCGCTGCAAAACGCAAAAAATCGGCCAAGGCTGCCGCCAAGGAAGCCAAGCAGCAGGAAGAACTGCACAAGGCCAGCCAGTCAGTACGTGAAGTCTATCGCAAGCTGGCCAGCGCCCTGCATCCCGACCGCGAGCTGGACCCGCTGCAACACGCGCGCAAGACTGCGTTGATGCAAAGGGTGAATATCGCCTATGACAAGCAAGATCTGCTCGGCTTGCTGGAACTGCAGCTGGAAATCGAGCAGATCGACCAGAGCCGCATCAATTCCCTGTCGGAACAGCACCTGCAGCACTACAGCAAGGTACTGACCGAACAGTCGGCGGAACTGCGCGACGAAATTGCCGGCATGGAGGCGGAGTTCCGGATGCGCTTCAGCTTGGGCTTGCAAGAGGCCATGTCGCCGCTGCTGGCGATGCGGCATCTGAAAAGTGCGACCAAGGGCATCCAGCAAAACATCCATGTGCTCAAGAATGACTTGCTGGCGTTTGAAGATATCAAAAACATCAAGGCCTGGCTCAAAAGCTATCACATCTAGACCGCCTGTCTTTCCAGAGTGGTGTCCTTCAGCCGAGACGGTAACTTGTGTTTTTATCATGTGTCGGCAGGGCCGGCCTGCCGCGCCCGCGCCGGATTGATCGACATGCGGATGGCCAATTTGGCGGGAATTACGCATGGATAATTTATAATCATGTCTTTGCGCCCAATTCCAATGAATCCGCTGCCCCCCAGTTTTTCCGACCAGACGCTGCGCCAAGTGCGGCGCGCCTGGCGCAAATACGGCATTTTATGGCTGGGCGCGGTGCTGGTAGGCTTGATCGCGGTGCTCTACGCCTGGCTGATGGATGTCGGATTCAGCATGTTCCGCTCGATGCAGCAGTCGCACTTCTGGCTGCCGCTGTTTATCACGCCGGCGATCGGCGCCTTGTGCGTGTGGGCCACGCGCCGTTATTTTCCCGGTTCCGAAGGCAGCGGCATTCCGCAAGTGATCGCGACGCTGGAAGAAGACACCAGCAAGCGCGGCGAATCGCTGCTGTCGCTGAAGATATTGGCAGGCAAGATCGGCATTTCCTTTGTCGGCATCCTGGGCGGTTTCACCATCGGCCGCGAAGGCCCTACGGTGCAGGTCGGCGCCGCCCTGATGTTCAACCTGCGGCGCTTCTATCCGCGCGCCAGCGCGGCATTGGAGCGGCGTTTGATACTGGCGGGGGCGGCGGCCGGTTTGTCGGCGGCCTTTAACACGCCGCTGGCCGGGATCGTGTTTGCGATCGAAGAGCTGACGCGTAGCTTCGAGCATCGCGCCAGCGGGGTGGTGATTACCGTGATCATTTTTGCCGGCGCGGTGGCGCTTGGCTTGAACGGCAACTACACGTATTTCGGCACGATACAGATCGACAGCGCGCTGACCAACATGGTGGCGCTGGCGGTGCTGGTGACCGGCATCCTGACCGGCGTCGCCGGCGGCATGTTCGGCTGGCTGCTGTTGAATACCAAGCGCTGGATCCCGGCCCGGGTCCAGCATTTGCGCAGCACTCGCCCGATCGCTTTCGGCGCGCTGTGCGGCTTGCTGGTGGCGGTGATCGGCGTGATTGCCGGCGGCGCTACCTTCGGCAGCGGTTATGTCGAGGCCAAGGGTGTGCTGGAAGGGCAGCAGCACCTGTCGGTGTTTTATCCCTTCCTGAAAATGGCGTCGATGGTGTCGTCCTACCTGCCCGGCATTCCCGGCGGGATTTTTGCACCGTCGCTGTCGATAGGCGCCGGTTTCGGCAACCTGCTGCACCAGGTGTTCAGCCACACCTCGCTGCCGATGCTGATTGCGCTGGCGATGGTGGGTTACCTGGCGGCGGTCACGCAGTCGCCGATCACCGCGTTCGTGATCGTGATGGAAATGATCAATGGCCATGCGCTGGTGATCTCCCTGATGGCGACGGCTCTGATCGCTAGCCGGGTGTCGCGGCTGTTTGTGCCGCCGCTGTACGATGCGCTGTCAGAGCGCTACCGGGTTGCTGCCGATGCAGCGCTCGTCAATTTGGAAAAAACAGAAGTCAGGCAATTAGAAAATGAGTCGGGAAAATGATTAATACAGATATGGTGGCTTATTACGCCAAACGTGCTTCGACTTACGAAGAGATTTACCAGCGCCCGGAGCGCCAGGATGAGCTGCTGACCTTGCAGGTGCGGGTGCAGGAACTGATGGAAGGCCACGATGTGTTGGAGCTGGCTTGCGGCACCGGGTTCTGGACCGAGCAGATCGCCGCTTCGGCAAAATCGGTCTATGCTACCGATATCAATCTGGAAATGATCGCACTGGCAAACGCCAAGAAACTGCCGGCCGGCAAGGCGACTTTTGCGCTGGCCGACATCAACACCTTCCAGCCTGAACGGCCGTTCACCGCCTGCTTCCTGGGATTCTGGTGGTCGCATGTGGGGCGCCAGGACCAGGTGCGTTTCATCGCGCAGCTGCGCGAGAAGCTGGGCAAGGATATCTTGCTGGTGATGATAGACAACGGCTACGTCGAAGAACAAAGCACGCCGATCGCCCGCACCGATGCCGAAGGCAATACCTACCAGTTCCGCACCCTGCCTAACGGCGAACGCTACGAAGTCATGAAGAACTTCCCGACCGACAGCGGCTTGCGCAAGAAGCTGGCGCCGATCACGCGCGAGCTGCGCATCCTGCGGCTGGAGTACTACTGGCTGCTGAGCTGCCGCATCAAATAAGCTAGCTCTTGACGCTGGCCGCAGGCGCTGGCGGCGTAGAGTCGGGCGGCGTCGCGGCAGTGGCAGCATCTGCCGCGGCCAGCGGGAAATTCGCCCACTCGGTGGCGAAGTGCACCTTCGGCTCGTCATCCACTTTTTTCTTGATGCGCAGGTTGAAGCCGCGCATGACTTCGCTCTGGGTTTGCGGCTTGGTGCGGATGCCGGCCAGCAGCGCCACGCCGTTCAAGTCGAAACCATTGACCCCGTAGATCTCGATAGGCTGCAGCAGCAGCCGCCGCAGGCGCCGGTCTTCCAGCATCTCGGCGCCGGTTTCGCGCATCAGGCGCAGCGCCTGGTCGACGTCCGAATCGTGGGTGATGCTCAGCTTGAGCGAGGCGTAGGTGTATTCGCGCGAATCGTTCTTGATCGCCGTGATCTGCGAAAACGGCACGCTGTGCACCGAACCGTTGCCGTCGCGCAGGCGCACCGTGCGGATGGTCAGGTTTTCCACCGTGCCGGCATGGCCGTTGCCGACGTCGACCCAGTCGCCGACCGACATCGAATCTTCCATCAGGATGAAGACGCCGGTGATCAGGTCTTTCACCAGCGATTGCGAACCGAAACCGAACGCCAGCCCGACCACCCCGGCCGAGGCCAGCAGCGGCGTGACGTTGATGCCGAGGTTGGCCAGCGTAGTGATGACGGTGATGGTCAGGATCAGCAGCATCAGCGCATTGCGCAGCAGCGGCAGGATGGTGCGCATGCGGGTGCTCGGGTTCTTGCGCGCATAACGGCTGTTGCGGGTCGGGGTGATGGATTCCTGGATGAAGGTGTCGAGCAGGATCCAGACCAGCCAGGCCACCACCAGCGTGAGGCCGATCTTGCCCAGCGCCGAGACGATCATCTTGCCGATCAGGGTAGCGTTGGCGAATTCCAGCAGCGAGTGTTCCCAGATCCTGGTCAGCAATTCGAAGAACCCGATCCACAACGCCAGCTGCAGCAGGCTGAAGCCGACGTTGCTGAGGCGCAGGATATAAGGAGATTGCCGCCTTGTCGCCACGGTAGTGGTCTTGCGCGCGCGCACGCGCTGCAGCAGCGCGCCGATGAAAAACATGGCGATCAGCAATGCCGCGCTGGCCAGCGCAGGAGTGGGCGCTGAATTGTTGCTCGACAAATCGAGGATGGTGGCGACGCTGACGGTGATGCTCAGCAACAGTATCGGGATGTACCAGAAGGCAGCGATCACTTCCAGCGTTTCCATGCGCGCCGGATGGCCGCGCCGCACCGCCAGCGGCCGGTTGCGGATGATGTGCGCCACCGGGCGCCGGAACAGCAGGGCGAACACGCCGCCCAGTATCGCCGCCACCAGGCTGGCCAGGGTCGCCGCCACGCCGGCCAGGTGGACGCCGATGATCTGGTTCACATTAGGATTGTCCAGGGCGTCGCCGAGCCAGCCGGCGCAGCCGATCACATACAGCAGGCTGAAGCCGCGCTGGTACAGGATATGCACCGCGACCATGCGGTGGCCGCCGTGCGACAGCGAAAAAATGATGGCGCAGACGGCCTGGAACAGGCGTGCGCCGACCAGGGTGTACAGCAGCACGGTGGCCAGGGTCCGTCCCAGCGATTGTCCGTGCGCGCTATCGAGGCTGATGGTTACCGAGATTTCCACCACCAGCGCCAGCAGTATCGGCGCGATGTGGCGCCATATATACAGCAGCAATTCCTTCATGCTGGGATCGGACGACAGCTGGGTCTGGACCTTGAAGCGCCGCTGCAGCCACTTGCCGAGATAGTACAGGGCGATGGCGACCGCGCCGAACAAGGCCAGCATTTCGAGGAAGCCTGCCAGCACCTGCCATCCGGTTTCCGATTTCTGCCGCTGCAGGATGGTCGACAGGTCTCCCCAGGCCAGGGAAAACTGCTGGTTCCAGAATTTTTCCGGCGTCACCACCTGCTGCAGGTGTGCCTGGAAAGCATCGAGGCTATTGGAAATCAGGCCGATGAAGCCTTTTTGTTCCGGCGAAGCCTTGCTGTTTTGCTGCTCCGCCTGGATCAGCGTGGCTACCAGGCTGCCGGTGCCGGGATTGCTTTGCAGGACCTTGGACAGCGAGTCCAGCGGAGATGAGGCAGCCGGCGTCGGCGACGCCGGCGCGCTGGTGCTGCTGGCCGCGGCTGCGGCGGAATGGGCCGGAGCGCTGTTTGCCAGCAGCAAGCAAAGCAGCAGCAGGCCCATTAACAGGTCCATTCGCAGGCGTGCTACGGGCTGAAAGGAGCTGGTCTTCATGTCGGCTTGGCAAAAGTCATAAAGTGATGATCTTACCGCACCGGGGCTGCCTGCTTCACTACAGAAAGCTGGATCGACACATGTCAAAAAAACATCCTGGCTTTCGTGGACCTGCGCCCAGGGCTTATGCCGCCGGCAAATCGTCTTCGATGTAGGCGCGGACAATGCCATCGAAATCGGCGTCGGCGACAAAACCCAGCCCGCTTGCGCGGGTGGTGTCCCAGGCCCCGGGCCAGCTGGAAATGATCCGGTCTATGGCCGGATCATGGACCCATTCGACCCGTGCCGCGACCGGTTTGCCGGCGACCCGTTCCAGCGCCGCGACCATTTCCGCGACCGTGACCGAAATGCCGGGCAGATTGACAGTGCGGCTCTGCCCCAGCGCATCGGCGGACAGCGAGTAGCCATGGATCAGCGCCGCGATGACCTTGCGCGGCGACAGCAGCCACAAACGTACGTCGGGCGCCACCGGACAGATGGCAGGCTGGCCGTTGAGCGGCTCGCGGATGATGCCGCTGGCGAACGACGAAGCGGCCTGGTTGGGTTTGCCGGGACGTACGCTGATGGTCGGCAGGCGCAACACGCGTCCGTCGACGAATCCTTTGCGGCTGTAATCGTTGAGCAGCAGCTCGGCGATCGCCTTTTGCGTACCGTAGGAAGACTGCGGATTGAGTGCGGTATGGTCTTGCACCACGGCCGGCAGCGCGCCGCCGAACACGGCGACCGAACTGGTGAAGATCACGCGCGGAACGTTGCCGCAGGCGCGGCAGCGTTCCAGTAGCAGGCGCGATGCATCCAGGTTGATGCGCATGCCCAGGTCGAAATCGGCTTCTGCCTGGCCGCTGACAATCGCTGCCAGGTGAAACACCGCCGCCGTCTGCGGCGTGACCACACGTTCCAGCAAAGCCGCGTCGGTGATGTCGCCGGTGACCTGTTCGATCCGCGCATCGTCGAAACCGCTGGCGGCGGCCACGTCAACCAGGATGATCTTGCTGATGGCTTGCAGCTGGCCGCTGCGATCCGGCAGGCTGCCTTGCTTGAGCAGGCTGCGCGCAAGGCGCTGGCCGAGGAAACCGGCGCCGCCGGTGATGACTACTTGCATGACAATTCCTTATTTGAAGTTGTTCGAAGCTTGCTCGAAGTTGCTTACAGCCATGGCTTGAGCCAGCCCAGGCCGGCGGAGGTGGCGGCGCGCGGCCGGTATTCGCAACCGACCCAGCCCTGGTAGCCGAGGGCGTCGATCAGTTCGAACAGGTAGGGATAATTGATCTCGCCGATATCGGGTTCATGCCGCTCCGGCACGCCGGCAATCTGGATATGGCCGATGCCGGCCTGCGGCCGCACCATGTCGCGCTTGAGCTTGACTGCCAGGTCGCCTTCGACGATCTGGCAGTGGTAGAGGTCGAACTGCACTTGCAGGTTGGAGGCGCCGACCTCGGCGCAGATCGCCTGCGCATCGTCCTGGCGGTTCAGGAAGAAGCC
>NZ_JAQGLV010000246.1 GCF_028292705.1 Collimonas fungivorans | reverse complement strand
TCTGTTTTGTGGCATTGCTGCCTAGCATCTCTGCTATCGCTCACTCAAAATACTGACAGGCCACTTTCTTTCAAAAGCGCCTATTTTCTTCTTTTGTGAACATTTAATGTTTTAAGTTATACGCCATTCATTTACATGAACAACGCTGCACTTCCATCAAACGCCCACACTTATCGACTGTTAATTGTTAAAGAACCTTCTACTTCGCGTCACCGTTTTACCAGTTCGCGGCGCCAACAAATCGTTTTGTTTGTCAGCAGCAGAGAGATGAGATTATGTGGCGTTTCCAGCTTTTCGTCAACTACTTTTTTACTACCTACCGAAAAACTTCTTACCTACCCACACCACCTTCAAACCCGCATTTCCCCTCTCAAACTCCGCTCACAAAACAGCCTTATTTACTACTCAGCTGCTTCGCTCTTTTCGCGTCGTTCTCAACGGGAGGCGAACTATAGCAAACCATTTCCCCCTATGGCAAGCGATTTGTTAAAGATTTTTAAAAACGGGTAAACGTTTTCCCAGGAAGGCCTGCATGCCCTCCTTTTGGTCCTCTGTAGCGAAGGTGCTGTGAAACAGGCGGCGCTCATAGTTGATGCCCTCCGCCAGGGTGGTTTCATAGGCGCGGTTGACCGATTCCTTGATCATCATGACTGCCGGCAACGACATCGAGGAAATCACGATCGCCGCTTCCAGCGCTTCCTGCAGCAGCCTTTCCAGCGGCACCACGCGCGACACCAGGCCGGCGCGCTCGGCTTCGGCGGCGTCCATCATGCGCGCGGTAAGGCACATGTCCATCGCCTTGGACTTCGATATGGCGCGCGGCAGGCGCTGGGTGCCGCCGGCGCCGGGAATGATGCCCAGCTTGATTTCCGGCTGGCCGAACTTGGCGTTGTCAGCAGCGATGATGAAGTCGCACATCATGGCCAGCTCGCAGCCACCACCCAGGGCAAAACCCGCCACGGCGGCAATCACCGGCTTGCGCACGCTGCGGATCTTCTCCCAGTTACGGGTGATGTAGTCGCCCTTGAACACATCCATGTAACTCAGTTCGGCCATGCCGCCGATGTCGGCGCCGGCGGCGAACGCCTTGTCGCTGCCGGTCAGGACGATGCAGCCGATCTCGGGATCAGCGTCGAATTTCAGCAAAGCCTCGCCCAGCTCGCTCATCAGCTGGTCGTTCAGGGCGTTCAGGGCCTTGGGGCGATTCAGGTGGATGAGGCCGACTTTTCCTTGTGTTTCAACCAGAATGTTTTCGTATGTCATTGCAGATCCCATTTAGTAACTTGAGTCGAATAAACTTAATTGTAGCGCCGCTATATAAGAGATAGGATGACTGTAACGCGGAATCTTTACAGAAATCCAAGGAATCTTCCTGCCTGCAAACAGTCTATACATTTAAGCAAGGCTATTGAATTCGGGCTCTATTTAAGCCTCTATATTACCGACAAGACCGCCAGATTTTGACCGACACACCTTTTTCAACCAGAAGGAGGCAAGCCATGTTCAAAACCATTCTTGTACCTACCGACGGCTCCCACCTGTCGGACAAGGCCATCAATACAGCGATTGAATTTGCCAAATTCAGCAGCGGCAGGATCATTGCCCTCTCGGTTGCCGAGCCCTATCCGTTCTCGCCGATGGCTGAAAGCACCATGGCCACCGACCCCGGCACCTATGAAGAAAACATGCTGGCGCTGGCCAAACTCAATGTGCAAAAAGTCGCCGACGCCGCCAAGAATGCCGGCGTCCCCTGCGAAATGCTGACAGCGCAAGCCTTCAATCCCGACGAAGAGATCATCAGCGCCGCCGAAAAATACCATTGCGACGCGATTTTCATGGCGTCGCACGGACGCAGCGGCCTTAGCCGGCTATTTCTTGGCAGCAAGACCCAGCGCGTGCTGGCCCATTCCACCATCCCGGTGCTGGTCCTGCGCTAAATAGCCATCCACGGCCCGCCGCCAGCCGGCGCCGGGCTTTATTCCCTTAGCGCGCGGCGGCCAGCTTCGGCAGCAGCAGCCACATCATGCCGCGCTGCTTCATGCGGCCAGCCTTGTCGCCGGCCTCATTGCCAAAACCCCAGAAGAAATCGGCCCTTACCGCGCCCTTGATGGCGCCGCCGGTATCTTGCGCCACCACCAGCTGCTGCAGCAGCGCATTACTGTTCGGCTGCGTGGTCGCCAGGAATACCGGCGTGCCGAGCGGCACGAACTGCGGATCCACCGCGATCGAACGCAGCGGCGTCAGCGGCACGCCTTGCGCGCCTTTCGGCCCCTTGCTCGGATCCGTCACTTTTTCCTCTTTAAAGAAGACATAACTCGGATTCGCATTCAGCAATTCCTGCTGCCGGCCCGGATTGGCCGCCAGCCAGGCTTTGATCCCCTGCGCAGAAGCCTGCGCCAGGGTCAGTTCGCCTTTATCCACCAGGTAGCGGCCGATCGACTTGTAGGGATAGCCGTTCTGATCGGCATAAGCGACCCGCACGATGCTGCTGCCATCATTCATCTGGACCCGGCCGGAACCCTGGACCTGCAGGAAAAAAGCGTCGATAGGATCGTCCACCCACAGGATTTCCTTGCCGGCCAGCACGCCGGACTTGTCCAGTTCAGCGCGATTCGGATAAGGCACCACCTTGTTTCCCACCAGGCGGCCACGCAGGCGCAAACCCTTCAGCTCGGGATAAATGCTGGCCAGCTCAACCGTCAGCAGGTCTTCCGGCGCCCGGTAGATCGGCGTCTGGTATGGGCCGCCGCGCTTGCGCGAGCCTTTCAGCAAGGGCTCGTAGTAGCCGGTCACCAGGCCGTTATCGGAGCCGTCAGGATTGATAACCTGATAAGGCGTGAAAAAGGACTGGAAAAACGTGCGTATCGCGCTTTCATTATTGCCGTCCAGGCCCGCCGCCACCGCGCAAGGCTCTTTCCAGTCGCTCTTGCGCGCCTGGGTCGAGCATGAAGTCAGGAAAGCCGGCAGGACCTGGCGCAAGTCGTCGCTGCCCCAGCCTGGCAGGGCGGCAAAGGTGGTCGCGCGCAAGTTGGCGCCGGGTGTGGCGGATGGCGCCGTCGGCGCGCCCGGCTGGCGCGGACCTTCCGGCGCCGGTGTGGTGACTGGGGTGGTGGTACAGGCAGCTAGACTGAGTGCGATGATGAAGGCAGCAGAAGCGGGTAGACTGATACGTTTAAATAGCATTTAGGATTCTTTATGTGGTTAGTGGCTCTCGAAGCGTGTTTCGCCTTCTTGTTATTTGCATTCATTGTCTGGTGGACCATGTTTTCCGGCCGCAAGCCGGACCGGAAGCCGCCCGCCAAACCGGTACCCCCAAAAGACGACAGCCAGCCCCAATAGTTCAACGCCAATGCGCAATGCCAATGCATCAATGCAGGGTGCGCGGCAACGACAGGATGAATTCCGGAATGCGCGCCTCGAACTGCTCGCCGTCTTCGGCCACGCAGAAATACTCGCCCGTCATCGAGCCCTGCGGCGTTGCCATCGAAGTGCCGCTGGTGTATTCGAACTGCTCGCCCGGCTGCAGCAGGGGCTGGTGGCCGACCACGCCCAGGCCGCGCACTTCCTCGACATGATTGTTGGCGTCGGTGATCACCCAGTGGCGTGAAATCAGCTGGGCCGCGACCTGCCCGGTGTTCTTGATCGTGATCGCATAGGCGAATACATAGTGCGAGCTGTCAGGCTGGGACTGCTCTTCCAGGTACTGGGTTTTGACAGAAACGGTAAATTCATAGGCGGCCATGCTGGTTTCCTCGCGGGGTTCCTCGATTAATACTGCAGATACTCTCAGATACTCTATATAGCAGGTCATTGCACACGAATTTACCCCCGGACGCAAGCTGCAAGGCAGCCAGGCGCGTGCCTAAAGGGTAAAATAGCGCTCTTTTTAGCGCCCTTCCTGGATTGCCGCCATGCCAACCTATCGTATCGCTCCCAGTATCCTCTCCGCCGACTTCGCCCGCCTGGGCGAGGAAGTACGCAATGTCGTGCGCGACGGCGCCGACATGATCCACTTCGACGTGATGGACAACCATTACGTTCCCAACCTGACCATCGGCCCGCTGGTGCTGGAAGCGATCCGGCCGCACGTGCAGGTGCCGATCGACGTCCACCTGATGGTGCGCCCGGTAGACCGCATCATTCCCGACTTCGCCAAGGCCGGCGCCAACATCATTACTTTCCATCCGGAAGCATCAGACCACGTCGACCGTTCGCTGCAGCTGATCCGCGACCACGGCTGCAAGGCCGGCCTGGTGTTCAATCCGGCCACGCCGCTGCATTACCTGGACTACGTGATGGACAAGATCGACATCATCCTGATCATGTCGGTCAACCCAGGTTTCGGCGGCCAGTCGTTCATCCCGGAAGCGCTCAAGAAAATCGCCGAAGCGCGCCAGCGCATCGACGCCTCGGGCCGCGAGATCATGCTGGAAGTCGACGGCGGCATCAAGATCGACAACATCGCAGCCGCCGCCAAGGCCGGCGCCGATACCTTTGTCGCCGGCTCGGCCATCTTCGGCAAGCCTGACTACAAAGCCGTGATCGACGCCATGCGGACCCAGCTGGCAAGCGTATGACCGCGACCGCGCCAGGCATCCTCGCCCTGAAGGGCATCGCCGCCGCCATCATCGACCTTGACGGCACCATGCTGGATACCGCGCCGGATTTCCACGTCGCCGTCAACCGCATGCGCGCCGAGCTGGACCTGGCGCCGCTGACGCAGCAGACGATCGTCGATTTTGTCGGCAAAGGCAGCGAGAACCTGATCCGGCGCGTGCTCGGCGTCGATTATCCGGCGCCGGAAGTGGAGCTGCGCTTCAGCGCCGCCCTGGATTCCTATCAAAGCCATTACGCCGTGGTCAACGGCAGCTACGCCACGCTCTACCCGGGCGTGGTGGACGGCTTGCAAGCCATGCGCGCCAAAGGCCTGCGGCTGGCCTGCGTCACCAACAAACCGCTGCTGTTCGCCGAAGCGCTGCTGGAAAAGACCGGCTTGCGCGGTTATTTCGAGGTGGTCTATGGCGGCGATTCCTTCCCACTGAAAAAACCCGACCCGATGCCGCTGCTGGCGGTATGCGCCGATTTCCAGCTGCGGCCGGCGCAGGTAGTGGCCATTGGCGACTCCAGCAACGACGCCCAGGCGGCGCGCGCCGCCGGTTGCCCGGTGTTCAACGTGCCCTACGGATACAATCACGGCGAGTCTATACAAGATGTCGATTCCGATGGTATAGTCGCTTCACTGCTCGTTGCAGCACAACATATAAGTCACTGACTGCTTTATCTAAATCACTCATGTTTCTCGACAAAAAACACTCCGTCTACCTGGCCGCCCCTGAGGCCTGGCTTTGGCGACGCTGGCAATCCTGGACTAACTAAGTCCGTAGATCGCCGCTGCCTGCTGCTTCCGCAGTATTAGAACCCAGGCAACGTTTTTTGTAGTACACCACCGCTGTTTTACAATAGCGGCCTGGAGAGAAACAATGACCGAACTCGAATTCAAATCGCTGGCCAACCAAGGCTACAACCGCATCCCGCTGATCGCAGAAGCCTTTGCCGATCTGGAAACGCCGTTGACGCTATACCTGAAGCTGGCGCAAACCCAGCAGACCGGCAAGAACACCTTCCTGCTGGAATCGGTGGTCGGCGGCGAACGTTTCGGCCGCTACTCCTTCATCGGCCTGCCGGCCAGCACGCTGCTGCGCAGCTACGGCACGCGCATCGAAGTGCTCAATAACGACAAGGTCGTCGAGAGCCGCGAAGGCAATCCGCTCGATTTCATCGCTGAATTCCAGTCGCGCTATAAAGTGGCGCTGCGCCCTGGCCTGCCACGCTTTTGCGGCGGCCTGGCCGGCTACTTCGGCTACGACACGGTGCGCCATATCGAAAAGCGCCTGGCCAACTCGACGCCCAGGGACGATCTCGGCCTGCCCGACATCCAGCTACTGCTGACGGAAGAGCTGGCGGTGATCGACAACCTGTCCGGCAAGCTGTACCTGATCGTATATGCCGATCCGACCCAGCCGGAAGCGTTCTCCAAAGGCCGCCAGCGCCTGAAAGACTTGCGCAACATGCTGCGCCGCCCGGCCGATGCGCCGGTCACGTCGGCTTCGGTGCGCACCGAAACCATCCGCGAATTCAAGAAAGAGGATTACCTGAAGGCTGTGGCCAAAGCCCAGGAATACGTGATGGCCGGCGACCTGATGCAAGTCCAGATCGGCCAGCGCATCAAGAAACCGTATGTCGACTCGCCGCTGATGCTGTACCGCGCCCTGCGCTCGCTAAACCCGTCGCCATACATGTATTTCTATAATTTCGGCGACATGCAGATCGTCGGCGCTTCGCCGGAAATCCTGGTCCGCAACGAACAGACCTCGGCGCCGAAAGCCGACGGCGAAGCCAAACGCAAAGTCACCATCCGTCCGCTGGCCGGCACCCGTCCGCGCGGCGCCACCCCGGAACAGGATGCGCAGCTGGCCACCGAACTACTGGCCGACCCGAAGGAAATCGCCGAACACGTGATGCTGATCGACCTCGCGCGCAACGACATCGGCCGCATCGCCGAGACCGGCAGCGTCAAGGTCACCGACCAGATGGTGATCGAAAAATATTCGCATGTGCAGCACATCGTTTCCAATGTCGAAGGTGAACTGAAATCCGGCCTGTCCAACCTGGATGTGCTGAAAGCCACCTTCCCGGCCGGCACCCTGTCCGGCGCGCCGAAAGTGCGCGCCATGGAAATCATCGACGAACTGGAACTGACCAAGCGCGGCATTTACGGCGGCGCCTGCGGCTACCTGTCGTTCGGCGGCGAAATGGATGTCGCCATCGCGATCCGCACCGGCGTCATCAAGGACGGCATGCTGTATGTGCAGGCCGCCGCCGGCATCGTCGCCGATTCGGTGCCCGAGATGGAATGGCAGGAAACCGAGAACAAGGCGCGCGCGGTATTGCGCGCGGCGGAACAGGTGCAAGACGGACTGGATGGAGAAATCTGATGCTGCTGATGATAGACAACTACGATTCCTTCACCTACAACCTGGTGCAATACTTCGGTGAACTGGGTGAAGATGTACGTACCTTCCGCAACGACGAAATTACGCTGGAACAGATCCAGGTGCTGAAGCCGGACCGCATCTGCCTGTCGCCGGGCCCCTGCAGCCCGAAAGAAGCCGGGATCTGCGTCGACCTGCTGCAGCAGTTTTCCGGCAAGCTGCCGATCCTCGGCGTCTGCCTCGGCCACCAGGCCATCGGCGAGGCGTTCGGCGGCAAGGTGATCCGCGCGCAACAGGTCATGCACGGCAAAACCTCGCCGATCACCCATACCGGCGTCGGCGTGTTCAAGGATTTGCCGAGCCCGTTTACGGTGATCCGCTACCATTCGCTGGCCATCGAGCGCAGCTCGATCCCGGCCTGCCTGGAAATCACGGCATGGACCGAGGACGGCGAAATCATGGGCGTGCGGCACAAGGATTACGATATCGAGGGTGTGCAGTTCCACCCTGAATCGATCCTGTCGGAACATGGACACGCCTTGCTGCGTAACTTTGTTCAAAGAACTGCCTGAGAACACTTAGCGCCTGGCGCCGGCGCATTGCCGGCAAAGGGCCGCCAACCTGATTCGTAGCAAGGAAATCATGCCAATCTCCGAACAAGAAGCCCTGTTGCGCTGCATCGAGCATCGCGAAATCTTCCACGACGAAATGCTGTCGCTGTTCCGCCGCATCATGCGCGGCGAAATGTCGCCGCTGATGATCGCGGCGCTGACCATGGGCTTGCGCGTCAAGAAAGAAACCATAGGCGAGATCGCTGCCGCGGCACAAGTCATGCGCGAGTTCGCTACCCCTGTGCCCTGCCGCGACACCGCCAACCTGGTGGATATCGTCGGCACCGGCGGCGACGGTGCGCAAACCTTCAACATTTCGACAGCGTCGATGTTTGTCGCCGCCGCCGCCGGCGCGCGCGTGGCCAAACATGGCGGCCGCAGCGTGTCGTCGTCGTCCGGCAGCGCCGATGTGCTGGAAGCGTTCGGCGCCAACATCAACCTGACGCCTGCGCAAGTGGCGGAATCGATCGAACAGACCGGCATCGGTTTCATGTTCGCACCCAATCACCACGCGGCAATGAAACACGCAGCGCCGGTACGCAAAGAACTGGGCGTGCGCACCATCTTTAATATCCTCGGCCCCCTGACCAATCCGGCCGGTGCGCCGAATATCCTGATGGGCGTATTCCATGCCGACCTGGTCGGGATTCAGGTGCGTGTGCTGCAGCGGCTGGGCGCGCAGCATGCCATCGTGGTCTGGGGCCGCGACAATATGGATGAAGTTTCGCTGGGCGCCGGCACCATGGTGGGCGAACTGGTGGACGGCGAAATCCGCGAGTACGAAATCCACCCGGAAGATTTCGGCATGCAGATGATCGCCAGCCGCAACCTGAAAGTGTCCAACTCGACCGAATCGAAACAGAAAGTGCTGGAAGCGCTGGAAGACCAGCCAGGGCCAGCGCGCGACATCGTCGCCATCAATGCCGGCACGGCCTTGTATGCCGCCGGCGTCGCCAGTTCGATTGCGGACGGTCTCGACAAGGCGCGCGCCGTCATCGCTTCCGGCGCGGCCAAGGCCAAACTCGATCAATTCGTGCAAGCCACGCAAGCCATCGCTGCCGCCGGCTGACGGCAAGCACAGTAAAGGAAACGCACCATGTCAGATATCTTGAATAAAATCCTGGCCGTCAAGGCCGATGAAATCGCTGCGGCAAAAAAACAGCAGGACTTCGCCAGCCTGCGCCGCGACGTGGAGTCCGATGCCGAAGCGCGCGCCGCCTTGCGTGGCTACGAAGCCGCCCTGCGCGGAAAAATCGCCGCGGGCCACGCCGGCGTGATTGCCGAAGTCAAGAAAGCTTCGCCGTCCAAAGGCGTGATCCGGGCCGACTTCCGGCCGGCCGAGATTGCCGTCGACTACGCAGCGCATGGCGCGGCTTGCCTGTCGGTGCTCACCGATATCCAGTTTTTCCAGGGCTCGCCCGATTACCTGAAGCAGGCGCGCGCCGCATGCAGCTTGCCGGCCCTGCGCAAGGATTTCATGATCGATGCGTATCAGGTGTACCAGGCGCGCTCATGGGGCGCCGATGCGATCCTGCTGATCGTCGCCGCGCTGGACCATGGACTGATGGCGGAAATGGAAGCTGTCGCCCACGAACTGGGCATGAGCGTGCTGGTGGAAGTGCACAATGCGGAAGAACTGCAGGCAGCGTTGAAACTGAAAACAAACCTGCTCGGCATCAACAACCGCAACCTGCGCACTTTCGATACCTCGCTGCAAACCACTTTGGACCTGCTGCCGCAGATACCGGCAGACAAACTGGTGGTCACAGAATCCGGCATCCACACCCGCGACGACGTCAAACGCATGCGCGACGCCAACGTCAACGCCTTCCTGGTCGGCGAAGCCTTCATGCGCGCCCCACAGCCGGGGGTTGAACTCGGCCGCCTGTTCGACAATTGAAACCTGCGTCCTGGCGTAGCAACAGCCACGCCAGGACGCAAGATCAGAACGCCGGAATCAGCGAACCCTTGAATTCGGTTTCAATAAAATTGCGCACCTGCGCCGACTGGTAGGCTTTGACCAGTTTCTTCACCCACGGCTTATCCTTGTCTTCCGCCCGCGTGGCGATCAGGTTGGCGTACGGCCCTTTGGCGTCCTCCACCGCAATCGCGTCACGCTGCAGCGACAAACCGGCCTTCACCGCATAATCGTTATTCACCGATGCCGCCGCCAGGTCGTCCAGCGAGCGCGGCAATTGTGCGGCGTCCAGCTCCACCAGCTTCAATTTCTTCGGATTCGAGACCACGTCCAGCGGCGTCGCATTGACGCCGTTTTCGCCGACACCCGCCTTGAGCTTGATCAGTCCGGCTTTCTGCAGCAACAACAAGGCCCGGTTGCCGTTCGAGGGATCGTTCTGGATGCCGATACTGGCGCCCTGCGGCAACTGGTCGACATTCCTGTATTTCTTCGAATAGATTCCCAGCGGCGCCGTGATGGTCAGGGCCACCGGCACGATCTTGTAGCCCCGGGCCTTGATCTGGCTGTCGAGGAAGGGCTTATGCTGGAATGCATTGGCGTCCAGGTCGCCGGCGGCCAGCGCTTCATTCGGCTGCAGGTAATCGCTGAAGGTGATCACCTGGATATCCAGGCCTTCCTGCGCCGCCACTTTCTTCACCACTTCAAAAGTCTGTTCGGCATTGCCGACCGAGACGCCGACCTTGATCCTGGTCTTGTCCTGCGCATGGGCAGTGGCGATGCTGGCTGCCAGCAACAGAACCGGCAAGGTCTTGAGGAAAAGGTGGCGCATTTTTGCTCCGTGAATAAAAACACGATATTCACATAAGCCCCGGCAATCGCTAACGAACGATTTCGCATGTCGATATGTCTCAGGTAAACGCTGACTGAGATTCATTTCCATTTTATCCATATAATAAGACGTCAACCGAAGCGATCCGGAAACGCAACGACGAGACACGACGACAACTTGAAGTATTTTTGGAGGTATTTGATGCGCGCTATTTATCAGGTGGTTACCGCAACATGTTTCAGCTTGTCCATACTGGGCGGCGATGCCCTGGCGGCAAGCCCGCTCAAGCAATATTCGGTGCGCGATTTCTTCCGCAATCCAGAGCAAAGCGGCTTCCAGATTTCTCCCAACGGCAAATACATCAGCTTCATGCAGCCCTGGAAGGGCCGCATGAACATCTTTGTCAGGACCGTCGGCTCAGACGCCGCGCCGCTGCGCATCACCTCCGAGGAAGCGCGCGACATCAGCGGCTATTTCTGGAAAGGCGACGACCACATCCTGTTCGCCAAGGATTTCGGCGGCGATGAAAATTTCCACGTGGTGTCGGTGGGCCGCGACGGCAAGGGCTTGAAAGACCTGACGCCCTACCCCAAGGTGCGCGCCCAGATCGTCGACGACCTGGAAGACAACAAGGATGAAATCCTGGTCAGCCACAACAAGCGCGATCCGGAAGTGTTCGACGTCTACCGCGTCAACGTCAAGAGCGGCGCCGAAAAGCTGGTGGCCAAAAATCCCGGCAATATCCAGGGATGGATCACCGACCATGACGGCAAGGTCAGGGCCGCCACCACTTCCGACGGCGTCAACACCAGCCTGCTGTATCGCGCCACCGAAAGCGCGCCGTTCAAGACCGTGCTGACCACCTCGTTCAAGGATTCGGTCGATCCGCTGTTCTTCACCTTCGACAACAAGAAACTGTATGTCTCGTCCAACCTCGGCCGCGATAAAAAAGCGATCGTGATCCTTGATCCCGAAACCGCCAAGGAAGAACAGCTGCTGTATGAAAACCCCGAGGTCGACGTCGAAGGCCTGGCCTACTCGAAGAAACGCAAGGTGCTGACCGAGATCAGCTACACCACCTGGAAAACCCAGTACAAATTCCTCGATACGCAAAGCGAAGCCCTGCACAAGACCCTGCAGGAAAAACTGCCCGGCTACGAAGTCATCACGCAGTCGCACACCAAGGACGAATCGACCTGGATCGTGGCCGCCTACAACGACCGCACCCAGGGCAGCCGCTACCTGTTCGACAGCAAGAGCGGCACGCTGACCAAGCTGGCCGACATCAATCCCGCCATCGCCGAAAAAGACATGGCGGAAATGAAGCCGGTGCAATACAAGGCGCGCGACGGCCTGGTGATCAACGGCTACCTGACGCTGCCGCTCGGCAAAGATCCGAAGAACCTGCCGGTGATCGTCAATCCGCACGGCGGTCCGTGGGTGCGCGACGTCTGGGGCTACAACCCGGAAGTGCAGCTGCTGGCCAACCGCGGCTACGCCGTGCTGCAGATGAACTACCGCGGCTCGACCGGCTACGGCCGCCAGTTCTGGGAAGCCTCGTTCAAGCAATGGGGCAAGACCATGCAGGATGACATCACCGATGGCGTGCAGTGGCTGGTCCAGCAAGGCATCGCCGATCCCAAGCGGGTAGCGATCTACGGCGGCTCCTACGGCGGTTATGCGACGCTGGCCGGCGTCACCTTCACGCCTGACCTGTACGCGGCGGCGGTCGACTATGTCGGCGTCTCCAACATGTTCACCTTCATGAAGACCATTCCGCCGTACTGGAAACCTTTCCTCGACCAGATGTACGAGATGGTAGGCGATCCGGTCAAGGACAAGGAGTTGCTGACGGCAGTCTCGCCGGCCCTGCACACCGACCGCATCAAGACTCCGCTGTTCGTGGCGCAGGGCGCCAACGATCCGCGCGTCAACAAGGCGGAGTCGGACCAGATCGTCGAAAGCTTGCGCAAGCGCGGCGTGCCGGTCGAATACATGGTGAAGGACAACGAAGGCCACGGCTTCCACAACGAAGAAAACCGCTTTGATTTCTACACGGCGATGGAAGGCTTCCTGGCCAAGCACCTGGCGCCGAAATAAGAAAACCGGCTACAGGAACATGGCGGACGACTGGAAACGGTGGTCCGCCATTTTTATTTCCGGCGCCGGCGAATGAGACCTGACAAACTTAACGCACGGCAAGCATATGTTCCGGCCCTGCTTTCGATACTGTTTCTCCACGAATCCCCATTACGGGCTGTTTAAGAAACAAAGTTTTAGTACGTTTAATAAACAAATAAAACAAGTTTACAATCAATAAATCCTTATATAACAATGCGTTATGCGAAATTATTTTTCAGAATGTTTGTAAATTTAAGTTTTTTACTATACATTACTACTCAACTAAAACAATCCCGGGCAGTAACCATCGCCGCCGCAGACAGCGGCATCCGCCCAGGAAAAATGCACGCCCCAGCTTGCAGGAGGAGAACATGAGACCAACGATTCGGGATATCGCATCCGCTGCGAACGTATCCATAGGCACCGTATCGCGCGCCCTCAAAAAGCAGCCCGGCCTGACCGAACAGACGCGCATCCATGTGCAAAAGATCGCCAGCCAGCTCGGCTACAACGAATCCAACCTGCGCCAGGGAAAAATCCGGCGCCTGACTTTCCTGCTGCATCGCCAGCACAACAATTTCGTCGCCAGCCCGTTTTTTTCGCATGTGCTGCACGGCGTGGAAACCGCCTGCCGCGAACGCAGCATCGTGCCTACCGTATTGTCGGTCGGCCCCGCCGACAGCGTGATGGAACAGATCCGCCTGCATGAACCCGACGCGCTGGCCGTGGCCGGCTTCATGGAGCCGGAAGTGCTGGAACTGCTGACCCAGACCGGCAAGCCGGTAGTGCTGATCGACTTGTGGGCGCCAGGTTTCCGTTCCATCAATTCCGACAACCTGGGCGGCGCGCTGGCAGCCACCCGCCACCTGATAGAAATCGGCCGCAAACGGCTGGCCTTCATCAGTGGCCCGTTGTCGCACTACAGTATTGCACAACGCGCGCTGGGCTACCGCCAGGCGCTGTTCGAAGCCGGCCGCCTGTTCGACCCGCGCCTGGAAGTGACCCTGCTGCCCGGGCCGGAACTGCACCTGCATGCCGCCGCCGCGATGCAAACCCTGCTGGAGTCAGATTCGCCGCCCGACGCCGTGTTCTGCTACAACGACGCCACCGCGCTGGCCGTGATGAGCATATGCAAGATGCGCGGCTTGCGGATTCCTGAAGATATCGCGATTGTCGGTTTCGACAATATCGACGCCGCCGCCAGTTCCTCGCCGGCGCTGACCACGCTGGCGGTGGACAAGGAAGCCCTCGGCAAGCTGGGCATCAAGCTGCTGCTGGAAGACTCTCTCGTACAACCCGAAGTGATGCTGCCGGTGGAGCTGATCCAGCGTGCCAGCACGCTTGGCAACTGATCCGCTACCGTCATGAACATGCTTGAACCGACCGCAATGCCTAAAGCCGAATTCCGCAATCCCGCTTTCCTGTTGCAGCACATCCGCGACACCATGCGCTTCTACC
>NZ_JAQGLV010000237.1 GCF_028292705.1 Collimonas fungivorans | reverse complement strand
GGCCTGGCCATCATCTTCGGCCAGATGGGCGTGATCAACATGGCGCATGGCGAGTTCCTCACCATCGGCGCCTACATTACTTACCTGCTGTCCAAGCTGACCACGCTGTATGCGCCCAGCCTGCAGCCTTACTATTTTTTTGCCGCGATTGCGCTGTCTTTCGTGACCGCCTACATCGTCGGCTATATCACCGAGTGGCTGATGATCAGCCGCCTGTACAAGCGGCCGCTGGATACCTTGCTGGCGACCTGGGGCCTGAGCCTGGCCATGCAGCAAACGTTTCGCTCCATCTTCGGCGCCAAGGAAGTCAGCGCCACCTTGCCGGACTGGCTGATGGGCTCGTTCAAGCCTACCGACAGCATAGACATCCCCATCAATGGCGTATTCATGATGGCGCTGACGGCGGTGCTGACCGGCGTGATTTTCCTGCTGCTGTTCCGTTCGCGCTGGGGTTTGCAGGTGCGCGCCACCATGCAGAACCGCCTGATGAGCGGCGCGGTCGGCATCAATACCCGCAAGGTCGACCGCAGCACCTTTGCGCTCGGATGCGGGGTCGCCGGCATCGCCGGGGCCGCGTTCACCACCATCGGCTCGACCGGGCCGACCAGCGGTTCGCTGTATATCGTGGACACCTTCCTGGTGGTGGTGTTCGGCGGCGCGCAAAGCCTGCTGGGCACGATCGCCTCGGCTTTCTCCATCGCCCAGACCCAGTCCACCGCCGAATTCTTCTTGACCGGATCGATGGCCAAGGTGCTGACGCTGTCGGCGGTGATCCTGATTTTGCTGCTGCGGCCGCAAGGGCTGTTCGCGGCCAAGATCCGTAAATAACCGGCGCCATCGAAAGGGCTCGCATGAATGCAGCATATGAAAAAATATTAGGCGGAAGGTCGGGCCTGGTCGGCTTGCTGATCCTGTGCGGATTGCTGCTGGTGGTGTTTCCGCTGGTCTTCGATATTTTCCGCCTGAACCTGGTCGGTAAATACCTGGCCTATGCCTTTGTCGCCGTCGGCCTGGTGCTGTGCTGGGGCTACGGCGGCATCCTGAGCCTGGGGCAGGGCGTGTTCTTCGGCGTGGGCGGTTATTGCATGGCGATGTTCCTCAAGCTGGAGGCATCCGATCCAATCAGCACCAAGATCCAGTCGACCCCGGGCATTCCCGATTTCATGGACTGGAACCAGATCACCGAGTTGCCGCTGCTATGGCAGCCGTTCCACTCCTTCGGCTTCACCGTGCTGGCGGTGCTGCTGGTGCCGACCTTGATGGCGCTGGTGATCGGCGCGGCGATGTTCAAGCGCCGTGTCGGCGATGTGTATTTTTCTATCGTCACCCAGGCGATTGCCGCCATCCTGGCGATCCTGATCATCGGCCAGCAAGGACTGACCGGCGGCGTCAACGGCATCACCGACCTGAAAACCCTGATGGGCTGGGACATCCGCACCGATTCGGCCAAGCTGATCCTGTATTTCGTCAACGCCGGCCTGCTGATCGGCTGCATCCTGATCGGGCGTTTTATCCTGAGCTCGAAGCTGGGGCGCCTGCTGGTGGCGATGCGCGACAAGGAGGAGCGGGTGCGGTTTTCCGGCTACGACGTCGCCAGCTTCAAGGTGTTCGTATTTTGTGTCGCAGCGATGTTCTCGGCCATAGGCGGCGCCATGTTCACCTTGCAGGTCGGTTTCATGTCGCCGTCGTTTGTCGGCATCGTGCCTTCTATCGAAATGGTGATCTATGCCGCGGTGGGCGGCCGCATGTCCTTGCTTGGCGCGGTCTACGGCACCTTGCTGGTGAATTTCGGCAAGACCTATTTTTCCGAATCGTTTCCTGAACTGTGGCTATTCCTGATGGGCGGCTTGTTCATCGCGGTGGTGATGTATTTCCCGAACGGCCTGGCCGGTTTGTACCAGAGCCATGGCAAGCTTTTGCTGTCGAAACTGGCCGGATGGAAGCACCGCCCGGTGCGCAGCATGCCGCCACCGGCCGTCGCCAAACCGCAACCGGCGCCCGCCGAAGTGGCTATTGAACTGCCGCACGGCAGCCTGGAGGCATCGAAATGAGCGGCAATCCTATCGGTTTCGAATCGAACGACCGGCCGGTGCTGGCGATTGAAGACCTGACGGTGTCCTTTGACGGCTTCAAGGCGGTGGACGGCTTGAATTTCTACGTTGAGCGCAATGAGGTGCGGGTGGTGATCGGCCCCAACGGCGCCGGCAAGACCACGGTGCTGGACCTGATCTGCGGCAAGACGCAAGCCACCGCCGGCAGCATCCAGTTCAAGAACCGCGAACTGACCAAGATGCGCGAGCACGAAATCGTCCAGGCCGGGGTCGGCCGCAAGTTCCAGACGCCGTCCATCTATGAAAACCTGAGCGTGTTCGAGAACCTGGAAATGTCGTTTCCGCGCGGCCGCAAGGTATTCGGCGCGCTGGTGTTCAAGCGCACGGCGGAAGTGGTGGAGCGGGTCGAGTCGGTGGCCAGGGAAATCTTCCTTGACGGCCAGCTGTACCAGCAGGCCGACCTGCTGTCGCACGGACAGAAGCAGTGGCTGGAAATCGGCATGCTGCTGATGCAGGAGCCGGAACTGCTGATGCTGGACGAGCCGGTGGCCGGCATGAGCGTCTCGGAACGCGAAAAAACCGCCGAGCTGCTGGGACGCATCAGCAAGGGCCGTTCGGTGCTGGTGATCGAGCATGACATGGAATTCGTCAAGAGCATCGCCCACAAGGTCACCGTACTGCACCAGGGAAAAATACTGGCCGAAGGCAGCATGGAATCGGTGCAGGCCAATCCCAAGGTGATCGAAGTCTACCTCGGCCATTAAACCATTCGGAGCACTTATGTTCAATGTCTCGCATCTTGCCTCCGGCTATGGCCAGAGCCAGGTCATCCACGATGTCAGCCTGGCTGTCGGCAAACAGGAAATCGTCGCCGTCATGGGCCGCAACGGCATGGGAAAAACCACCTTGTTCAAGACCCTGATGGGGATCCTGCCGCTGCGCGAAGGCAGCATCCAGATCGACGGCCAGGAGCTGGGCCACCTGGAGAGCTACCAGCGCGTCGCCAGCGGCGTCGCCTATGTGCCGCAGGGACGCATGATTTTCCCCGGCATGACGGTGCTGGAAAACATCCAGACCGGCTTGCCTGCGGGCGCGCTCGGCAAGGTGCCGGATGAGTTGTACGCCTTGTTTCCGGTGCTGCACGAAATGCGCGGCCGCAAAGGCGGCAACCTGTCCGGCGGCCAGCAACAGCAGCTGGCGATTGCGCGCGCGCTGGCGACCAATCCCAAGGTGCTGCTGCTGGACGAGCCGACCGAAGGCATCCAGCCGTCGATCATCAAGGACATTGCGCGCAGCCTGAAAGAAATCCGCAAGCTGCGCCAGCTGACCATCATCGTCTCGGAGCAGGTGCTCAGCTTCACGCTGGAAATCGCCGACCGTTTCCTGGTGATCGACAAGGGCCGTTTTGTCTACGAGGACACCAGCGACAAGGTCGATGCCGCAACCATCAGCCGTTATTTGTCGGTCTAGCAGGCCGAAGAGTTTATCCAGACAGATCACAGGAGAGATACATGAGGCACGGAGATATTTCCAGCAGCAAGGATGGCGTCGGGGTGGCAGTCGTCAACTACAAGATGCCGCGCCTGCATAACAAGGCCGAGGTATTGGAAAACGTCCGCAATATTGCGGCGATGGTGGTAGGGATGAAGCAGGGGCTGCCGGGACTGGACCTGGTGATTTTTCCGGAATACTCGACCCACGGCATCATGTACGACCGCGAGGAAATGTTCGATACCGCCGCCGCCATCCCCGGCGAGGAAACCGCGATTTTCGCGGAAGCCTGCCGCCAGGCCAATGTCTGGGGCGTGTTTTCGCTGACCGGCGAGCGGCATGAGGAACATCCGCACAAGGTGCCGTACAACACCCTGATCCTGATGAACAACCAGGGCGAAATCGTCCAGAAGTACCGCAAGATCATGCCGTGGGTGCCGGTGGAAGGCTGGTATCCCGGCAACTGCACCTACGTCAGCGAAGGCCCCAAGGGCCTGAAGATCAGCCTGATCATCTGCGACGACGGCAACTATCCCGAAATCTGGCGCGACTGTGCCATGAAAGGCGCGGAGCTGATCGTGCGCTGCCAGGGCTATATGTACCCGGCCAAGGAGCAGCAGGTGCTGGTGTCGAAGGCGATGGCGTGGATGAACAATGTCTACGTGGCAGTGGCCAACGCCAGCGGCTTCGACGGCGTGTATTCCTATTTCGGCCACTCGGCCATCGTCGGCTTCGACGGCCGCACCCTGGGCGAATGCGGCACCGAGGAAATGGGCATCCAGTATGCCGAACTGTCGCTCGGCTTGATCCGCGACGCGCGCCGCAACTGGCAATCGCAGAACCATCTCTACAAGCTGCTGCACCGCGGCTATACCGGCAAGATCAATTCCGGCGAAAGTGCGGCCGGGGTCGCCGACTGCCCCTTCGATTTTTACAAGACCTGGGTCAACGATCCGCAGCAGGCGCGGCGCCAGGTCGAGGCGCTGACCCGCAGCACGGCCGGCACGCCGGAATGCCCGATGCCTGGCATTCCTTCTGAATGAACCACCCTGATTGAGCCACCAAGAGGAGAGTCGCATGCAACATTTCAAGATCAAACCGGGCGTGCCGCTGGCGCAGCAAGCCGAGCTGGGACATAACCGCTGGCATCCCGACCTGCCGTTCCTGTCCTCGGTCAAGCCGGGCGAGGCGATCCTGATCGAATCGCTGGATTTCCTGGATGCGCAGATCCAGGACAACGACGACGTTTCCGATGTCAGGAACGTCGACCTGACCCGTGCCCATCCGCTGACCGGGCCGTTCCATGTGGAAGGCGCGGAACCGGGCGACCTGCTGGTGATCGACCTGCTCGACATCAAGCCGGTGACGCCGGTCGGTTTCTCGGGCGTGTTTTCGAAAGAGAACGGCGGCGGTTTCCTGGCCGATACCTTTCCTGACGCCGACAAGGCGATCTGGGACTTGAAAGGCTTGTACGCCACTTCGCGCCATATTCCCGGCGTGCGCATCGCCGGCCTGACCCATCCGGGCCTGATGGGTTGTTTGCCGTCGCACGATTTGCTGGCGGAATGGAACCGGCGCGAGGCGCCGCTGGCGGCCAAGGGCTTGGCCAAGCCGCCTGATCCGAGCACCGCTGTGCTGCGCGGCCTCAGCGGCGCCAAGTTCGACAGCATGGCGAAGGAAGCGGCGCGCACTGTGCCTCCGCGCGAACATGGCGGCAATACCGATATCAAGGACTTGTCCGCCGGCACCCGGATCTTTTTCCCGGTGTACGTGAAGGGCGCGGGCTTTTCCATGGGCGACCTGCACTTTTCGCAGGGCGACGGCGAAATCGGCTTTTGCGGCGCGATTGAAATGGATGGCGTCAGCCACGTCGGTTTCGACCTGATCAAGGGCGGCATGGCGAAATACAACATCAGCTCGCCGATCTTCATGCCCAGCATCGTCAAGCCGCATTACGAGCAGTGGCTGACCTTCGAGGGCATCAGCGTCGAGAACGGCGTTAACTATTACCTGGACGCCACCGTGGCTTATCGCCAGGCCTGCCTGAAAGCCATCGATTACCTGACCCACTTCGGGTATACCGGCAGCCAGGCCTACATGCTGCTGACCGCGGCGCCGGTGGAGGGGCGCATCGGCGGCATCGTCGATATTCCGAATTGCGCCTGCACGGTGTCCCTGCCGACCTCGATTTTCGACCAGGACATCACGCCCAAGGGGATGTTGAACGATAACGCGTACTGGGGAAGGAAACCTTAACAGCGGCGGCGGGGCTTGACCCTGCTTGGTCCTCGATCCAATTCAACCAAAGGATAATACGATGCCGCTGTACGATATCCGCTGCAGCCATTGCGATGGCATTTTCGAAAAGCTGTTGCCGCTGCAAGCGCTGGAAAAACCGCTGGCCTGTCCCTACTGCGCCGAGGCGACCCTTGCCGTGCCTTTATTCACCGGCGGCCACGTCAAGCTGCGCGTGGCGGAACGCTGGCAGGCGCGCAACGGCGCCGAACAGCTGGCCGGCCGCGGCGCCGCCGGGCCGGGCACGCAAGCCCGTGCCGGCAGGAGCAGCGTGCTGCACAATTGCAAAGGACATAACTGCAGTATCTGCGATACCTGAGCCGGCTTACACCAGCAGGTTCAGGGCGTGCGGGTTGCCGGCGCCGTATTGTGGAAACAGTTTCTGCATGGCCGGATCGCCGATCCGCATGTGTTTTTCCGCCAGCGTCGCCAGCACCGAACGGAAGTCGGTGGTGATCGCCAGGTCGCGTCCTTCGTTGAGCGACTTGTCGTCGATGCCCGGCCACGAGCCATGGATGGTGCGGCCGCGCACGTTGCCGCCCAGCAGCCACATGGCGTTGCCATGGCCATGGTCGGTGCCGCCGTTGCCGTTTTCGCGGAAGGTGCGGCCGAATTCCGACATCACCACGATCACCGTATCGTTGAACGCCGGCCCCAGTTCGCGCGCCAGCGTGGTCAGGCCGTCGGCCAGGGGCCGCAGGCGGTTGGCCAGCTGGCCGTTGCCGTTGCCCTGGTTGGTATGGGTGTCCCAGCCGCCGACGGCGACGAAACCGAGCCGGATGTCAGGATTGCTGCGCATCAGCCGGCCGAGGCGGGCGGTGTCTATCGACAGGCCGTTCGGCAGCGGCGCGCCGTTATTCGCCATCTTCTGCTCCGAGCTGCTGGCGTCGGCCATCAGTTCCTTGCGCGCCGAAATGCCGTCGCGATAGCTTTTGCCAAGGGCCGCGTCTTCCGCATACAGCGCGGCATAGGCCTGGCTGACTTCGGGGCGGTCGATCAAGGTAGGCCGGGTGGCGTCGCGGCCGGTAGGCATGTTGGCGACCACGGCCCTGCCGGTCAGGATGCGCGGCACCGATTCGCCCAGGGTCAGGGCTTGCATCGGCGACGACGATGTGGGCATGACGCCGAGCATGCGGTTCATCCAGCCGTCGCGGGTATTGTGCTGGCCCGGCGTGCCGGTTTCCATGTAATCCTGCGCTTCGAAATGCGAGCGCGACATGTCCGGCGAGCCGGAGGCGTGCACGAACGCCAGCCGGCCGTCGTCCCAGTACGGCTGCAGCACCTGCAGCGCCGGATGCAGGCCGAAGTAGCCGGTCAGGTCGATGGCGCCATTCTGGGTGCCGGGGCGCGATACGGCAATGCCCGGACGCGCCTTGTAATAGTTGTGGTCGCCATGCGGCACCACTACATTCAAGCCGTCCACCGCGCCGCGCAGGAACACCACGATCATGCGCGGCGTGCCGTCGCCGGCAGCATGGGGGCGTTGCAAGGGACTGCCGTACGACAGCGGGCTGTCGACCATGGCGATAGGCGCGGCCGGAATGGGTTTTGCCTTGGCTTGCGGCTTGCTGGCAGGCGCCACCACGCAGCCGGACAGGCCGACCGGGATCAGGATGGCGCCGCTGGCGGTCAGGCCCAGGTGGCGGATGAAATCACGACGTTTCATGACATGGCTCCCGTGGACTATCTCTTCATGAAATCAGGACTGCCGAGTATCAGGCCGACCTGCAGGTTGGCGGGCGCGGCGCCGATGGTGCTGAGGCTGTGCGGCGTCAGCGCCGGCGCCAGGGTTTGCTGCAATTGTTGCGGATCGATGGGGGCAGCGGTGTTCGGTGCTGCAGCGACGGGCGGTGCTCCCGGCACGGGCGGCGGCGGGTCGCTGCGGGCGATCGGCGATTTGCCGTTGCTCAGGCCGTTGACGAAATTGATGCGGCGGAGCAGGGCGTCCGGATTGAGCCAGGCTTCCTCGGAAAATTTGTAGCCTTCCGGTGTCAGCCAGCCGTACAGCGGCTGGCCCAGCTGGTTAAGGACGCCGTCTATCGGCCGCACATTGAGCACCGGCGTCGCGGTTGCGCGCAGCGACGACACCACGTATTGATACGGCGTCTTGAACTGGGTCTGGTAATTGCCGCGGGCCCAGAATTCCGGACTCTCGAACAGCGTATGCAGCACCGCCTTGATGTCGCCGTTGCTGCTCAGGAAACGGCGCGCCAGCTTTTCTGTCAATGCAGGTTCGGGTTTGTCGGAAACGAAATACTGGACCAGCTTGGCGGCCACGAAGTGGGCCGTGGCCGGATGGCGCGCCAGGATATCGAGCGCCTGTTCGCCTTCCTGGTAGCCGCTGCCCTTGATGGTCTGGCCGAGGAAAACCTTGTCGCCGCCATCATGGCGGCGCGGGTTGAAGATGAAAGCCGGCTGGCCGTCCTTCATGCCTTTTTCATCGATGGTCCAGCCGCTCAGGATGCGCGCCAGGGAAATCACGTCGGCCTGGGTGTAGCCGCTGTCGACGCCCATGGTGTGCAGTTCCAGCAACTCACGGCCGTAGTTTTCGTTGAGCCCTTTGAAACGGCCCCTGGCTTCCGGCGTGTTGACGCCGCTGCTGAGCCAGTTGTCGAGGTAATACAGCATCGCCGGATGATGGGCCACCGCGCCCAGCAGCTGGCGGAAATTGCCCAGCGCGTTGGGCCGCAATACGTCTTTTTCATATTCGCCGTTCCAGTAGCGCACCCATTCCTTGCCTTCGAAGACGTTGAAATGGTTGAACCAGAATTCGGTCATCACTTCCTGCAGCTGCCGCGGGCTTTCGGTGGCCAGCCACAGCCGGGAAAAATGCGTCTGCGGCGTGATGTCCTTGTTGGCGCGCTGGCGCGCCATGTTCTTTTCTTCAGGGGTGGCGCTATTGGGAGGGAAGGAGGGCGGGCCGTATTGCTGGTAAAGCTGGGTTGCCGTCAGTTGATAGGTCGGCAAAGCGGAAAGTTTGTCTGCCAGGTCAGGCGGCAGCGGCAGGCTGTCGGGATTCAGTTGCTGCTCGATGTAGCGTTTGACGCCGAGGCGCCTGACCGCGTCGACGTCGCCGGGACGCGGCCCATAGGCCAGCCGGTTGAGCACGTGCAGGGCTTTTTCCGAGTCGCTCAGCGGCGGCTGGACGCTCTGCGCATGGACTGCCACCATGCCCATGCCGCTGAGCAGCGCGATCGATAGAAAACGAGAAAGGGTCGACATGTTTCGCCTTATGCAATTTTCTGCTTATACCTCCGATTAACGTCTTGCGGGGGCGATACGCCGACAAGGTGGGTGTAACAGATTGTAAGGCGGCAACACTGGCAACATTGTCCAGCTGCGCAGCGACTCAGATGACTTTGCCTGGATTCATCAGGTTCAAGGGATCCAGCGCTTGCTTGATGGTTTTCATCAGCGCCATTTCCACCGGCGATTTGTAGCGCAGGATTTCTTCGCGCTTGAGGGCGCCCAGGCCATGTTCGGCCGAGATCGAGCCGCCCATGCGGTCGACGCTGTCGTGCACGATGCGGTTGATGTCGGCTTGCTGTTCTATGAACTGGTCGGCGGAGCAGACGACGGGCGGCGAGACGTTGTAGTGCAGGTTGCCGTCGCCCAGGTGGCCGAAGGTGACGTTGCGGCAAGCAGGGAAATGCTGCTGCAGCAGGGCGTCGGTAACGCTGATGAATTCGGCGATGCGGGAAATCGGCAGCGAGATGTCATGCTTGATGTTCTTGCCTTCCATCGCTTGCGCCGAGGAGATGCTTTCGCGCAGCTGCCACAGGGCGCGCGACTGGGCGCTCGAGCTGGCCAGCACGGCATCCTGGCAGATGTCCTGTTCCAGCGCGTCGCCGATGACGGCTTCCAGCAGGCCGCTGGCGTGGTCTGAGGATTCGCTGTCGGACAGCTCCAGCAGCACGTACTGCGGGTGGCGCTGGGCGAAGGGGAATTGCAGTTGCGGGAAATGCTTGGCGACCAGCTGCAGGCACAGGTCCGACATCAGTTCAAAGCCGGTCAGGGTGGCGCCGCAGCGGCCTTGCGCCAGGCTCAGCAGGCGCAGCGCGTCTGCCGGGGCCTGCACTGCCGCCAGTGCGGTGAGCTGGGCTTTGGGCTGCGGGAATATCTTCAGCACGGCGGCGGTGATGATGCCCAGCGTGCCTTCGGCGCCGATGAACAGGTCGCGCAGGTCGTAGCCGGTGTTGTCCTTGCGCAGCCCGCGCAGTCCGTGCAGGATGTCGCCCTTGGCCGTCACCACTTCCAGGCCGAGGCAGAGTTCGCGCGTGTTGCCGTAGCGGAGCACCGCGGTGCCGCCGGCGTTGGTGGAAAGGTTGCCGCCTATGGTGCAGCTGCCTTCCGCGGCCAGCGACAGCGGGAACAGGGTTTGTTCCGCGGCCGCGGCTTCCTGGATGTGTTGCAGGATGCAGCCGGCTTCTGCCGTGATGGTGTGGTTGAGCGGGTCGACGGCGCGGATGCGGTTCAGGCGTTTGAGCGACAGCACGATGGCCTGGCCGCTCTGGTCGGGCACGCTGCCCAGCACCAGGCCGGTGTTGCCGCCCTGCGGCACGATGGGGATCTGGAATTGCGCGCAGAGTTTCACGATGGCCGTCACTTCTGCAGTATCTGCCGGTCTGACAACAGCCAATGCCGCGCCGGTAAAACGTTGGCGCTGGTCAGTCAGGTAGCCGGCTTTGTCTGCTTCATCAACGAGGAGGTTGGCAGCGCCAACGACGTTACGACAGGCATCAAGAAATTCGGTGTTTTTCATATTCAAATTTCGGCAAGATAGTTAAATGGGGTCAGAGTTTTTTTCGCGCCTTTTGCGAAAATTACTCTGACCCCATTTAACGGACCACGGAGTACATACCGTCGCATTGATGCTATTGAGACGCTTTCTTGATCGCCTGCTTAGCCACTTCCTTGGCCGCCTTTTTATAAGGCCGCAGGTAAAGGATGGTGCAAAAGAAAAAGATAACGCTGAGCACGGCTTCCAGCCAGCCCAGCCTGCTCGACAGGAAACTGCTGTCGCTGGTGGCGCGCACTATGCCTTCGGTGAAATAGATCAGGATCAGCATCGACGCCCATTGCATCGTGTACACATCGCGCTTGAGCACGCCGCGCAACGGAAACAGCAGCGGCAGCACTTTCAGCACCATCCAGGAGCCGCCCGGCCGCAGCGGCGCCAGGGCCAGTTCCCAGGCCAGCCCGAGTGCGATCAGGGCCAGCAGGCTGCCGACCGCGCCGAAATAGAAGAAGCGCGGCTGGCGTGCTGCATGCGGCAGCGGGTGGGTCGATATGCCTGGTTTCAGTTTGGTGGTCATCATGTCCCCGCGATGTTGAGTTTTGCATTCAACTTCAAAGCGGTTTCCGCCAGGCGCCGGCCCTGGGCGATCGCCAGGGTGCGGCTCTCGGCCGAAATCGGATGTGTGCCGTTCATGCCGGACCAGTGGCTGGCGCCGTACGGGCTGCCGCCGCTGGCGGTTGTCATCAGTTCCGGCAGCGTGTAGGGTAGGCCCATCACCAGCATGCCATGGTGCAACAAGGGCGTCATCATCGACATCAGTGTCGATTCCTGGCCGCCGTGCAGGCTGCCGGTGGAGGTGAACACGCAAGCCGGCTTGCCGGCCAGGGTGCCGGCCAGCCAGTCGGTGCTGGTGCCGTCCCAGAAGTATTTCATGGCGGCGGCCATGTTGCCGAAGCGGGTCGGCGATCCGAGCGCCAGGCCGCAGCATTCCTGCAGGTCGGCCAGTTCGACGTAAGGCGCGCCTTCGGCCGGGATATCGGGCGCGCTGGCCTCGACCACGGTCGATACCGCCGGCACCGTGCGCAGGCGCGCTTCGCAGCCGGCCACGGAGTCGATGCCCTGGCCGATCAGCTCGGCCAGCTTGCGGGTTGAACCATGGCGCGAGTAGTACAGAACCAGAAGCGGTGTGTTAACAGTCATATTGGATGAGTTCATTTTGGTACGCACTTTGCTATTATAGGGCGCTTTAGCGCTGGTTCATGGTGCAAAAAGCGCCTTTAATCACCTGCTCCAGCCGGCAAAATCAGGGAAAGCATGAAGTCATTGAAATTTTCCAGGCTGCGCGGCCTGTCCTGGCCGCAATTGCGCGATCTGTTTCGTTTTGCGGCGCGCCGCCTGGATGAAGAGCGCCTGCCGCAGGTTGCCGGCAGCCTGACCTTCACCACCATCCTGGCGCTGGTGCCGATGCTGACTATCGCCTTGGCGATTTTTACCGTATTCCCACTGTTCAGCACCTTCCGCGCTTCGCTGGAACAGTATTTTGTGCAAAACCTGATGCCCAGGGGCGTCGCCAACGTCATCCTCGATTACCTCAACCAGTTCGCCACCAAGTCGGCGCGCCTGTCGGCGGTCGGCGGCGTGGCGCTGATCGTCACTTCGGTGCTGACGATGTCGACGGTGGACCATGTGTTCAACCGCATCTGGCGCGTCAAGAAGCAGCGGCCGTGGATACACCGGGTGCTGGTGTACTGGGCCATCATCACATTGGGACCTTTGCTGATCGGCATCTCGATCACCGTCACCTCCTATTTGTCGGCCGCGGCCAACGGCCTGGTGGTGAGCTGGGCCGGCAGGTGGTTCTATACGCTGCTGTCGGTATCGCTGACCACCGGCGCGTTTACCCTGCTCTACGTAGCGGTGCCGAACCAGCGGGTGGACTGGCGCGACGCGGTCTGGGGCGGCCTGCTGGCGGGCATCGTGTTTGAAATCGCCAAGCGTTTTTTTGCCGCCTACGTCATCAAGTTCCCGACCTACACCATGGTCTACGGCGCGCTGGCAGCCTTGCCGATTTTCCTGTTGTGGATCTACATGCTGTGGATGATCACCCTGGTCGGCGCCTTGCTGGTGGCGGCCTTGCCGGTTGTGAAGTACGAACGCTGGTGGCATGTGCCGGCTCCGGGCAGCGCTTTTGTCGATGCGATGGCGGTATTGGGCGTGCTGCACCAGGCCAGGGCGGGAGGCAGTTCCGCCGCGGTGGATGCGGCCCAGATACGGCGCGCGACCAGGCTCGGTTTTGACGAATCGGAAAGCCTGCTGCAACAGATGCAGGAGATCGGCTGGGTCGGTTCGGTGCAGACCGACAAGCTGGTCAGGACCCAGTGGGGCCGTAAAGCGCGCGTCAGCGTCGACGGCTGGATTTTGCTGGCCAATCCCGAGCGGCTGAAACTGAGCGATATCTATCGTCTGTTCGTATGCAACCTGGTGGCGGGCAAGGTGACCGACGCGGCGCTGGCGTGGCAGGTGGAAGAGGCTATCGAGCGCGGGCTGGAGCAGACATTGACGGCGTATTTTGCCGACGGACTAGTACATCCGGAACTTGAGGTCGCCGCCGCGCAGTAAGCCGGGCGTCCAGAAATAGCTGACCTGCACCGTGCCTTGGTAGGTCGGCCTTGTATAGTTCATCAGGAACAATGGCCGCTTGGCGGCGACGGCAGGCGCTTCCGGTCCGGTAACCTGGCCTGGCCCCCGGTGCGTCAGCGCGGTTTCCCTGGTTTGCATGAATTCCCCGTTTCCTCATTGACGAGCAGCCGCATCGGGCCTCCGATAACGGGTGTCATCATGTCTAAAAGTAAAGTAGGCGTTATTCTAAGGGACAAACGGTTCACATTGTCGTGAACCGTTTTTTTACATAGTTAATTAAAAAGAAACCTGGCCGGTCAGCATCTGCCAGTACATGACCCAGTCGCCGAGCAGAGAGTAGAGCGGCTGCTTGAAGGTGGCGGGGCGGTTCTTCTCGAACACGAAATGGCCGATCCAGGCAAAACCGTAGCCGCACACCAGCGCTACGGCCAGCCAGTACAGGGCGCCGGTCAGCACCAGCGCTACCAGCGACAGCAGGGCCAGGGTCGAGCCGACGAAGTGCAGCTGGCGGCAAGTGCGGTTGCTGTGCTGGCTCAGGTAGCTCGGATAGAACTCGGCGAACGTCTCGTATTTCTTTTCAAGCACGGTAGGCATGGCGTCTCCTTGCTGTTGCTATGCTTTAAGCTTAACCCCCGATGGCGGCAGGCGCAACCGCCGTGGGCGAACGCAGCGCTGCCGTTGCAAACCTGTACAGATGATCCAGCACCGCATCCGGCTGTTCCGCCATCAAGGCATGGCCGCTGGCGTCGACCTGCACCACCTTGGCATGCCTGATCGCAGTAATCAGGCCGGCGGCCGCCTTGGCCGGCGTCATGACGTCGTGCTGGCCAAGCAGGAACAGGGTGGGGCAGGCCACCGCCTGCGCCGCCTGTTCGCCGTTTGCATAGTTGTTGCAGGCGGCAAAGTCGGTATGGAACACGGTCGGCTTGCTGTCCGACTGCCGCGCAATGCGCTGCATCAGGCGCTGGCTGGCGCCTTGCACATAAAATCCCGGGCCGGGCGCGGAAGGTTTCGGCGAAATGGTCGAATGCGACCAGATGTTCACCATGTCGATCGCGCTCTGCTGGTCATTGTTGGCGGCATCGAGCAGCGCATCGGCGACTTTCATCGGATAGGCAGTGCCGACCAGCGCAATGCCGGCGATGCGCGTGGAACCGGCAGCGCGGCCGGCGCTTTCCAGGGCGACCAGCGAACCCATGCTGTGGCCGATCAGGATGGCTTTGGTGACGCCGGCGGCATCCAGCAGGGATTCCAGCCAGCCTGACAATTCCTCGATGCTGGCCAGGGCTGGGCCCTGGCTGCGCCCGTGTCCCGGCAGGTCCGGCGCCAGCACGCCGAAGCCGTGATGGGCGAAGTAGCGGGTTTGCAGGATCCAGACCGAGTGGTCGTTCTGGCCGCCGTGGATGAACACCGCGGTCGGCAGTGCCGGGTTGAAGGTTTTGCCGCCGGTATAACAATAGCTGTCGTTATCCGCGCCATGTATTTTTAGCAGCATCTCATTTCCCCTTGCGTTCAGTACGCTGCGACATCTTGAGGCCGTAAGCCAGGTCTTCGATCAGGTCTTCCACGTTCTCCAGGCCGACCGACAGCCGCAGCGTGCCTTCGGTAATGCCGGAGGCGGCCAGCTGTTCGCTAGGCACCCGGAAATGCGTGGTCGAGGCCGGATGGATAACCAGCGACTTGGCGTCGCCGACATTGGCCAGGTGGGAAAATATCTTCAGCGATTCCACCATGCGCTGGCCGGCGGCGCGGTCGCCCTTGAGGTTGAACGAGAACACCGCGCCGCAGCCTTTGGGCAGCAGCGTCTTGCTCAGCGCATGGCCGGGATGCGACGGCAGTTCAGGATAGGCCACCGATTCCACCGCGGCGTGCGCCGCCAGGAATTCGACCACCTTGCGGGTGTTGGCCACATGTTTTTCCATGCGCAGCGCCAGCGTCTCTATCCCTTGCAGGATGGCGAACGCATTGTGCGGACTCATCACCGCGCCGAAATCGCGCAAGCCTTCACGCCGCGCGCGCAGCGAAAACGGCGCCACCGTCGATTCCTCCGAAAACACCATGCCGTGGAAGCCTTCATACGGTTCGCACAATTCGCCGAAGCGGCCGGTTTTGTCGTAAGCCTGCTGCCAGTCGAAAGTGCCGCCGTCCACCAGCAGGCCGCCGACTGCGGTGCCATGGCCGCACAGGAATTTGGTGGCGGAGTGGAACACCAGGTCGGCGCCGTGTTCGAAGGGTTTCAGCAGATACGGTGTGGTAAACGTGGCGTCGACCATCAGCGGCAGGTAATGTTCATGCGCCAGGGTCGAGATGCGCGGGATGTCCAGCACGTCCAGCCCCGGATTGCCCAGGGTTTCGCCGAACAAGACTTTAGTGTTGGGCCGGATCGCCGCGCGCCAGGCATCGAGGTCGTTCGGATCGACGAAGGTGGTTTCGATGCCGAAACGCTTCATGGTATACGACAGCAGGTTGTGCGAACCGCCATACAAGGCGCGCGAGGCCACGATATGCGAACCGGCGCCGGCGATGGTGGCCAGCCCCAGGTGCATGGCGGCCTGGCCGCTGGCGACGGCAATCCCGGCGACGCCGCCTTCCAGCGCGGCGATGCGTTCTTCCAGCACGGCGTTGGTCGGATTCGAAATGCGCGAATACACATGGCCGGCGCGTTCCATGTTGAACAGCGAGGCAGCGTGGTCGGAATCCTTGAAGACAAACGCCGAGGTCAGGTAAATCGGCGTGGCGCGGGCGCCGGTGGCTGGATCGGGTACGCTGCCGGCGTGCAGCGACAAGGTGTCGAAGCCGGGATAGTGGGGGGTGCTCATGGTGCTGGCCGTCTCCTTTGATTCTTGAAATATGAGAGCTCACTCGGGGCTCACTCTATCTATGCTGCGCTGCGCGGTAGATTTTTGGCTCCGCTTAAGCTACATTCTGGATACAAGAGATGAGATGCAAGCAAGCATAACCCAAGCAAAGGCAGGATGGCCCCATGAAAGTTTCTGAGATCCTCAAAGTCAAAGGCAATATTCTTTACACCGTGACGCCGGAAACGCCGTTGATCGAGGCTGTCAACACGATGGCGGAAAAGGATATCGGTTCACTGGTGGTGATGGAGTTCGGCACACTGGTAGGCATGCTGACCTTCCGCGAAGTGATGAATGCGATCCACCAGAACGGCGGCGCGGTCGGCAGCAACACGGTGCGCAAGCATATGGACGACAGCCCGATCACCGTCACGCCCGATACCGAAGTCAACGAAGTGCGCCGCATCATGCTGGAGCGCCACGCGCGTTATGTGCCGATCATGGATGCGCGCACCTTGCTGGGCGTGATGTCGTTCTACGACGTGGCCAAGGCGGTGCTGGACGCCCAGGGTTTTGAAAACAAGATGCTGAAGGCCTATATCCGCGACTGGCCGTCCAACGCTGACGAATAGGATTTGTTATAGATTGTCAGGAACCGTTTGCGGCAGAATGATGCCGCAAACGGTTTTTTTGTGTAAGCTGCCCGAAAAATATTAAAACAATAATCACTTGCCATAGCACGCACCCCTCACCTTCGCTTACCCATGTCCAAATCCAGTCAATTTTCCCTGCTGCGCCAGCGTCGTTTCGCTCCCTTCTTCTGGACCCAGTTTTTCGGCGCCTTCAACGACAATGTCTTCAAGACTGCCTTGCTGACGATCCTGACTTATGAAGCGCTGAGCTGGACCAGCATGGACGTCAGCCTGCTGAACAACCTGATCCCGGGCCTGTTCATCCTGCCGTTTGTGGTGTTTTCCGCGACCGCCGGCCAGCTCGCCGACAAGTTCGAGAAATCGCGCCTGGCGCGCTACGTCAAGGTGCTGGAAATCATCATCATGGCGATCGCCGCCGCCGGCTGGATGACGCATACCTTGTGGCTGCTGATCCTGGCGGTGGTCGGCATGGGCATCCATTCGACCATCTTCGGGCCGGTCAAGTACGCCTACCTGCCGCAGCAGCTGCGCCAGGACGAACTGGTCGGCGGCAACGGCATCATCGAGATGGGAACCTTCGTCGGCATCCTGCTGGGCGAAGTGCTGGGCGCGGTGCTGGTGGTGCACAAGCCGTGGGGCATAGAACTGGTGGCCGGCGGCACGGTGGCGATTGCGATCGTAGGCTGGCTGTTCAGCCGCGGCATCCCGCTGACGCCGGCCGCGGAACCGGGACTCAAGATCAACTGGAACCCGGTTACCGAAACCGTGCGCAACCTGAGTTTTTCGCGTAAGAACCGGCCGGTGTTCCTGGCCATGCTGGCCAATTCCTGGTTCTGGTTTTACGGCGCCATCGTGCTGGCGCAGTTTCCCTTGTATGCAAAAAACTATCTGCATGGCGACCACAGCGTTTTTGTGTTGCTGCTGACCGTTTTCTCGCTCGGCGTCGGCGCCGGCTCGCTGTTGTGCGAACGCCTGTCGGGCCACAAGGTGGAAATCGGACTGGTGCCGTTTGGCGCGATCGGCCTGTCGGTGTTCGGCCTCGACCTGTTCCTGGCCAGCGTCGGTTATACCAATACTGCGGCGGTCGACATGGCCGGTTTCGTGCAGCAGCACGGCAGCTGGCGCATCCTGTTCGACTGCGTGATGATCGGCCTGTTCGGCGGTTTGTACATCGTGCCGCTGTTCGCGGTGATCCAGACCCGCTGCGACCGCCGGCACCTGTCGCGCACCATCGCCGGCATGAATATCATGAACGCCTTGTTCATGGTGGTGGCGGCGCTGGTGGCGATGGTGCTGCTGCAATCCGGCTTCACCATCCCGCAGATTTTCCTGGTGACGGCGATCCTGAATGCGCTGGTGGCGCTGTATATTTTCACCGTGGTGCCGGAATACCTGGTGCGTTTCGTGGCCTGGATACTGATCCATACCATCCACCGCGTGCATACCGTCAACCGCGACCGCATTCCGGACGAGGGCGCCGCGGTGCTGGTCTGCAACCATGTCAGCTACGTCGATGCGATCGTGATCATGGCGGCCAGCCCGCGGCCTATCCGCTTCGTCATGGATCACCGGATTTTCAAGATCCCGGTGCTGGCCTGGCTGTTCAAGACCGCCAAGGCAATCCCGATTGCGCCGGCCAAGGAGAATCCGGAGCTGATGGAGCGTGCCTTCGACCAGATCGCTGCCGCGCTGGAAGACGGCGACCTGGTCTGCATTTTCCCGGAAGGCAAACTGACCAGCACCGGCGAAATGAACGAATTCCGCGGCGGCATCAAGAAAATCGTCGAACGCACGCCGGTGCCGGTGATCCCGATGGCCCTGAGCGGTTTGTGGGGCAGCATGTGGACCCGCAGCGCCGGCAATCCGTTCCAGCGCTCGTTCAAGCGCGGCCCGCTGTCGGCCTTGCAGCTGGCGGTTGGCGAGCCGGTGGTGGCGGAGCAGGCGACGCCGGAATATCTGCAGCGGCAGGTGCAGGCCTTGCGCGGCGCCTGGCTGTAACTCAACCGACGCCGGACCAAAGAACCAAGGAAAGAACCGAGATGACCAAACACATACTGGAGGACGCCGCCATGGCTCGCCGCAATTTCCTGACCCACGGCGGCAAGCTGCTGACCGGCGGCCTGTTGCTGAGTGCTTTGCCGATGGGTTCGGCGCTGGCGGCCACCGCCGCTCCCGTGCCGCTGATCATCGATACCGATCCCGGCGCCGACGATGTGATCGCCTTGCTGCTGGCCTTGTCGGCGCGCGACAAGCTGGACGTGCGGGCGCTGACCACGGTGGCCGGCAACGTGCAGCTCAACTACACCTCGCGCAATGCGCGCATGGTGCGCGAATGGGCCAACCGGCCGGATGTGCCGGTGTATGCCGGCTGCGCCCGCCCGATGCTGCGGACGCCCATCTATGCCGCCGAAGTGCACGGCACGGAAGGCGTCACCGGGGTCAAGGTATTCGAACCGAAACAGCCGCTGGCCAAAGGCAATGCGGTGCAATACCTGATCGACACCCTGACCGCGGCAAAACCGCAAAGCATGACGCTCGTGACGCTGGGGCCGCAAACCAACCTGGCCATGGCGCTGATCGAAAATCCCGGGATCAAGCAGGGCATCAAGGAAATCGTGATGATGGGCGGCGCCCATTTCAACGGCGGCAATATCACGCCGGCGGCTGAATTCAATGTGTTCGCCGATCCGCATGCCAGCGACGTGGTGTTCAAGAGCGGCTTGCCGATCACCGTGATCCCGCTGGACGTGACGCACAAGATGCTGACCAGCCCGGAGCGCATCGACCGCCTGCGCAAGATCGGCAACCAGGCCGGCAAGATCGCCGCCGACATCCTCGACGCCTATGTCGAACACGATATCAAGCAATACGGCTTGCCCGGCGGCCCGGTGCATGACGCCACCACCATCGGCTACCTGCTGCGGCCGGAGCTGTTCAAGGGGCGCATGGCCAATGTCGAGGTCGATACCCGCGAAGGGCTGACTTTCGGCGCTACCGTGGTCGATTACTACCGTTCCACCAAGCGCCCGGAAAATGCGCGCTGGATTACGGAAGGCGATACCCAGGGCTTCTTCGACCTGTTGACGGCGCAGCTGGCGAAACTGCCCTGACCGGAGATGCTGAAAAGGCAATGATTTTGCCAGCCGGGTAGCCCCTGAGGGGTGGCGCTGGTAAAATCAAGTCTTTCAGCCTCTTTTCCCTGGATCATCATGCCCGGCAATACCTTCGGCAGTCTGTTTAGCGTCACCAATTTCGGCGAATCCCACGGCCCGGCCATCGGCTGCGTGGTGGATGGCTGCCCGCCGGGTCTGGAACTGTCCGAAGCCGATATTCAACCCGACCTCGACCGCCGCAAGCCGGGCACCTCGCGCCATGTGACCCAACGCCAGGAACCCGATACGGTAGAAATCCTGTCCGGCGTCTACGAAGGCAAGACCACCGGCACCCCGATCATGCTGCTGATCCGCAACCAGGACCAGCGCAGCAAGGATTACGGCAATATCGTCGATACCTTCCGTCCCGGCCATGCCGACTATACCTACTGGCAGAAATACGGCATCCGCGATCCGCGCGGCGGCGGCCGTTCGTCGGCGCGCCTGACGGCGCCCATGGTCGGCGCCGCGGCGATCGCCAAGAAGTGGCTGCTGCAGCAATACGGCACCACTTTCAAGGGCTGCATGAGCCAGCTGGGCGAAATCCCGGTTGTGTTCGAATCCTGGGACCATGTGCCCAACAATCCTTTTTTTGCCGCCAACGCCAGCCAGATCGCCGAACTTGAGGCGTATATGGACGCCTTGCGCAAGGATGGCGATTCCTGCGGCGCGCGCATCGATATCGTCGCCTCCGGGGTGCCGGTCGGCCTGGGCGAGCCTTTGTACGACAAGCTGGACGCCGAGATCGGCTACGCCATGATGGGCATCAACGCCGTCAAGGGCGTGGAAATCGGCGCCGGTTTTGCCTCGGTGGCGCAAAGGGGATCGCAGCATGGCGATGAGATTACCCGCCACGGCTTCCTGACCAACAATGCCGGCGGCATCCTGGGCGGCATTTCCAGCGGCCAGGACATCACCGTATCGATCGCCATCAAGCCGACTTCCAGCATCCGCACCCCGCGCCAGTCGATCGACAAGCAGGGCAATCCGGCCACGGTCGAGACTTTCGGCCGCCACGATCCCTGCGTCGGCATCCGCGCCACGCCTATCGCCGAGGCAATGTTGGCGCTGGTGCTGATGGACCACGCCTTGCGTCACCGCGCCCAATGCGGCGACGTGCAGGTCGCGCCGCTGGTCGAATCCAAGTAATTCTGCAGCGCGCCGCCGTGCCTCAGCGGCGGCCTTTCTTCCTTCTTTTCTTGTGATCCTGTGGCAGATTTTGCCGTCGGGATGGCTATTCCCGCGCGGCTGGCGTAGATTTAAGTTACGCTAGCCACTAGTGTGCTGAAACCTGGGAAAAAACAGACCGCCGAGAGGGGACATCATGATCGATACACTATCTAGCGCTGCGCTTGCCGGCGGTTTGTCCTGGGCCAGCGGCATCCGCCTGTACATGGCGCTGTTCATCGCCGGCTGGTTCGGCCGCCTGGGCTGGATCGACCTGCCGCAGGCGCTGCAGGTGCTGGAATCGCCGTGGGTGATCGGCGTCACCGGCTTGCTGGCGGCCATCGAATTCCTGGTGGACAAGATTCCCGGCCTCGATTCGGTCTGGGACGCGGTCCACACGTTCATCCGGATTCCGGCCGGCGCCATCCTGGCGGTAGCTGCCATGGGCCACATGGATCCGGCCTGGACCACGATCGCGGCGCTGATCGGCGGCACGTTTGCGCTGGGCGCCCATGCCACCAAGGCCGGCAGCCGGGCCATGATCAACACCACGCCGGAACCGCTGAGCAACTGGACCGCTTCGTTTGCCGAAGACGCCACCGTGGTGGGCGGCTTGTGGGCGGCTTTTTTCCATCCCTGGCTGCTGTTTGCCTTCCTGTTCCTGTTTTTCCTGTTTGCGATCTGGCTGCTGCCTAAGTTGTGGCGCGGCCTGCGTTGGGTTTTCCAAAGGCTAGCTACATAATCCTGGATCGGGTAGTTGACCGCTCACTGATACCTGATAAGTTTTATGTATTCTGACTTTTTTTCTTTAATCACGCTCATTCTTTTTGTGAGAGCGCTACGGGCGCGATTGCACACTTTTCCGGCTCTCTGCCGTCGTTGCTCCTCCTAGTGGAATGGAGTCCACGTCGTCGTCGCGCCTAGCCAGAGAGCCGGAAAAATGCACACTCGCACCCGTTCAACTACCGGATCCAGGATGATCTTTCTGCAGTCTCTACGCATGACCCGCCGCGACTGGCGCGCGGGCGAATTACGTTTCTTGCTGATAGCACTGATCGTGGCCGTCGCCTCCTTGTCGGCGGTCGGTTTTTTTGTAGACAGGATGCGTGCCGGCCTGAGCCGCGATGCGCACCAGCTGCTGGGCGCCGACCTGCTGATTTCCGGCGACCAGCGCATCAGCCCCGGCTGGCGCAGTGAGGCGCAACGGCGCCAGCTGACCCTGGCTGATACGGTGGTATTCCCCAGCATGGCCATCGCCGGCGAAGGCGACAGCACCAGGTCGCAGCTGGCTTCGCTGAAAGCCGTCAGCTCCGGCTATCCGCTGCGCGGCAGCCTGGTGGTCGCAGACAAGCTGGGCGGGGCCGATGTGACTACCCGGGAAATCCCGGCTGCTGGCACAGTATGGCTGGACGCCAACATGCTGACCGCGCTCAACCTGGCGGTGGGCGATCCGCTCAAGCTGGGCGACCGCACTTTCAAGATAGCGAAAGTGCTGGTGATCGAGCCCGACCGCGGCAGCGGTTTCATCAACTTCGCGCCGCGCGTGATGCTGTCCATGGCCGACCTGGCTTCCACCAACCTGGTGCAGGATGGTTCGCGCGTGACCTACCGTTTGCTGCTGGCCGGCGCGCCGCAGCAGGTGCAGGATTTCCAGCAATGGGTGGAAAGCGACATCAGCCGCGAAAACCTCAAGGGCGTGCGCATCGAAGGCCTGGAAAACGGCCGTCCTGAAATGCGCGCCACGCTCGATCGCGGCCAGCAGTTCCTGTCGCTGGTCGGCCTGTTGTCGGCTTTGCTGGCGGCGGTGGCGGTGGCGATGGCGGCGCGCCGTTTCATGCTGCGCCACCTGGATGCCTGCGCCATGCTGCGCTGCCTCGGTTTGACGCAGAACCAGGTGACGCAACTGTATTTGCTGGAATTCCTGCTGGTCGGCCTGGCCGGCAGCCTGATCGGCGTCGCGCTGGGTTTCGGCGCGCATTTCATGCTGCTCGATTTGCTGGGCAGGTTTGTCGCCAGCGACCTGCCGCCCGCCAGCGTGATGCCGGCGGTGCAGGGCCTGGTCACCGGCTTGCTGCTGCTGGTCGGCTTTGCCTTGCCGCCGGTCCTGCAGCTGCGCAACGTGCCGCATAACCGCGTGATCCGGCGCGAACAGGATGCGCCGCAAGCGCTGGTGCTGGCGACTTACCTGCTCGGCACGCTGACGTTTATCGGTTTGCTGCTGTGGCAGGCTGGCGATATCAAGCTAGGCTTGCTGACGGCGCTCGGGTTCCTGGGCGGTTTCGGCCTGTTCGCCTTGCTCGGCTGGCTGGCGTTGAAGGGATCGCGCCATGTGCGCGGCCTGTCGCGCCATCCGAGCTGGCGTTTTGCGTTGACCGCGCTGCAGCGGCGGCCGGTAGCCACCGTCGTCCAGATCGTCGCCTTGTCGCTGGGTTTGATGGCTTTGCTGCTGCTGACGGTGATCCGCGGCGACCTGGTCGGCGCCTGGCGCCAGGCTACCCCGGCCGACGCGCCTAATCGTTTTGTAATCAATATCCAGGACGACCAGCGCGCCGACATCACGCAACGCCTGCAGGCGGCCGGCATCGCCCAGCCGCAGCTGTTCCCGATGATCCGCGGCCGCCTGACCCAGGTCAACGACAAGCCTATCACTGCCGACACTTATCCCGACGACCGCGCCAAGCGGCTGGTCGACCGCGAATTCAACCTGTCCACCATGAACCAGGTGCCGGCGCAGAATACGCTGACCGCCGGCCGCTGGTTTGACGACAGCCGGCCTGAAGCCTCGGTCGAAGAAGGCCTGGCCAAGACTTTGAACCTGAAGCTGGGCGACAAGCTGCAGTTCGACATCGCCGGCCAGCTGGTGACGGCGCCGGTCACCAGCCTGCGCAAGCTGGAGTGGGGCTCGATGCGGGTGAATTTCTTTGTCATCCTCAATCCGAAACTGATGACCGAGATGCCGCAAACCTGGATCACCGCTTTCAATTTGCCGGATGCGCACATCAATTTTGGTAACCAGCTTACGCGCGATTTCCCCAACCTGACGGTGGTCGATATCGGCAGTGTCATCAAGCAGATCCAGGGCGTGATCGACCAGGTGGTGGCGGCGGTCGAATTCCTTTTCCTGTTTACCCTGCTGTCCGGCGCACTGGTGCTGTATGCGGCCCTGGTCGGCTCGCAAGACGAGCGCACCCGCGAAGCCGGCCTGCTGCGTGCGCTGGGCGCCACCCGCAAGCAGTTGTCGCAATCGCAATGGATAGAGTTTGCCCTGATCGGCAGCCTGGCCGGTTTCCTGGCGGCCAGCGGCGCGGCAGCAACCGGCTGGGCCCTGGCGCACTACGTTTTCAGCTTTACCTGGACCTTCAGCCCGCTGGTGTGGTTGGCAGGGATGGCGATCGGCGCCGCCTGCACGTTTGCCGGCGGCTGGGTCGGCCTGCGCCATGTATTGAACCAGCCGCCGCTGCAGACCCTGCGCGAAGCCTGAGCCTAGTGTCGTGTCACG
>NZ_JAQGLV010000225.1 GCF_028292705.1 Collimonas fungivorans | reverse complement strand
TACGGCACGCGCGCTTCGACCCTGGTCAGGATCAAGGCCAACGGCAGCGCCATGCTGCATGAAAGAGTGGCGCCGCCGTTTTGCCCTTCTTCGCCAATACACACGCATCCGGCATCGCCATCCGAATCCCGCTGTTCGCGCTGACACCTATGCCGTGACGGCGGCGGCGCCATACGCCGCACCCTATTCAAGGAGCAGAACATGTTGTCGCCTTCCGCGTTGTCTCCATTCGATATCGTGCAGCAGTTGTGGCGCACCCTCGGCCAGCCGGATGGCGCGCTGTCGCAGCTGTCGCTGAGCGGCAGCGACCCGGTCTTGCCGTCCTCGTTCGCAGTCGGCGCCGCGGCCCAAGCCAGCATTGCGGCGGCGGCGCTGTCGGCTGCGCAGCTGTGGCAATTGCGCAGCCAGCAGCAGCAACAGGTGAGCGTCGACATGCGCCATGCCGCGGCCGAGTTCCGCAGCGAACGCTACTTCCGGGTCAACGACGCCCGCAGCGACGAAATCTGGGACAAGATCGCCGGCACCTACCGTTGCGGCGACGGCAAATGGCTGCGCCTGCACACCAATTTTCCGCACCATCGAGACGGCGTTCTGCGCCTGCTGCAATGCGAACATACGGTTGAGAGCGTGCAACAGGCGCTGCAAAGCTGGACTGCCGAGGATTTCGAGGAAGCCGCCGCCAATACCGGGCTGGTAGTCACCGCCATGCGTTCGTTCGAGGAATGGGACCGCCATCCGCAGGGACAGGCAGTGCAATCGCAGCCGCTGCTGACCATAGAAAAAATCGCCGATGCGCCGCCGCGCGCCTTGCCTGCACCGATTGAACAACGGCCACTGGATGGGGTGCGCGTGCTCGACCTGACCCGCATCATCGCCGGGCCAGTCTGCGGCCGCACGCTGGCCGCGCACGGCGCCGACGTCATGCTGGTGACGGCGCCGCAGCTGCCGGCGATCGGCCCGCTGGTGATCGACACCGGACGCGGCAAACGCTCATGCCAGCTCGATTTGCGGCAGGCCGACGACCATCGGACGCTGAGCCGCCTGCTGCATGACACGGACATCTTCGTACAAGGCTACCGTCCGGGCGGCCTCGATGTGCTGGGTTTCGGCCCCGAAGCGGCGGCAAAAAAACATCCTGGCATCGTGTACGTATCGCTATCGGCGTACGGCCATGTGGGACCGTGGGCCGAGCGGCGCGGCTTCGATTCGCTGGTGCAGACCGCCAGCGGCTTCAACCACGCTGAAGCGCAGGCCGCACACAGCGACAAACCGAAACCGCTGCCTATGCAGGTGCTGGACCATGCAGCCGGCTACCTGATGGCGGCCGGCGCCATGACGGCGCTGGCGCGCCGGGTCACCGAGGGCGGCAGCTGGCATGTGCGGGTATCGCTGGCGCAGACCGGCCACTGGCTGCGCCAGCTTGGAAGGATCGAGAATGGCCTGGCCGCGGCCGAGCTTGAATTCGAGCAGATCCAGGACCTGCTGGAGCATAGCGAATCCGGTTTCGGCCGGCTGACTGCGGTGAGCCATGCCGGCAAGCTGTCGCTGACGCCGGCGCACTGGAGCCGGCCGTCCGTGCCGTTAGGCAGCGACGCGCCGAGCTGGTGACGCCTTAAGTAAATACATGGCGCATGCAGATGTGCGCAATCCCGGCTTCGTCATATTCCTCGCCGTCGCGGCTGAAACCGTAGCGTCCGTAAAACGCCTCGGCCTGGGTCTGCGCGTTCAGCACCACCTCGCCATCGCCGCGCTGCCGCGCCTGCGCCATCAAGGCTTGCAGGATGGCTGCTCCCACACCCTGGCCGCGCCCGGCGGCGCGTACCGCCATGCGGCCGATATGGCCGTCCGGCAGCAGGCGGCCGGTGCCTATCGCATAACCGGCTTCGTTATAGGCAACCGCGTGCAGGCAGCGCTCATCCATATCGTCCCACTCCAGCTCGACCGGGATTTTCTGCTCGATCACGAATACGTCGAAACGCACCGCGCGGGCGTCGGTTTTCTGCGCTGCCCAGTTGTCGACCGTCAGATGAAATTTCATGTTGTCTCTTCCAAGTTGCTGGCTCAGCCCGGCTTGATTTTCAGCGCGGCCCGGTGATGCCTGAGATATTTGAATGTACCCATTGCCTTGGCCACCAGGTGGTCGCCGTGCCACAGTTCGGCGTCGCAAAAACACATGGTGGTGGAGCGATGGAAGGCGCGGCCCTTGGCGACGATGCGCGCACCGGTTTGCCCGGCCGGCTGCAGGAAACTGGTTTTCATTTCCACCGTGACCGCCGCTTCGGCTTGCGGATAGAGCGACCGGCCGGCCAGCGCCATGACCACGTCCAGCATGGTCATCGAGACTCCGCCATGGGTCACTTGCCAGCTGTTCATGTGGTGCGGCTGCAAAGTCAGAGCCAGTTCGGCCGCGCCCTCGCCCATCTCGACGAACTCGACGCCGAGGTAGGTCAGGAAGGGATTATCGATAGGGAAAATATGGGAAGGAAACATGGCCGCAGTCAGCTAAAGTAATCCATGCACTGGCGTGATTCCCGCACCGCGCCGAAAAACGGCTTGATCGCCACATGCGCCGGGTGGTTCTGGTAAGCCTCCAGCGCGGCTGCCGAGGCGAATTCGGAATTGAGCACCACGTCGTAAGTCGCCTCCAGCCCCGGTTGGGCAATCGCGGCTTCGAACCTGAGCATGCCCGGCACGATGCCGGCGCAGCTGTCCAGCAAGGTTTTCAGCTGCAGTGCGTTGCTGGCTTTGTCAGCCCCTTCGGCATGTTCTTTCAGTTTCCAGAATACGATGTGTTTCAGTGTCGCGCTCATGATGTTCTCGGTTCGCTAATGAATAAATGGCGCGATTCTGCCGCCAGCCGCTATTTTACCTGCCCGGGCGGCCTGGCAGGCTGTGCGCCTTACTCGCTCAGCAGCTTATAGGCGATTGCCCACATCGTGATGCCGACGACAACTTCCAGGATGCGCCACGAGATCGGCTTGGCAAAGATCGGTCTGAGCCAGGCAGCGGCATACCCCAGCGAGAAAAAGAAGACAAACGAAGACAGCATCGCACCGGCCGCGAACAACCCCTTCTGGCCCGGAAACTGGGTCGAAATCGACCCGATCAGCAGCACCGTATCCAGGTAGACGTGCGGATTGAGCCAGGTCAGCGCGGCGCAGGTCAGCAAGGTTGGCAGCAAAGCGCCTTTGACATGCTCGGCCTGCAGCAGCACGTCCGACGAACGCCAGGCGGTGATGAAACTCCTGGCGCCGTACGCCAGCAAGAAAGCCGCGCCGCCGTAGCGCATGACCGGCATCAGCCATGGCGCCTGTTCGATGATGATGCCCAGCCCCATCACGCCCAGCAGGATCAGGATGGCGTCGGACGCGGCGCATGTCAGGCAGACCAGGAAAACGTGCTCGCGCTTGAGTCCTTGTTTGAGGACAAAGGCATTTTGTGCGCCGATTGCGAGGATAAGCGAAAGACCGAGGGAAAAACCGGAAATTGCAGCGTTCATAAATACGTCATGAAATCGAAATCATACCATCGCTTGCACGCCGCTTAATGCAATCCTGCGGGCGGCAAGTCGTCGCCCGCTCCGACCCAAGGACGGCCATCGACGCGCCGGCTCGCTACAAAACGCGCCAAGGCCGGATCGGTGATGAAGCTGGCGGCGGAACTGGCTTCCAGTATTGCTTGCGGCGACTGCGGCTTGGCCACGATATAACCCTGCACGTAGTCGACGCCCAGTTTCGCCAGCGCTTCGATCATTGCGCAGTCTTCCACCCATTCGGCGATGCTCTTCATGCCCAGGTTGCGCGCCAGCTCGACGATGGCTTCGACAATCGCCTCGTTGGCCGGATGCTTGTTCATGCTTTGAATGAACGCACCGTCTATTTTCAAGGCGTCCGCCGACAAGCTCTTCAGGTAGGTAAACGAGGTATAACCGGCGCCGAAGTCGTCCAGTGCAATCTTGGCCCCCAAGGCCTGCAAACGCTGGATGATACGGCTGGTGTGTTCGAGGTCGTGCAGCGCCACGCTTTCCGTGATTTCAATGCACAGCATCGGCACCACTTGCGGATGGCGGCCCAGGATCACGAAAATATCCTGGATGAATTTCTCATCGTTGAGCGAAGCCCCGCTCAAATTCACGCAGACGAATTTTGTCAGCGGCAGTTGCGCCTGGTGCTGCGCCAGCCATTCCAGCACCGTGCTCATGACCCAGCGGTCGATCACCGCGATGTTGCCGTTTTCTTCCGCCGCCGCGATCACCTTGGTGGCCGGCACCACCTTGTTGTCGGCGTCGCGTAGCCGCAGCAGTACTTCGAAATTGAGCGAGGCTTCCGGTTCGCGCAGCGACATGATCGGCTGCATTTCGACAAACAGGCCGGCCGGCAGGAATTCGCCGCCCAGCCTTTCGATCAGGCTCAGCTCTTCCAGCCGCTCGCGGAATACCGGCGCATTCTTCTGGTACACCACGATATGTTCGTTGTGCGCCCGCTTGGCTTCCCGGCAGGCGCGGTCGGCGGCAGAGATGGCGTCCTGCACGCGCATGCCGGCATCAACTTCAATCAGCCCAATCGAGCCTTTCACCTGGAATGCGCGCGCGCCGATATTGTACGACTGATAGCTGATTTTCTGGATGATGTCGCCGCAGATGGCAGTCGCCGCGCCAATCTCGACATCCTGGAACAGCAGGATGAATTCGTCGCCGCCGATGCGGCCGATATGGCAATCGCCGCCGAGCAACTGCTGCACCCGGAAACACAGCTGCTTCAGTACCTCGTCGCCCGATTGGTGGCCGAACAGGTCATTGATCAGCTTGAAGCGGTCGAGGTCAAGATAGGCCAATGCCAGCGGCCGGTCGCCGGCCTGGCGCTCGATCGCCTGCTCCAGCATGATTTCGATGCCGCGCCGGTTGAGGACGCCGGTCAGCGGATCGTGCTCGGCAAAAAACCGCAAGCGTTCGATCGCCTGGGAACGGTCGGTAATGTCTTGCAACGAGCCTTCGATGCGGCCGTTGGCGAAAGTCGCGGTCACCAGGTAAAAACTGCTACGGCCGTTGGCGTCGGCGACGCCGCGCAGTTCCGCTTCGTTGCCGCTGCTGCCGGAACCGATGCGCAGCAGTTTTTCGCGCGCGCCGGCTTCGAAATAATCGTCAAACTTTTTCACCGATTCGGCGCCCGGATCATGCCCCAGGATTTTTTCCAGGGCGGGATTGGTGCGCACGAAACTGCCGTCGGCGGCCAGGGTAAACAGACCCACGGGTGTTACTTCATAGGTAGTCCGCAATTCGGCCTGGACCATTGCCAGTTCGCGTTTGCCGGCGCGCATCTGTTCAGCAAAGGCAAACGACGCCATCAGGCTCGACAGCAAAGCCACGATTACATTATTCGGCACTTCATCCAGCGTCTTGATGCCGAACGCAGCGGCGACGACCTCGTCGATCCGTGTAAACAGCACCACGAACATCGACGCGCAATACCACAGCGCCGCACGGGTGCGCGCCTTCCAGACGATGCGCGCCAGCAGGAACACCAGGATAACGATGCCGACCACGGTCCAGCACCACAACACCGGAAGAAAGTGCTGGTACGACAGCAGCACGGCGGCCACCAGCAGCAGGAGTCCCATCCAGCGCAATACGTTTTGCAGGAAAACATAGCCGATCTGCTTCAGCTCATTCTGGAACAGGCGACCGAACAAGGTAAAGGTGACGATATAGTAGGTGGCGAACGTGAGCTTGCGCACCCAGGGCAGCCATTGATTCGGGATGGTCCATATCAGCCAGTGCACATCCCAGCCCATGGCATTGGCGCCGAGCCGCAGATTCCCCAGCAGCCACACCGCAAACAAGACGTACATCCATTCGCGGTTGATCAATGCCGCCACCAGCACGAACAGGGTCAGCGTCAGCAGCCCGCCTTCCATCAGACCAATGCCGCGATAAAATTCCTTTTGCGACTGTACAAAATCGGGACGCGTCCATTGCCGTACCGAGATGCGCGCCGGACCGGAAAAAACGCCCTTGCACAGCACGTTCAGCGGCAGCGCGGCGGCCGGCAGCGACAAGATGAAACCGGTTTTTTCGGCTTTCATCTGGCCTTCGACCCCATCGCGGCTGGCCGTGCCAAGCAGGCGCTCGCCGGCGCCCGCCCAGCAGCTCACCTGCTGCGCATGGCGCGATGGCAGCTCAACCTCCGTCAGCCCCGGATCGGCAGCTGCCGGCACCAGAAAAGAAAACCAGAACGGCGTTTCCTGCAATTGCGTGCTGCTGTAGGTAAGCACGGGCGTTGCCGCCAGCGCCTGGAATGCCTGCGCCGGCTGCAAGCGCCGCCCAGGATCGCTCAATACCTGGAACGGCGACGGGCTTGGATCGCTATGGCCGAAGCGGCTGTTGAGCGTAGCGAAGGCGACGATCGTAAACACGATCACCAGCACCGGCACCAATACGACCGAAAAATAAAACACCGCCCAGTCTTGAGGCTTCAGGTTGTGATTAAAGCTTTTCGACGTATCGGCATGAAATAGCCACATAGACATCGTATCCGTAGAGTGAGAGGGTTCTACTGTACTGTAAAAAAGACACAATATTCCTTTTAACAACAAACAATAACACCCTCTCAATATCTAGTTTCGGCAACACCGGATTAAACGTCTGTTAAACGCCTATTTCAGCGGCACCTTTCGCTCCCCTGCCTGGCTGTCCCGGGGCTCGAACTGATCCGCCAGCACATTGGGCGGCTGCTCGAGAATCAGGTCAGGATGCTGCATCTCGAACATCAGCCCGAACAGCGGATGGCCGGCGGCGGCCCAACGTTCGCGGGCAGTGGCAACTTCAAACGCCATGACACGGTGCGGCAAATTGCCGACATGCAGCATCGGGATGAATTCCGGCCCCGCAAAGACATCCTGGAACAGCAAGGCGTCATATTGCCGGTCCAGTGGAGAGCGTGCAGTAATCACCATCCAGTCGATGCCATTCTCGACGCAATATAAAAAATAGGCCTTGAACAGCAAGGTCTTGACGATCTTGCCGATCTGGCTGGAAGTGACGCCCAGCCGTGTCGCCTCCGCCAGGCTGCAGCCCTGCAGCCAGTCCGGCAATGTCACCGACTGCTCCAGTCCCAAGGGATGGAAACGATTGGTCTGGATACGCATGGTGCCCAATGACGAGCCGTCCAGCTTCGACTCCGCCAGCAGCACGATGGTATCTTGTGCAATATCGGCCTGCTCGAACCGAAGCAGGTTTTGCGCCAGCTCGGGCAGGTGCCGGCTGTAGGCTGCATGGCGGATCCCTACCGCCTTCTGCAAAGCCTGTTCGTCGCTGACTATCCTGACGGTGAACGGCAGGCGCTGTTCAGGCAACGCCGCCGCCGGCAAGCTTGCCGGCAAAGACGGGAGGATGAATTTCCCTCCGGCGGCCCGGCTGGAAGTGCTGAGTGTGTGGTCTTGTTTCATTTGAGTGCTCCGAAGTGGAAAACATGGTTGACCGCTTTATGCATGCGCTGCATCACGGTATTGCCAGATTCTCACGTTCGGAACACTGTAGAAAACTAACCCTGGCCACAACCCCACCTTTTGTGCCTATTTAATGATTATTAATTGGTGTTAAGCGGTTTATTGCAACAAATAATTTCCTACAATCAACAAATAAGGGATTTCAGGAATTACAAAAGGTAATGATGTTGTGTATTTATTTGGTTTTCAATCTGAAGGGATATCTCATAGTATGAGTTGCATATGGTTGAGGGGTGGCAGTCAGGTATCTCCGACCCAAGGACCTTGATAACCGATCAAGATCGAATCCAACCAAGCCTGTTTTCCATATTGCTCCGCCCTTTTGTCATCGACTTGCTCCAGGCAGCAATTCTTCGCCTGCGCATTCCCTTAATGGCCCAGTACCGGACCGCCATGCCCATCCGGCGGCGCTGAGATAGCCAGGAAATCATTACTGTAATTTTTTCAGGCAAGGTCCGGCTGCCAGGACTTGCCCACTCAACAGGCAATCTGTCTGAAGTCTGTTTGACATGTAAAGAATGTCCGCACCGCGGCATATTGGTTGTTCATAAAAATCAGGAGAAGACGGCATGACAAAAGAAATTCGGGGCACTCTGTACGGTCTCACGATGGCTGTCGTTATAGCCTGCTGCGCAACCAGCGCCCAGGCTGGCGATACGCTGAACCGTGTGATGAAAAACGGCAAGATGGTGGTCGCCACCAGCGCCAAATGGCCGCCGCAAGCCTTTCTGAACGACAAGAACGAATTCGACGGTTTCGATATCGACGTCGCCAAGGAACTGGGACGGCGCATCGGGGTAGGCGTCACGTTCGACACTCCGGATTTCAGCCTGATGACAGGCGGTCACTGGCGTGGCCGCTGGGATGTGTCGGTGCTGTCGGTCACGCCAACCAAGGCGCGCGCCAAGCTCCTGGATTTTCCGGCGCTGTATTATTACAGCCCCTACGTTTTTGCCGTACACAAGAATTCAAAAGCAAAGACACGCAATGATCTGAATGGGAAAATCATCGGCGTGGAAGGCGGCACCACATCGGAAGACTACATCCTCAACCGTCTCGAAATCGACGCCCCGGGCGTGCCGGAATTCAAATACATGACGCAAAAGCCGAAAGAGATGAAGACCTATGCCGATTCGATGCTTCCTTTCGACGATTTGCGGCTCGGGGACGGCACCCGCCTGGATGCGGTCATCGCGCCGGAGCAGACGGCGCTTGGCGCCATCAAGAATGGTTATCCGGTGAAAATCATCCCGAACGACTATGCGTTCCAGGAGCCGCTCGCAATCGTGACCGACAAGGGCGATGCGGAATGGAACAAGAAGATCGGCGATACGATCAAGGCCATGAAACAAGACGGCACCATGGCCAAGATCAGCACCAAATGGTTTGGCCGCGACTATACGAAATAAGCGCGAAATAAGCCCGAAACGAGCACGAAATAAGCCGCGGTGGCGGCTTTTAGCCGCCATCTTATTTTCCGTAGCCACTCCCTGAATCACGCATGCCATCTTACATAGACAGTTATTACATGCGCACGCTGCAGGCCGGCCCGGCACGGCCATGCCTGAGCGGCGCGCGGGAAGCGGACGTATGCATCGTCGGCGGCGGCCTGGCCGGCATCACCGCCGCCCTGGAACTGCTGCGCCTTGGCCGCTCCGTCATCCTGCTTGAGGCAAAGCGCGTGGCCTGGGGCGCCTCCGGGCGCAACGGCGGCGTCGTCAGTCCGGGTTATTCCACCAGCTTCCAGCAGATCGCCCGCACCAGCGGAGCCGACAACGCGAAATCCCTTTACCGGATGTCGATCGAAGGTGTGCAGATCATCGCCGGAAATATTCAGCAGCTCAATATGCAGCAGGCGCAAGCCATTCCCGGCACCTTACGCGTCAGCCGCTACGAAAACTCCGAGCAGATGCAGGCGCAACGAGACTGGCTGGCGCAGGAATTCCAGTATCAGGTCGCGTTCAAATCGCGCGAGGAATTGCAGGACATGCTGGTATCGGCCAGATATCGCCAGGCGCTTTACGATCCGCAGGCCTTTCATTTCCATCCTTTGAATTATGCGCAAGCCCTGGTGGCTGAAATCGAACGCCTGGGCGGCCAGGTGTATGAGGATTCCGAGGTGCTGTCCGCCGCTTGCGATCTGCCGGTAAAGCTGCTGAAGACGGCCCAAGGCAGCGTCAAGGCCGGCGCCGTGGTGTTTACCTGCGGCGGCTACACCGGCAACCTGGTGCCGAAGCTGGCCGGCAGCTACCTGCCGATCGCCACCTACATGCTGCTGACCGAAGCGGCAAAAACGCAGATTGCTTCCGCCATCCGCACCGGCGCAGCGATAGGCGACAGCCGTCGCGCCAGCGACTACTACCGCCTGGTCGATGGCGGTGAACGCATCCTGTGGGGCGGCATGATCACCACGCGCACCTCGGAACCGCGACGCCTGGCCGAGGTATTGCGCAAGCGGATGGTGGACACCTATCCGCAACTGGAGGGCCTCAAGGTCGATGTGGCCTGGTCGGGCCTGATGTCTTACGCCCGCCATCTGATGCCCTTGATCGGCCAGTTCAAGCCCGGCGTGTGGTATTGCATGGGTTTCGGCGGCCATGGCATGAATACCACGGCCATCGGCGGCAAGGTGGTTGCGCAAGGGATTGCCGGCGAAACTGACCGCTATCGGCAATTTGCGCCTTTTGGCCTGGTATGGAACGGCGGTGCGGCTGGAACGGCGGCGGTTCAGATGACTTACTGGTATTACCAGTTAATGGATTTCATGCAGGAACGCAGGGCGTAATGCAGGGTTTGACCCTGGCGGCGCCAAAGGGAGAGATACATGCAAGTCGAAAACATTGAGAAAAACCCGGCTAGGAATTTTTCGATCTTATTATTGCTTGGCTTGATGCTGGCAGGCGCCTACTACGCGTTGCAAGTCAGTCCGGGCTGGATCCAGCACCTGGTTTCTTTTGCATCCGGCAATGCCAATGCCGCCGGCTGGCTAGGCAAGTCAATCACCGCAGCAGTCATACTGGGCGCGCTCGCTCTCAATTATTATCTGCTCACCCGTTTTTCAGTGCGCTGGCAAATAATCATCGTATGGATCGAGCTGGCGTTGCTGGTCGTATTGTTCTTCTCCACTTTCAATCTCAGCTTCGAGTTCATCCAGCGCAAGATATGGTATCTGATCAGCCAGGGCGCGGTCACCACGCTCTACATTTCCGCAATTTCGATCATGATCGCCTTCGTGCTTGCCCTGATCGGCGCCATTGCGAAACTGTCTTCGAGCGGCATCGCGATCGGCATCGCTACTTTTTATACATCCCTGTTCCGCGGCCTGCCGCTGCTGATGCAGATATTCATCCTCTACATCGGGCTGCCGCAGCTGGGTTATATCGTCGATCCCATCCCGGCCGGGGTCGCCGCCTTGTCGCTGTGCTACGGCGCGTACATGACGGAAATATTCCGCGCCGGGATTCAAAGCATCCCGAAGGGGCAATGGGAAGCGGCGCTCGCCCTGGGCCTGGACCGAGGCAAAACCATGCGCATGGTCATCCTGCCGCAAGCCATGCGCATCATCATCCCGCCCACCGGCAACCAGTTTATCGCCATGCTCAAGGATAGTTCGCTGGTCTCCGTTGTGGGTGTATGGGAATTGACCTACGTTGCGCGCACCGCCGGCCAGCGCGAGTTCCGCCACATAGAAATGCTGATTACCGCGGCCTTGATCTACTGGCTGATGTCGATGGTGCTGGAAGTAATCCAGGCCCGGATCGAACGCAGGTACAAACCCGCACACCGCTGACCGGCCGGCATGCCGCTCGTATCCTGGCATGCACAGCCGATGTCCGGGTTCAGTGCTGCCCGCCTCCCAGGTAGGCAGCCTTGACAGCAGGATCGTTCTTCAATTTTTCAGCCGGACCATGCACCGATATCCGGCCGTTCTCCAGCACGTAGCCGTAATCGGCGACATTCAGCGCCGCGGCGGCGAACTGTTCGACCAGCAGCATCGTCACGCCCTGCTCCTTGAGCCGGGAAATGATGCGGAACACTTCTTCCACCAGGATCGGCGCCAGCCCCATCGATGGCTCGTCCAGCAGGATCACTTCCGGATTGAGCATGACCGCGCGCGCCATCGCCAGCATCTGCTGCTCGCCGCC